>NZ_KV837632.1:321881-336771 GCF_001838575.1 Streptococcus sp. HMSC034B03
CAGTTACTTAAATCTTGAGAGTACAAAAACAAAGAGAAAAAGATGAAAACGTTTGGTATTGTTTTACAGTTACTTAAATCTTGAGAGTACAAAAACTCTTCTTCGTGCTTATCTAGTCGTGTACTAGTTTTACAGTTACTTAAATCTTGAGAGTACAAAAACCGAGCAGTCCGCCAACTTTCCCGGAAGAGAGTTTTACAGTTACTTAAATCTTGAGAGTACAAAAACCTCAAATTAAAAAATTTTTTGATTTTTGTACCCTTACATTGATTATAAAGTCCTTTGATGAGCTTGTCAATCTTAATTTTTTAAAAAATTAATTAATAATTGAGTAGGTGGATTATAAGCAAAATGAATTTTCTTGTTGTAATGGTATAAACTGTTCATAATTTTCAAGGTTACCATATCTTGGATAGATAAACTCATATGTGTCACGTCTTTACTAAATAAATATGGTGAAATCTTTTGCAAAGAGACGATGAAATCATCTTCTGTAGGTACGTCGTTAGTAGGATATTGACCAATAAACCTTTCATACATAAAAGAAAATTCATAAAAATGTTCAACCAAATCAGAAACAATATTGACGTATTCCATATTCTCGCGATTCAAATAAAGATAGCCTTCATTTGACGGGAAAATAATGACACTAAAATTACTGTAATTGTCGGCCATCTCCTCTAGTTGCTCGCAACATTTTACAAATGAGCAATAATTCAAGTAATCGTCCATATTTCTGAGGACGAGCAAGATACGGTTGGTCTGGCCTTGAATCAACTGTTCTAGCATTTGCATAAAAATAATAAATTTCGTTTCATTTTCGACAAATTCAAACGATATATTCTTATCTTTGAACCCAAAATAAGGTAAAAAATTCTTAAGAATCAGCTGCTCAGTTGTAAAATACTGACTCTCTGTATGGTAATGTATACCTTCAATTTGAAAATTCAAACGTTCATTTACAATCATTGAAATTTGATCCAGCTTATCATTGATATAATCTATCTGTTCCATTATTTCAAGATTATCTAGTTTTGACTTCAGAAAATCAAACGCTACAGTCCCTTTTTTATAAGCCATTTGCTCGATTAAATCTTGGATATCTGAAATAGAAATAATCTTGTAATCTGTTCTTTTAAAAATTGTATTCTCTTCGGTAATTTCTGGTTCCATTTGTTCAAAAAGGTTCAAGTCTTCTACATTATACTTTTTACCGTTGAAATACCAAATTAAGAGCTGCCACATATAGTATTTTAATTGCTGATTATCTCCTACTATTTGAGTAAACGGGCCAAAATTAATAGATAAATTCTCTCTATAAGGATGTGTAAAATTCATTTTCATATAATCACCAGCTTATTATCACTTATTACTTCTTCTTGCTTGGTCTTCCCTCCGATAATCAAGACCATTTCTGAAAATTGCTTTTCTGTAACAGCTAGTAAACGGACATTGCCACTTGGTAAATTGCTTTGTTTCAGCTTTTTATAAAATTTACTGGCAAAACTTCTGTTTGGGCAAGTTCGATAATATACAGAAAACTGCAGCATTTCAAACCCATTGGCAATCAATTCTTTGCGAAAATTACGATAGGTTCGTTTTTCCTGATTGGTTTCCATTGGCAAGTCAAAGAAACATAATAATCTCATCGCTTCATACCTCATTACATACTCCATTCCAAACTAGAAACTATTGGACAGTAAAACTTTGTTGTATCCTTATCAGCAATACATTTGATAAAACCTTTTACATATTTGTCCATTGCAACTGTGACCGAGCAGGTTTCTTTGCCATATTTAATTTTTGCGTTCAGTAGATTTGTTAAAGCCAAGCGGAATTCATATTTTAAATATTCTTCATCTCTCAAATGTTCATAAACCCAAACATCAATAATTTGGCGGAAAGGTTCCATTAAATCATCCACCAGATTGAACTGGTTGTATTCATTTTTATGAAAAATTCCAATTAAAGCATTTAGTCCATATCCAGCAACGATTCGTGCCATCTGTGCTCGCATAATAGCGTATCCGTAATTCAACCCCGCATTAATGACATCTGATTCTCGCTGAGTTACACGGATAAACTTCTTTCCAAATAATTCATTGAAATAGACCTTAGCGGCATGTCCTTCTCGATTTGTCTTATCTCCTAGTTCAATATGATCCTTATAATCCGCTAACAATTGGATACAATCAAGATTTTTTTCAAACATTGCCAAAACATCCTGCTGATTATTGATTTTAAAATAGATAACAAGTTGCCAGAGCTTATCTTTTTGTTCCTGAGACCAGAGCAGTTGTTCTTGCAGTCGTTTATAGGCTCTAAAATGCCCGTTTTGAGAATGATAAATTCCCGTTGGTAAGTGTTCATTGTCACATACAATTAAGGCGATATTATACTTACTTAAAGCACTCAATAATCGAAGGGTAACGACAGTATCACCACCTTCAGCTACTATGATTGAAATATCACTTAAAGGGATTGTATACTCTTCTCCCATTTTCTTTATTAACAAATTGTCTAATTTCAGTCTCATCTTTTCACTTTGACAGATATGTACAATTCTCCACGTCATAAAAACTCCTTTACAACACGAAAACACCCCGTCATAGACAGGGTGTTGATTTCGGCATGAAGCCTTATCTTTGTAGCTTCTGCAAGATTTAAGTAACTGTGTAAGGCGTCCCTTACAGTCACTATTATAATACATTGCAAAAGCGTTTGCAACTCTTTTTTTAAAATTTTTTCTTAAAATTGAGCTGTGGCTGATCACCCTCTTTTTTAATGAAATATTTATTACCAAGAACATCTGTTTTGACTTTATAGATGGAGAGATTAGGCTTGTTTATCCCTTTGAGGCATTGACCACCTTTTGCAACGGTTCCTAACAAATTCATCAGCTGTTGATTTCCTTCAAATTTAGCTTTTTCATAAGGTTTTAACTCAACATAATGTTTTGAGGTATCGTTTCGCGAACCATACCTAAATAATTGCTGCTCTCCAGTTTCGGTGTCTTTTATCAAAATCAAATCGTTCTTATATAAAGTAAATTTAAATTCTGAATCCTCGTTCACTCCTTCTTTTGCTTTGACTTTATTATATTTTTCAGGTGAAATACCGTAGCTTCCACTCCCTTTTTCAAATCTTAAATCTGAGTATTTCAATCCCATCAATTCATATTTGGAAGTCCGGGGATTAAAATAAACATCTGTCCGCCAAGGCTTCAAGGACTGCAAAACAACCTGGTTCTGACTGTTTACAGGAGTAATATCAATATGATTACCAAGTTTATTATCATAATACTTAAGGATTTTAATCTCTGGGCCTTTGCCCTTTTTGCTGTATTTTCGAATAGGACCATTTTCTTGTCTGTACTTTTCAAAAGGATTGCAGGGAATTTCTTTACCCTTTTCGTTTAACTCTTTGTCAGGATAGGTTTTAAGAATTTCTTCAATAACTTTTTCAAAGGTCTGTGGATCTTTGTGATATATCAAGAACTGAGTTTCATCTTTATTATATCTCTTGATAAAATCTTCATAACCCTTTTGAGAATAGATATCCTTAATTTTTCCAAGTACATAAGTTTCCTCCTGCTTATCTTTCCCCAACTGAGCTTTTCTAGTTCCATAGATTGTAGCATCTGATATTTTTCGGTTATATTTAGAATCCACTTGATAAGAAAACAAGATACTGTCTTCAAACGATTTGCTCTTCAATGTATCTACAAAATAATCATATGGTGGTCTGAAAACAAGTTCTTTATATTCGTCATCTGTCAGTGAAAGAATCTCTCCCGTTTCAGGATCTACAAACTGCCCTTCTTTATAAGAAATCAAAGGATTATTCTGCTTTTTCCAGAGTCTTAACTGACTGGAGGCCGCAATGATGAGAGCATCTACTGCGTGGTGGTGATAGGTATCACGACTTTTTTCAATTTTCCACTTTCTTCTCAGCTGTGATGTAAATTGACCACGAACAACCGAAATTTTTGTATCGAAATCATTTGTTTTGTAAAATTCCTGCAAAGTATTTAGGACTACCCGTGATGAGTAACGTGTGTCCACGAGATTGCGCTCAATGAATTTTTGTTTTACTTCAATCTTGCTGATATCTTCTTCGGTCAGCAGATAGTCTTTTTTCTTATTACTTAAGCTTTTAGAATTCCGGACATATTGTTTGAACTCCCTGTAAGACCACGCATCATCCATACTATCTATAGCCTGGAATGGTGTTCTCTGTCCCTTTTCCTGATTAGCTGTTGCTAGCACCAGAACCTTATTGGCCAAGCCATCATCAAAAGAAAGTGAAAGCGGCAGAATATGATCAATTTCATACTGATGTGGATTATGAATTAAATCACGAATAGAGATATTCTTTCCCGTATAAAGGCAGCGTTCTCCCTGCTGGTGCCATAAACGAATCTTAGTAGCTAATTCCTTATGGCCATGAAAAATACTATCTGGTAACTCTTTTTTTCCATTGTATTGGAAAGCCGCTTTTTCCATAGAAGCATTTTTCTCATCTTGGTTTGCTTTTTGACGCTTGATATAATCTTTCTTTGCATCTTCTTCGTTATTTTCACGAGCCATTTCGATAACGATATTATCAAAAATACCATATCTTTTAGTTGCTTCATTGATTATCTTTATTGCCTGTCTGACAGACTTTGCTACTACAGGGTTATAGATTTCTTCTGTTAATTCTTTTTCATCTATGTATTTAGTTCGTTTTGAAATTTCTCTACTTCTCTGTTTACCTAGACGAGTCAAAATAGTCATTTGCTCCTCTGAAGTCTCATAAAGCTCCGAAATCAATTCATTCATTAACTTAAGAGAAAAATTATGCCAACCTTTTCCAAATACCGCACTGTTTTTCTTCCTAAACTGAATTAACTCATCAATCTGCTCTTTGGTAAATGTACTAGGCATTTTACTGTTAAGAGCTTCTAAAATACCTTCACTTTCTGTATTCAAGGTTAGAATGTGTGCTAAGTCGTCTAAGGTTTCTCTCGATAATGCATCTATATTCACCAGATCTAGTGTTCTCATTTTACGATAGGCGTCAAAAGTATGCATCTCCGGTTTATCAGATTTATCAATCCGATATCCTTTTATGTCATCAATAGAACCGTCTACTAACTTAGCAATATATTTCAGTAAAGTTGGAGTTCCTAAAGTTTTTGCAGTTCTAGCATACTCAACAATCTGCCGCTTTTGTTCTGGACTCAATTTTTTCGTTTCAGTTGGAACTGTTAAATTATTGAGGTCGTTGAGCAAATTAAATTCCTGCGCGGTATAAGACGCCTTTGCTGCTCGATATTCATCAGGATAAAAAGTACATTTTCCAATTAAAATACCGAAAATATTATCAAGAGTTGTGCCATCTGTCCGAAATCTTCCATAATCTGTTCTAGATTTTTCATTTCCAGGCCCATGATAATATTTTCTTTTGCCAGTCAAAATAGTTAAATAAGCTTCAATGAATTCATCTGAAATCCTCACATTGAATTCTTGTTGCCTTCTAAGAATTCGCTCTGCTTCTTTTTTGTAGGCTGAAGTAGAAAATACATTAATTAAACGATGATTCTCCCCATTTTCAACAACTGTAAAATCCCCACGAACTTGTCCGTATTTTTCAAAACGTTCCAACTGGATTTGTCCAGGCGTTTTGTCTGCAAGTAATTTTCTGTTTTCTTCAACTGCTTTTCCATACTCATTGGAAGCTGTTTCTCCATCTTCACTAGCATCGTCTAGATAGCTGATACCACGCCGTTTAATAATGTTTTTAAGCGCAATAAACAACTCTTCATTTGTTAATTCTTCGCTTAATCCCTTCACACGCAGAGCATAAGGATTTAAATTTAAAGGGATAGCAGAAAAATCTGTTATAAAACCGAATTCTTCAAAAAGGTTGTTTAAGCGAGCGCTGCGATGTTTCTTCCTTCGACCAAGTCTTCTTCCTTGTCTAAATCCCCGACGTTCTACATTGCTGTCTGCAGTTGCAGCTGGAAAAATTCTCGAATTAGCATGAATAATCTCGCCTGTTTCTTTATTTAAAATTCCCACTCCGACAGAAGCAATACCGATATCCAATCCTAAAACCAAACCGTTCATGATGCTCTCCTTTTTATAAAAATTTTGCTACAAATCACATTTAAAGCGCTATCATACACATTATAACATAATAATAAGTAAAATGTTTTAATATTTAAAAATATCTCAATCTCTACCGTTAATAACAAATACCATACATCATTTCCTGATTGTAAAAGATTTCAAAATACGCTACAATAGACAAAAATTCTTCTGTATGGGGACAGTTAAGATGATAAAACCTAAGTATCAATGTATTGTAGATCAGATTAGCCAAGATATTAAAAGCGGGAAATTGTCCAAGGGACAAAAGATTCCTTCTGTCCGTCAGCTGGCAGAATACTATCGCTGTAGCAAGGATACAGCTCAAAAGGCGCTAATGGAATTGAAATATCAAAAGTATATCTATGCGGTTCCTAAAAGTGGCTACTATGTGTTGGAAAATAGTCTGGAGGATCAGCAGGACATGGAGCTAACCGTCAGAGATGACCACTACCAAATTTATGAAGACTTTCGACTTTGTCTCAATGAAACGCTGATTGGACGTGAGAATTATCTTTTTAACTACTACTCGCAACAAGAGGGGCTAGAGGTTTTGCGACAATCTGTCCAGCAGCTGCTTCTAGATTCAGCTATCTACACCTCTGCTGATAGACTCGTTCTGACATCTGGTACCCAGCAAGCTCTTTATATTCTTTCGCAAATTGCCTTTCCAAATGAAAAATATGAAATTCTAGTTGAACAGCCTACCTATCATCGGATAAATGATTTGCTAACTGCCCAAAAACTTCCTTATCAAACAATTGAGCGAACTCCAGAAGGAATTGATTTAGGAGAATTGGAGAGGATTTTTCAATCTGGTCGTATCAAATTCTTCTATACTATCCCACGCTTTCATTATCCCTTGGGGCATTCTTACAGTCGAAAGGAGAAGGAAGAAATCATTCGTCTTGCTCGGCTTTATGATGTTTATATCATAGAAGATGATTATTTGGCTGACTTTGACAGCAAACGCGAACTGACCTTTCATTACTTGGACGACAGCCAGCATGTCATCTATATCAAATCTTTTTCTACTAGCCTCTTCCCTGCCCTTCGGATAACAGCTCTGCTATTTCCTCCAGCTATTCAGTCAACTTTTATCGCCTACAAAAAAGCAGTAGACTACGACAGCAATCTCATCATGCAGAAAGCTCTATCTCTTTATATTGACAATCTAATGTTTGAAAAAAATCGTCTTTCTCTTCTCAATCAACAAGAAAAAGAATTGACGAGAGCTAGAAAACTTTTAAGCCAAAATCAGCTCAAACTTTCCTACTTTATCAATAGAGATGGTATCTTACTAGATCTACGTGGACTTAAATCCGTCAGCTCCCTCAAACATAGCAATCTGCCATTGGATTTTTTTGAAGCAAGTTATATACAGGATTGTCCTTATCAATACGCAAAAATTAAATACGAGGATCTAGAAAAAACCTTAGAACGCTTAAATGAATATTTATAAGGGAGTGGGACAGAACTAAAAATCGAAAATTTTTAGTTCGTAGTCCCACCCCCGCAAGGGTGATTAGGTGCTCTTCTGAGCTTGAAAAGCGAATGAAGAGTCCAATCACCTACTGCGTTATTCTTTTATTACTAAATCTGATAGAAGCTGGGACACTTTTTGCACAGCCTTTTCTTTAACATATCACTCTTCTTTCATCATTCCAGCCTGCAATTGATACATTTTATAATAAGTACCCTTAAGCGCTAGAAGTTCTTCGTGTGTGCCAGATTCAATGATACGCCCCTGCTCCATGACATAAATACAGTTAGCGTCCTGAATGGTAGACAGACGGTGAGCAATGGCAATCGTCGTTCGTCCTTGGCGCATTTTTTTCAGCGAAGTTTGGATAAGTTCTTCGGTCTCTGAGTCAATATTAGCAGTTGCTTCGTCCAAAATCAAGATTTTGGGCTTACTAGCAATTGTTCTCGCAAAAGCCAATAGTTGTCTTTGTCCGCTTGAAAAAGTCGCACCTCGCTCGGTTACTGGACTGTCATATTCTGCAGGAAGCTGACTAATAAAGTCGTGAGCATCCACAAACTTAGCAGCTTCTACAATATCTTCTCGACTCATATTTTCCTGATACATTTGGATATTAGAAGCAATGGTACCGTGATAGAGGAAAGGATCTTGAAGAACTAAACCGATATTGCGACGCAGTTCAGCTTGGCTGTAATCCTTAATATTTTGATCATCAATTAAAATTTCTCCTCTTTCAAATTCATAAAATCGCAGAAAGAGATTGATAATCGAAGACTTGCCTGAGCCTGTCGCACCGACAAAGGCGATTGTTTCCCCCTGCTTGACTGAAAATGAAATATCTTTCAGAACATCACGCTTGCCGTCATAAGAAAAAGAAACATGACGAAATTCAATATTCCCAGCTGTAATTTCCAATGGAAGATTAGCTTGATTGGGCTCATAGTCTCTGCGGTCTATGATTGCGAAAACACGGTCTGCAGCCACCATAGATGTCTGTAAAACAGAGTAATTCTGCATCAAATCAATCAGAGGATTAAAAAGTTGATTGACATATTGTATAAAAGCATACATAACCCCTGCTGTCACTCCTGCAACCTGCCAAGTAAAGCCAAAGTAAGCTAAAATAACTGCATAAGCTAAAATTTTTAACAAAGACATAGCTGGACGCAGAAAAAGGCTATTGATATTGAGGTAGCGGACTGTATACTCCAAATGCTCGCCGTTAATCGTTTCAAATTCATTTATTAGACGCTTTTCCTGACTAAATGCCTGAATAATTCGCATTCCCTCAATACTTTCAGAAAGTTTGACATTCAAATCACTCAGTTTGCTTCGGACGAGTTTGAGGAGACGATTAGATAAGCGTTGATAAAGTAAAATGGAGCCCAGCATGACTGGTAAAAAAAGTACAATAAGTCCTGTCAAGCGCCAATTCAAGGTGCACATCGTCATTACTGTTACAACAAGAATAAAAATGGAACTTAGAAAACTTGAAAATATGCTACTAAACATATCTGCTACCGCTTGTGTATCATTCGTCAAACGGGAAACAATCGCTCCTGCAGCTATTTGATCAAAATAAGCCATACGTAGCCGCTCAATATTTTCAAAACTCTCCTGACGCAGATCGCGAACAATGCTATATGCCACACGGGCAAAAGAATACTGTCCCAAGAAAGTAAATAGTACCCTCAAAAGAAAGAGAGCATAATAGAGAATCAAAATATAAAATCCCGCCATAATCTGATGACGACTGATAAAATGGTCAATAAAATACCGGGCCAAAAGTGGCAAAGCTGTCGTCACCAAAGTTGTCGCAAAGATAAAAGCAAGTGCCAAAATGCTCACCCATTTATAACGCCACATATAAGTCAGAAGGCGATGAAAAGTTGTTTGTTTTTTCATGATTACTCCTCCTTCAGACTTTCTGCCAGTTGCTGGTTGTGATAAGTATGCGCATACCAACCGTTTTGAGCCATCAATTCTTGGTGAGTGCCACGCTCTTTAATGCGCCCATTTTCCATAACTAAGATCAAATCTGCATGAACAACTGCTGATAACCGATGAGCAGTAATAATCGTCGTCTTACCATCTCTTTCTTCCTTGAGATTTTCCAAAATCAAATGCTCTGTTTTAGCATCAACAGCAGACAAAGAATCATCCAAGATTAAAATATCTGGTTTCAGAACGAGCGCTCGACTCATGGCTAAACGTTGCTTTTGACCTCCTGAAAGCGATACTCCTCTCTCGCCGACAATTGTCTGAAAGCCTTCTGGCATGGCAATAATATCCTCATAAAGACCACAAAGTTTACTAGCTCGAATCACTTCGTCATCTGACAAGTCTGGATTTGCAAAACGAATATTGTTCGCAATCGACATTGCAAAAAGAATCTGTTCTTGTGGTACGTAACCAATCAAACTCCGCAAATCATTTAAGCTATAATCTCGAATATCATGATCATTCAGATAAATAGCACCTTCTTGAATATCCCGTTCTCGCATGAGCAGGCGTAATAGTGTTGTTTTGCCAGAACCTGTTTGTCCAACAATTCCTAGCGTCTGCCCTTTTTCTAATGCAAAATGAATATTGGATAAAGTGGCTGCTTTCTCATAAGAAAAATGCTGAATATCATAAAGCAAACGACCATTTTGTATAGGGAAAACGGGATTTTTGGCTTCTTTAACATCAGACTTCTCTGCTAACAATCGCTCAATCCGCTCATAAGAAACCATTCCTCTCTGGCTGATGTTAAAGAGATAACCCATCGCCTGCAAAGGCCATACCAGCATATCCAGATAAGTGATAAACGTCACTAACTCCCCAACTGTAAATTGCCCTCTAGAGATGAACATTCCCCCAAAAATCAAGGTTAACACATAAGATAAGCCAATAAAAATCAGAACCATAGGGTCAAAGAGAGAATTGTATTTAGCAGCGAGAATATTCTTCTCATAGACATCCTGATTTGTTCTAGCAAAAGAGTAACTTTCTGCTTTTTGATAGCCAAAAGACTTCGTCACTTTAATCCCCGAAACGCTTTCCTGTACCTTGTTATTCAAGTCAGAAAAGGCCTCCTGAGCCGCTTTAAAGCTCTCATGATTTTTTCGTCCAATTAAACTGATTCCCCAAGAAAGAAATGGCAATGGCAGAATAGCAATCAAAGTCAAGCGCCAGTCTAAAACAAAAAACATGGTCAGCAGCGTTACCAGTGCTGTGATTGATGCGTCTACCGCCGACATGACACCCCCACCTGCTACACTTACAACTGCATTAATGTCATTCGTTGCATGCGCCATCAAATCTCCTGTTCGATATTTTTGGTAAAAAGACGGTGCCATTTGGGTAAAGTGCTCAAAGAGTTGAGAACGCAAAAGTCGTCCCAAATGATTTGCCGTTCCAAAAATGTACAGCCTCCAAAGATATCGCAGACCATACATAATAAAGGCCGAAGCAACCAAAAGTAAAAGATTTAAAAGCAACTGGTCTGACGTTAGATTTCGGTTAGCAATACGGTCAATCACCACACCAATTACTCTAGGAGGAATTAAATTAAAAACACTAACCAAAGACAAGGCTAGAATTCCGATAATATAACGTTTTTTCTCCAGTTTGAAAAACCAGCCCAATTTTCTGATAAGATTCATACTCTCTCCTCTGCTATTACTGATTACCATTATACACTATTTTGTTGCATTATCTGTAAAGATAAAACGCAGCTAGCACAAACTAACCGTGTTCCTCATTTCTTTTGGGTCAATTCAAAGCTCTTATCCAAAAGGGAAAAAAGTTCTGTATCCGTCAAAGTATCATCCAAGGGCAGGCTCAGCCAATATTTTTTATTCATGTGAAATGCTGGGTAAATTCCTGCTTTCTTAAGCAAATCAGCTACTTGATTGTTTTTGACATTCAGCACTTCTATTTGACCAGTTTTGCCATTTTCAAACTTCGACCAGTCTATCGTCATAAAAATACCATACCATTTTTTAGTATCCTGATGTCGAAAAACACCAGCATGAAGATTGCTATTTTTTGAAGAATTCTCCCAGAGATATTCCAGTCGTCCGCCATAGGTCTTCGCTACATAATCCTGCAAGCGGCTGCTCTGTTCATAAAGAAAGCCAACTTCCTCAAAACAATTAGCTCGGATCATCAAAAAAATCTCCTGACAAGCTTCACGGACTTGACCGACAAATTCACCTGTCATAGTCCTCATTTTGACTTGCACGTATTCATCACCAGTCTCTTGGTCAAACACTTGATAGTCCAGCTTCTCACCCTGAAGTTTTAGCTGTAACAGAAAATCACCATTCATTATTTCCTGAGAATAAACAAACTCTTCTCCTCTTTTTTCAAAACCAAATACCTGTAATTTTTCTGGATTTGCTTGATATTTCTCAAATAAGTTTAACATGATCTTCACTTTCTAAAATACAATTTTGGTACCATGAAGTTGATTGACGCCGAGCTTTGCAACAATTTCATCACGATTATCAACCGTAATACCGCCTCCTGGTAAAATATCAATCCGACCAGCTGCATGATTTATCAATTCATATAACCAAGAAAAATGCTCTTGAATCGGCTCTTCTGCCAGTCCACCGTGAGTTAGAATCCGTTTCACGCTATGTTCCATTAGCCAGTCCATTTCACTAAATTGATGTTCTCTTGGAGTAGCGTCAAAAGCCATGTGAAAGACGACTTCCAGCCCTTGCGAGGCTTTTAATAATTTTTCCATTTTTGGATAATCAATTTTATTAGCAGTTGTCAAAACACCAAAAACAAGTCCGTGTGTCCCAGCGCTGCGCGCCATTTGAATGTCTTCTAGCATGATTTCCATTTCCAAGTCATTGTATACAAAGTCTCCCCCGCGTGGACGAATCATCGTCATAACGGTCACATTGTAAGATTTTGCTAGCTCAACAGCCGCCTTTATGACACCGTAACTAGGCGTTGTTCCGCCAACTGCTAGATTATCGCAAAGTTCAATTCGTCGAGCACCAGCCTGCATGGCTTTTTCCAAATTAGTCACATTTTCTGCACAAAATTCATAAATCATTTTTGACCTCTTCTATGTGAAAGTGTTTTCTTGTTGATTATAACATAATCACTATTTATTCTTCAAAATCTTTCGCGACTCGCTGGCACCAATCCAACCATTTTTTCCTATAATCCGACTCAGGCAAGATACGATTTTCTAAATCTTTTATCGTAAAAATTCCCATTTTTTCACAAGTTTGAAGGCAATAGTAATAAAAATCCCAATTCAAATCGTCCTCTTCTGCACAAACTGGAATCTCTTCAAAACCAGCTTGATAAGCTATAAATGCTCTGCTATGTCCATCAGTGAAAAAGATTTTATCTTTCCATCGCTTAATTGGTAAAGGCTTTAAAGCGTTTATGTCCTTTGTATCAAACCATGCCTGTACCTGCTCTAATTTCTTTTCAGAAAGATAAAATTGACTTGATTGAATAGCTGACAAAGAAAGCGTCAAATCCAAAGCATAGCGATGCCCATTTTCAGTCTTTTCCAAAGGATAAAACCCTACTAACTCAAACATCTTCTTAGAAGCTTCATTGTCATCATAGATTTCTTGAACATACAAGCGCTTATAACCCAACTTGCGTCCGCGTTCAACCAATGCCTGAACAACTGTCCTCCCGATTCCCTGACCACGATAAGCTGAATTGCCAATAACAATCGGCATGTCTTCTTGCCAAAAACTCACATCACCAATCGGCTGCCAACCTGCATTTGTCAAAACTTCAATAAAATACACTTCTCCACGCTGAGTAAGATAGTCATACATTTTCTTGATTCGTTGAAGCGTGTAAGGCTCTTGACTACCATCTATCAAATGAATCACCTCAGGGTCTTGATACCAAGAAAAGGCGAGATGAGCTTGTCCATCATACTTTCGCAAACGTAAGGAAGAATCAATGGAAATATACTCTGGTTGTTTCTTTACATTTATCATAATATTCTCCTCTTACTGACATTCTAACAGAAATGACACAGATTGTTTAGGAATTCTGTCCTATTCTATCAAAATTTTCTCTTGACATTATCTGAAAAAACAGTATACTATACTTGTGTATATACAGTAAAAAGGAGAAAATTATGAAACCTAAAACAAAAAATCAATTTATAACTCTTACAGCTCTCTTGACTGCACTAGCTATTGTTATTCCGATGGTTATGCCTGCAAAAATTATTATTCCACCTGCATCCTACACTTTGGCAAGCCATGTTCCCATCTTTTTAGCCATGTTTATCTCGCCGTTAATGGCTTTGATCGTTATTCTAGGATCTACTTTTGGTTTTTTAGTAGCTGGTTATCCCATTGTTATCGTTCTTCGTGCCCTGTCGCACCTATGCTTCGGCTTGGTAGGCGCTCTTTATCTAAAAAAATATCCTAAAACTTTAGATAAATCAATCCAGACTTGGATTCTTAATATTGTCCTTGCTTTTATTCATGCAATTGCTGAAGTCCTTGCTTGCCTCATCTTTTACGCCTCAACTTCTTTTCCAGCAAATATGTTTTATCTGCTTTTCATCCTTGTAGGAGTTGGAACTATCATTCATAGTATCGTTGATTTTATCATTGCACAATTTATCTATAAAGCTCTACAAAAAATCCGCTAAATCTTGAATATTTAACAGATTTATTCTACAATGAATTTATGATAAAACAAAGAAGAACAGATTTATTACAGCTTTTAAAAACTGCGGAAACTCCCTTAAATGGACAAATTTTAGCAGAGAAATTCCATGTTACTCGACAAATCATTGTACAAGACATTGCCGTTTTACGAGCAGATGGCGCCCCTATTATTAGTACAAATCGAGGTTATATTTACAAAACGAATGATAGTGCTAAATATTATCACCAGCTTTTTAAAGTTAAGCATACGATTGAAGATATTGAAGCGGAATTACTGGCAATTGTAGATAATGGTGGACGAGTTCAAAATATTATGGTAGAGCATCCCGTTTATGGGGAAATTCAGACCTATCTGAAATTAACTTGTCGCAGAGATGTTCAGCATTTCATTCA
The DNA here is from genome assembly GCF_001838575.1 of Streptococcus sp. HMSC034B03. Classification (NCBI taxonomy): domain Bacteria; kingdom Bacillati; phylum Bacillota; class Bacilli; order Lactobacillales; family Streptococcaceae; genus Streptococcus; species Streptococcus sp. HMSC034B03. Next base: position 336,557 of record NZ_KV837632.1, read on the forward strand.
ACAAATTCACGAGACCAATTTCCGCGGTTTATCTGAATTGACAGACGGTGTCCATTATCATCTAGTAGAAGCTGATTCGCAACAAGATTTAGACTACGTCGAAAAAGCACTAGAAAAATTGGGATTTTTATTATAAAATTCAAACATGATTTCTATATAGATTTCAAAAAAATAGAGCCTGAATGATCTGCACCCCAAAAATTAGACAGAAAAAA
>NZ_KV837633.1:0-61701 GCF_001838575.1 Streptococcus sp. HMSC034B03
AATTATTTGTCCAACTTTTGGGGGTCAGTACAGTCTTCGTTCTCTTTTTTCATATATCCAAAACAGTGAAGGTTTTATATCCCCTCTAAAGGGATTGTTATTTCTAGTGAAAGTTGGAAGATGGATTAAATCTGTCTTAAATTGGAATTCATTGCTCTTCCAATGAAGAACTTAGTCGTGTTTTTCTATTAAAATCATATACAAAAAGCTCTATAGTATCTCCGAAGTAGGGTTACCTTACTAGAGAGAGATATTATGGAGCCTTTCTTTGTTTTAAAAGTCTGAATTATTATTTACCAAATAAATGGGAAAAGACGATATCTAACCTTTTGGCAGTAGTCCTTATAGTCTTCTCCAAAATGCTGATTGAGAACCCTTTCTTCTGTTCGAATACGGATAGCGTAGGCAATGCTCAAAATAATAAGAGTAATGAGAATACTTAAGATATTTAATGTTACAAAAGATAAGCCTAAAATGGAAAGAATGCTTCCAGTATAAGCAGGGTTGCGAACGAGACTATAGGGTCCACTGCTAATTAATTTTTGAGTATCAGTGGTCTGAACATTTAGTGTAAATGCTTTGCCAAGATAATGAATAGCATATAATCTAAAAATAATACCGAAAATCATCAGAAAAATACCTAGGTAAATCCCCCATTCAGGAAGTAGGTAAGGTTTAATAGGATTATTCAGCATGGCTATGGATAACACAACACTGGTAATAATAATGTATCTTGTCCCCTGATCCTTAGAATGATTTGAGGTGTTTTTGCTGGTCTTGTTTTTAATAAAAAGTTCTGTTAACCCCCATAGAACGAGTAAACAATAAATGATGGTGCTTTGATAGTGAAACATTATAAACCTCTTTTCGTTATTTCAGCTCTAACCAAGAGTCCTATAAAAGACATCAATCTCATATTTAGTTAGAAGTGATTTTCTGAGAAATGAACTGATATATATCATCTTGAGGTGGCTAAAAGAACTTTCACAGAAAATAAAAATGGCCACTCAATTGGTTGTTAGACAATTCTAGGTTTACCTCCGTAGTGTCAGCTAAAATAATTAGTTCATTTGTGGGTGATATTCAAGTGAGAAGAATGTAGACGATTTTTAAATGACTCATTTACATTATACCGCCAAACCTCATTACTTGCAATATCCACTTGCATAATAGTTGGATTCCAAATGAGATGACAATTATCGAAAGGTTACAATGTTAACGTAGTACATTTTAGCCAAAACTATTATTTTTCAATGGTAATGCTATGACAACAAGAATTTCTGAAAATAAGTCTTTCTTTACCGTAGTGCCAAGTATTTGTTGCCATTTTTGAAACGAATTCATTAGTATATCAATAAAAAGTATAAATTTAGTCTGTTGCTGTTATGATAGTTTTCTGTTTATTTACCAATTAGAAATTTAAAAACCTATCATTTCAGAGGAGTATTGATATTCCCTACAATCTTTAATGAAAATGTGGCCTATAATTGAGGTGGATTTGAGGTATTCGGGGACAACAGTTAAAGTATCAATTGCAAATGCTCTTGCGGCACAATATGTATGTAGGTGAGACAGCAATCATTGGAATACATGCCCATAAAACAGAACGTTGAATCTAATTCTACTTGCATTGAACGACTTTTAGATAGAGCAGGTAGTGGGTATTGGAGCAAATCAAGCTTGCTTACAATCTCAGAAGCTGTAAGTGGTGTCAAGGGAGATATAGATAGATTTTTTGATGTGGTCAAAAATAGATATGGATAAGAAATTTAATTTATGTTATGATATAAGTGTAATAAAGGAGAGAAAATGCAGAATAACTTACTGGTATTACAGTCAGATTTTGGTTTGGTAGATGGGGCTGTATCGGCAATGGTCGGTGTGGCCTTAGAGGAATCCCCAACGTTAAAAATACATCATTTGACTCATGATATTACGCCTTATAATATTTTTGAGGGAAGCTATCGTTTGTTTCAAACGGTGAATTATTGGCCAGAAGGGACAACGTTTGTCTCCGTTGTGGATCCAGGCGTTGGTTCGAAGCGGAAAAGCGTGGTTGCCAAAACTGTACAAAATCAGTATATTGTCACGCCAAATAACGGGACACTTTCTTTTATCAAGAAACATGTGGGAATTCTAGCGATTCGTGAGATTTCGGAGGTGGAAAATCGCCGAAAAAATACGGAGCATTCTTATACGTTTCATGGTCGTGATGTTTATGCTTATACTGGTGCGAAGTTAGCAAGCGGACACATTACTTTTGAAGAAGTGGGCCCAGAATTAAGTATAGATGAAATTGTAGAAATTCCTGTTGTGGAAACGACAATTGGGAATGATTTTGTTAGTGGGGCTATTGATATTTTAGATGTTCGTTTTGGTTCGCTATGGACGTCTATTACACGTGAGGAATTTTATACTCTTAGTCCTGAATTTGGTAATCGGTTTGAGGTCACGATTTATAATAACGATATGCTGGTCTATCAGAACCAGGTGACTTATGGGAAATCTTTTGCGGATGTACGGATTGGTCAGCCGATTTTGTATATCAATTCTCTTTATCGTGTTGGTCTGGCGATCAATCAGGGGTCTTTTGCGAAGGCCTATAATGTAGGAGTCGGAGCGCAATGGAGTATTGAAATCAAGCGGATTGAAAAATAAATAATAAAGGAGATTATTATGAAAAATAATTCAATAAGAAGTGTTGTCGCAACGGGGATTGGAGCAGCCCTCTTCGTCGTTATCGGAATGATTAGTATTCCAACTCCTGTGCCAAATACCAGCATTCAATTGCAGTATGCTTTGCAGGCCTTGTTTAGTGTGATTTTTGGTCCGGTTGTTGGATTTTTAACGGGCTTCATCGGGCATGCCCTAAAAGACTCTTTGCAATATGGAAATCCTTGGTGGTCATGGGTCATTGCCAGCGGTTTGTTTGGTTTGATTATTGGGCTGTTTCGGAAAAGACTCCGTGTTACGCAAGGTATTTTTGAAGCAAAAGATATTGTATCGTTCAATGTAATTCAACTGTTGGCCAATGCTGTGGTGTGGATTGTCATTGCGCCGCTAGGTGATATTTTGATTTACAATGAGCCTGCAAACAAGGTGTTTGTACAGGGCGTTGTTGCAACGATTTCTAATGGTTTGACGGTTGCTATTGCAGGAACAGTGCTTTTGCTAGCTTATGCCCGCACGCAAACCAAATCAGGAAGTTTGAAAAAAGATTAGTGACATGAAGCGGGAGTGAGACGGAGTGAAGGTTTGAAAATGTTTCTTCTTACTCTCACCACTGCGTCTTATAATTCTGATGACTATATAAACAAAGGAGCTGAGCATTTTTGCCTCAGTTTCTTGCTTTATAATGGCAAAATGCCCTATGATGGAGCTTTTCATTTGCTTTTTAGACTTAAGAAAGCACCTAATGAGAAAAATATTGTCTAGGCATGCTGTCCAAGTTCAGACGAAGCAAACTAGTTTTAGTTCATGTCATCCGAGGGGCAGACGGAGCAAATTGGTTTTAGTTCATGTCATCCGAGGTTCGGACGGAGCAAACTGATTTTGATTCATGTTATCCGAGGCTCGGACAGAGCAAACTGATTTTGATTCATGTTATCCGAGGTTCGGACAGAGTAAACTAGTTTTGGTTCATGTCATCCGAGGCTCGGACGGAGCAAACTGATTTTGGTTCATGTCGTTCGAGGCTCAGACAGAAGAAACGAGTTCTTGTTTGTCCCGTCGACTGGGTCGATAGTCTCAACTGGTTTAAGTTTGTTTCGTCGACCGGGTCGACTATTTTAACCATTGCCGCACTTTCTCAGTAACCGTGTAGGGTCGGCAAGAAGCTGAACGCTTCTTGTTTGGTCAGATTTTTTCACGTTCAAGGTTTAATTTTGCGACAGTGTTCGCGGACTTCAAAATTGATTTTCATCTTATTTTCTTTTGTGCTACAATAGAATGAGTAAGTACAAGAGGAGAAGTGGATGATTTTAGAGGAATTTGATGAAAATCGTCAGGCGATTATCAATCCAGAAGATTTGGTGGAGGCGCTACCGAATTTTCCAGAAACAGTGGTGTCTTGCTTTGCCCGTGAGACCTTTAAGCGCATGCTGGCTGATTTTCAGCATGAGCTATTGACCTCCACTTCCATGGCAAATATTGAAATTCCCATTTACAAGGTTATTATAAAAGGTAAGGCAATCGCCGTGTTCAATTCACCGGTCGGGGCGGCTGCCTGTATCGCTATTTTGGAAGATTTGATTGTCTTTGGAATGAAGAAGCTGGTTCTTTTTGGAACATGTGGCGTTTTAGATGAAACGATTAGGGAAACGTCTATCATTGTTCCTCATGCGGCTATTCGTGATGAAGGGACCAGTTATCATTACCTGCCGGCTTCTGATGAGATAGAAGTAAATGTCGGTTTGCGGGATTTTTTACGGTCATTTTTAGCTGCTAAAGGAATTTCTCATACAGTTGGAAAAGTTTGGACGACAGACGGCATTTATCGGGAAACGGCTGCGAAACTCCATAAGCGAAAAGAAATGGGTGCTGTTTGTGTAGACATGGAATGTTCAGCAGTTGCAGCTTTGGCAGCTTTTCGTGAGATTTCCGTTTGCCATTTCTTTTATGCGGCGGATCACTTGTCAGAAGAAGCCTGGGATATGCGCAATTTAGCCAATCATGCAGACCTAGATGAAAAAGACAAAGTGGCTAACTTGGCAATGCAAATTGCCCTTGCTTTATAGAGAACATGCTATGAAAAAACCAATTATTCAATTTGAAAACTTTAGTTTTCAGTATCAAGCGCAGACAGAACCAACCTTGAAAAATGTTGATTTGACGATTTATGAGGGCGAGAAGGTCTTGATAGTCGGCCCTTCTGGTTCGGGAAAGTCCACTCTTGGACAATGCTTAAATGGCATTATTCCAACTATTTATCATGGAGAAATGACTGGGAATCTGTGGATTCAAGGTAAGTCTGCGTTTGGCAGCAGCATTTATGACTTGTCCAATCTTGTCAGTACCGTCTTGCAAGACACAGACGGTCAATTTATCGGGCTGAGTGTCGCGGAAGATTTGGCTTTTGCTTTGGAAAATGACATGGTTAATTTGCCAACGATGAGAGAAAAGGTTCATTTGTGGGCAGAGAAATTGGATTTGTTATCGCTGTTACACCAACGTCCTCAAGACTTATCTGGTGGGCAGAAGCAGCGGGTCAGTTTGGCTGGGGTGCTGATTGATGAAAGTCCGATTTTGCTCTTTGATGAGCCTTTGGCAAATTTAGATCCGAAGTCGGGACAGGATACGATTGAGCTGATTGATCAGATCCATGCGGAAGCAGGAACGACAACGATTGTTATCGAGCACCGTCTGGAAGATGTACTGTATCGGTCTATTGATCGGATCGTCCTCATCAATGACGGACAAATTCTCTTTAACGGCAGTCCTGATGACCTGCTACATACGCAGTTATTAGCCGAAAATGGGATTCGAGAGCCGCTTTATCTGACCACCTTGCGTCAGCTTGGTTTTCAGCTAGAAAATTCTGCACAGTTGGCAAATTTAGCTCAGATAGATGTCTCCGCTGTTCAGTTTTTGGGTGAAAAAGTTTCTATTCAAAAATCACAGGCACAGGATGATTTGCTGGAGTTGAAAAATGTCCAGTTTGCCTACGGTGAGAAAAAGGTTTTACAAGATATTGATTTTACAATCTCTAAAGGCGAAAAAATTGCCATTGTCGGGAAAAACGGTGCTGGAAAATCCACGTTAGCCAAAGCGCTTTGCCAGTTTATCGCAACAGAAGGAAGCTATACTTGGCAGGGAAGAGACATCAAAGGCGACTCCATTAAAGAGCGGGCAGAACGGATTGGTTACGTTTTGCAAAACCCAAATCAGATGATTTCTACGACCATGATTTTTGATGAGGTTGCTTTAGGCTTGAAGTTGCGTGGGATTGCAGAAGAAGAAATAAAAAAGCGAGTCTTAACTGTACTAAAAACTTGTGGTCTATATGAATTTCGACATTGGCCTATTTCTGCTTTGTCCTTTGGGCAAAAAAAGCGTGTGACCATTGCTTCCATTTTAGTGTTAAATCCAGAGATTATTCTTTTAGATGAGCCAACAGCTGGGCAAGACCAACATAATTATACAGAAATCATGAATTTTTTGGACGAGTTGAATCAAAAAGGCCACACTATTGTGATGATTACACACGATATGCAATTAATGCTGGATTATTCTGAACGTGCGGTTGTGATGTTAGACGGAAAGATCTTGGCAGACAAAACACCGGCCGAAGTTTTGACAGATAAGACTTTGATTCATGCAGCGAACCTCAAGGAAACGTCTATCTTTTACTTGGCTGAGAAATTAAACGTTGATCCACTCGCTTTAACAGAATTTTATATGCAAGAAAGGGAGGAAAGTCATGCTTAATCAGCAAAAACTTATTGGTTACCATGCGGGAACGACCTTTTTGCATCGCCTATCCGGAGCGAGTAAGTTACTGTTTTTCATTTTGGTATCAACTGCAGCGATGATTAGTTACGATACTCGCTTGCTGTTGGTCATTGCGATTGGCTCACTCTTTCTTTTTAGAGTTTCGAACATTCATTTTAAAGATGTATCGTTTGTTTTGGCTTTTGCAGGTATTTTTGCCGCTTTGAATCTTATCATGGTTTATCTGTTTGCTCCTCAATACGGAGTGGAGATTTATGGCCAACAGACGGTCTGGTTCAGCGGATTAGGCAGTTATACCGTAACTGCGCAGGAAATCTTTTATTTGTTTAATCTGTTCTTGAAATATCTCTGTACCATTCCTTTGGCGGTTATTTTTCTGATGACCACTCATCCCAGTCAGTTTGCATCCAGTATGAATCAAATCGGAATTCCTTATAAAATTGCCTATTCTGTCAGTTTGACGCTGCGCTATATTCCTGACCTGCAGGAGGAATTTTACCTGATCAGAATGTCGCAAGAAGCGCGTGGCTTGGAATTGTCCAAAAAAGCAAAATTAAGCCAGCGCATCAAGGGGAACCTGCAAATCATTATTCCATTGATTTTTAGCTCGCTGGAGCGGATTGATACGATTGCGACAGCCATGGAATTGCGCCGTTTTGGTAAAAATAAGAAGCGGACTTGGTACACTTATCAGGCTTTTCAGAGATTGGATATTGAAGTGATTTTGCTGGCTATTTTATTTTTACTACTCAGTTTTTTACTCTTTTTTGTTAATCACGGTCGCTTTTACAATCCTTGGCTATAAACGAAAATTGAAATGTACATAGGAGGAAGAAAATGATTGCATTGGTAACAGGAGCTTCAGCTGGTTTTGGTGAAGCTATTTGTCGTCGCTTGGTGACAGAAGGTCACCGAGTGATTGGAGCAGCGAGAAGATTGGAAAAGTTGACACAACTTCAAGAGGAGTTGGGTTTTGAAAATTTTTATCCGCTTCAAATGGATGTGTCGGATACAAAAAGTGTGGATCAGGCTTTAGAAAGTTTGCCGGAGGATTGGAGAACGATTGATATTTTGGTCAATAATGCAGGTCTGGCATTGGGCTTAGACAAGGCTTATGAGGCAGATATGCAAGATTGGCTGACGATGATTCAGACCAATATTGTTGGTTTGGTTTATCTAACACGTCAGATCCTACCGCAAATGGTAGAGCGAGATAGTGGATTGATTATCAATCTAGGTTCGACTGCTGGAACGGTTCCTTATCCAGGTGCCAACGTCTACGGAGCTAGTAAAGCATTCGTGAAGCAATTTTCTTTGAATTTACGTGCTGATTTGGCAGGGCACCATATTCGTGTTACTAACATTGAACCCGGTCTTTGTGAGGGAACAGAATTTTCAACTGTTCGATTTAAAGGGGACGATCAACGAGCTGGAAAATTGTATGAGGGAGCTCATGCTATTCAGCCAGTTGATATTGCCAATACTGTTGCTTGGATTGTTGGACAGCCTCCTCATGTTAATATTAACCGGATTGAAATCATGCCTGTTTCACAAACGTTTGGAGCGCAGCCTGTTTTTCGAGAAGAATAGATGAGATAGAATGGGGAGCAGATGCCGAAAATAAATCTTTTATTTTCAATTGATGATCGCTATGTCGAGCAATTTAAAACAACCTTGTATTCCGTTTACCTAAATTCACCGTCAGCTTTGCTGCATTTGTTTGTTTTGCAAAAAAAATTGTTAAAAAGGAATGTGGAGATTGAGGAATTTTGTGAGGCACTAGGGATTATCTATGAACCAGTCGTGATTGGGGAAAAAGCATTTGAGGACGCCCCCAGCACTGATCGGTATCCAGAAACAATTTACTATCGTTTGTTGGCACATGAATACCTTCCTAAAGACTTAGACAGAATTCTTTACCTAGACGCAGATATTTTATGTCTGAATGATATTTGTCCTCTTTATGAAATGGAGTTAGGAGCTTCTTTATATGCTGCAGCCAGTCATGGTTCAGATACCAACATGACAGATTTAGTCAATAAGTTGCGCTTGCAGAATTTTGAGGCGGAAAGTTACTATAATTCAGGAGTTTTACTTATGAATCTGACAGCGATTCGGAAAGAAGTGAAGCGTGAAGCTATTTTAGATTACATTGCGCAAAATAGTTTTAAACTCTTTTTACCGGATCAAGATGTGCTGAATGCTTTGTATGGACATTTGACAATTCAGATTCCAGATGAATTGTATAACTACGATGCACGCTACAATGTGCTGTATTATGCTCGGAGTAAAGGTGAGTGGGACTTGGATTGGGTGATTGAGAATACCGTTTTTCTTCACTTTTGCGGTCGAGATAAGCCTTGGCTGAAAGAATACCACGGACGCTATGCTGCACTTTATAAGCATTACCAATATCGGAGCCAAAAAGTTGGCAGATAAAAACGAAACCAACCGATTAAAATGGTTTGCTTTTCTTTTTATAACGGCCGTTTATTAGGAATTCCTGCTTTGCGTGGGTATTTATTGGGAGTTTCTTTTTTCTTGCCAACAACCGTGATATACCGCGGGTCGCCATTGGGGAGTTGGTAATGAATGTTTTTTTCGACTTTGCTGAAAAGAAGGCTAAGCGCGGTTTTTGCTTCTGTTAATTCCTCAGGAGCATTGCTAGCTTTGAGCGCTAAAAGACGCCCGCCAACTTTAAGAAAGGGAATGGTCAGCTCGGCTAAGACCTGCATACGAGCAACAGCGCGTGCAGTGACAATATCAAACTGGGCGCGGAAGTCTTTATCTTGAGCAAAATCTTCTGCCCGACCATGATAAAAATGAACGTTTTCCAAACCTAACTCGTCAGCCAAGTGATTTAAAAACAGAATACGCTTGTTTAGAGAATCAATAATCGTTACATCTAGTGCTGGATAGAGGATTTTCATAGGGAGACTCGGAAAACCTGCCCCTGCTCCAATATCCAATAGTTTGATGTTTTTATTTTCAATCAGTCCTTGTAAAATGGGAGCGCTTGAATCATAGAAATGCTTGAGATAGACTTCCTTTTTGTCAGTAATAGCTGTCAGATTGATTTTTTCATTCCATTCAACGAGCAGTTCAAAATAGTGTTCAAATTGCTGCTTTTGTCGGTCTGTGAGTTCAATCTGCTGCTGTTTTAAGAGTTCATAAAATTCTTCGGGTGTCATCCATTTGTCCTTATTTGTATTTCTTATTTCTATTATACCAGATAATCAGAAGAGAATCTTTAAAGTTTCTCTTTTGAAGAAGTCTAAATTTTTATTCTTTTCATTTTTCTGGTATAATGTCTATAATAAATTTAAAGGAGAATGCCTATGTGGATAATTATTTTAGCTATTGTTGTGGTACTTGTATTGTTTGTGATTGCCAGTTACAATGGTCTTGTCAAAAGTCGTATGCAAACCAAGGAAGCGTGGAGTCAGATTGATGTTCAGTTAAAACGTCGAAATGATTTGTTGCCAAATTTGATTGAAACGGTCAAAGGGTATGCTAAATATGAAGCATCAACGCTTGAAAAGGTAACAGAGCTTCGTCGTCAAGTGGCAGCTGCTACAACGCCAGCAGAAGCTATGAAAGCAAGTGATGCCTTGACGCGTCAAATTTCTGGCATTTTTGCAGTTGCAGAAAATTACCCAGAATTGAAAGCAAGTACGAACTTTGTAAAATTGCAAGAAGAACTGACTAACACTGAAAATAAAATTTCGTATTCTCGTCAACTTTATAATAGTGTAACAAGCAATTACAATGTGAAGCTGGAAACATTTCCAAGTAATATTATTGCTGGAATGTTCAGCTTTAAGCCGGCAGATTTCTTAGCTGTCCCAGAAGAAGAAAAATCTGTACCAAAAGTTGATTTTAGCGGTCTAGGTGACTAATATGCTCTTTGATCAAATTGCTAGTAATAAAAGACGAACGTGGGTTCTCTTGATTGCTTTTTTTGCTCTGTTAGCGATTATTGGAGCAGCAGTCGGCTATTTATGGCTAGATTCAACTCTCGGTGGTGTGATAATTGCCTTTATCATTGGTGTAATTTATGCTTTTAGCATGATTTTCCAGTCTACTGAGGTTGTCATGTCTATGAACGGTGCTCGACAAGTCACTGAGGCTGAAGCTCCTGACCTTTATCATGTGGTAGAGGATATGGCAATGGTAGCACAAGTTCCGATGCCACGGGTGTATATTGTAGAGGATTCATCGCCCAATGCTTTTGCGACTGGTTCAAAGCCTGAAAATGCAGCAGTTGCTGCAACGACAGGATTGCTAAATCTAATGAATCGTGAAGAGCTGGAAGCGGTTATTGGACATGAAGTGAGCCATATCCGTAATTATGATATTCGGATTTCAACAATTGCGGTAGCACTTGTTAGTGCAGTGACCATGCTATCTAGCCTAGCTGGACGAATGATGTGGTTTGGCGGTGGTAGTCGCAGACGTGATAGCCGAGATAATGATAATGGTTTGGGAATTCTGATACTGATTTTGTCGCTCGTTGCGATTATCTTGGCTCCTTTAGCAGCTACTTTGGTTCAGTTGGCGATTTCTCGTCAACGTGAATTTTTGGCAGACGCTTCCAGTGTGGAATTAACACGCAATCCACAGGGGATGATTAATGCTCTCTTGAAATTAGAAAATAGCGAGCCGATGCACCATAAAGTAGACGACGCTAGTGCAGCTCTCTATATCAATGATCCGAAAAAAGAAGGTGGACTTCAAAAGCTATTTTACACTCATCCGCCGATTTCAGAGCGAGTGGAGCGCTTAAGAAAAATGTAAAAAGGTTGAGATAGACTATTATGATTGTGCCGCAATCATGACTGTCTGTCCCAATCTTTTTTGTATTTCACCATATAAATTTTAGTTATGATAGCTTTATCTATTTTGTTTTTGGAATGAGAGTAAGAGAGACAGCACGCCACAGATTGTAAACACAATCCAAGCGACTTTCATATTCCAAATAGCGAGACTGGTAAACATCATGGTACCAAATGGGACAGAAAAACTAAATAGCAAACTCAGAAAGTTAGAAGTCTGTGCTAAGATATCTGATGGAAGTTTGCTAAGAAGCATGCTGTTGATTTTGGGATTGACTTTTCCAGAAAGATACATGATAAAGAAAACAGCAAAAATAGTAAGGAAAACGGGTAGCTGGAGAAGATTTATGAAGCCAATTAGAGCAATGGATAAAGTAGCCCAAAAAGCAATTTTATTGACGGAAAGTTTGCTAAAATAATCATTGGGAGTCAGGCTGGCAGAGATAACTCCTAAAATAATCGTTGTTTCAAAAATGAGAAGAGATTGACTGAAAGGAAGTCCAAATAAAGAATGATCCAATAAATAAAGATTGTAAATGGCCATAATAGAGCCGCCGAGTGCATTGAGTATTAGTATCTGAAAGAGTAAAGTCAAAAAATGGCTGTCTCCGTTTTGTTCAAAAATTAGTTTGGAGCTGTGATACATTTCTAGGAATTGTTGTTTGAGAGGAAGAGGATTTTCATTTTCTTTGACTGGGTCATGGGTGAGTTTATGACGAACAAAATAAAGAGTAGTGGAAGAAAGTAGGAAAGCTAAGGCATTGATGAAGGCGACCAACGCAAATTGTTGGTTGCTGATAGCAAGAAGCCAAATTCCTAATGCTTGTCCGGCAAGATTGCAGAGATAAGCAATTAGTTGCATAAAGGAGAAAGCTGGCATCATCTCTTCCTCTGCTAGATTCTTTTTCAAAATAGGCATTTGCAGACCACTACGATAATCACTCATCATATCTGATACGATATTTAGCAAACAAACGACAGAAAAAGCTAGATAAGAAGTTGAGCGAGTTAGAAATGCTACAAAGACAAATAACATGGCTTGGAGATAGCCCATGTGAATGAGCCAACGAGCTTTATGGGTTGTTTGATCAGCTTTCATTCCCACAAAAATAGTGAAAAACACTGGAACGAGAACGATAAAATTAGCGATTCCAACAGCAAATTTAGGATTTGGTAAACTGGATGCAAAGACTACAAAAACAATATTATAAATGGAAGAGCCCAAAATATTGAATATGCGTGACAGACTAATAAAAGCAAATACTTTATTTCTCAAAATAAGTTTCATGATAACCTCCTATGTGTGTTGCATTGATTATAACAAGCAAAAAAGTAAATTCAATAGCCTTTTCGCAAGTGGGAATAAAGTCTAAGTAAGTGAACGATATGGAAAAGTAACTTGCAAGTAAACTTTATGTATTTTAGTATAAATGAAAAAATGCAACGTCAGCAAAACGTTGCACATATTCAACAAAAGTTAATTTTCTTTGAGGAGCTTTTCAATTCCATTTTGATAGTATTCAGCACTAGTCTGGCAATCTAATAGTTGCAAGATATGGACAGCTTGCTTCATTTGTTTCAATCCGTTTTCTTTATTTCCTTAAAGGAATAGGAGTTCTCCTTGAGCAAATTTAAAAACGATTCGTAGATAGGCTTCATTTTCCTTATAAAAATGAGCTTTAATCCAGTTTTCGAAGAAAGTAGCTTCTGCAAAGTGTCTTGATTCAATAGCTAGAAAGAAGCCATTTATAAAAATGGTATGAATAGTATAACGATTGCTCTCAAATAAGCCTAAAAAATCTTTTCTGTTGACCATTTCTTTTGTATATTGTGTATAAAGTTTTGAGAAGAGAATAGTCGTACAAAAGGCGAAAAGTTTAAGTTCATACAAACCCCAAATATCCACAGAAAAGAGATAATTATGAAGAAAGTTACTTTCCTCTGTGGAAGCTGTAACTCCATCTTTTAGGGCACAAAGAAAACCTTTGACAATAATAGCTCCAATCATATTTTCCTTTTTTCTGGATTTTTGATATAGAGCTTGTTTTTCTAAGTAAAAAGCTTCGATAAAATCTGGATTATCAGACTGTTCTTGAAGGGTGTCAATTAGTTGTTGTTCGGAATTTTTTTGATGTCCAGGAGCTGCTAGAGTAAATTCTTTAACATCTGTGTGGATGTTTTCAAGAGCTGTAAATAATTTTTGAGCAGAAAGTTCGCTCCGACCATTTTCAAAACGTGATAGCATAGACTTTGAAAATTCTCCTCCGGTTGCTTCTGTCAAGGAAATATGTCCTAGCATCTCGGAAAGATTTAAATATACAACCTAAATTATCCATCACAATCCTCCTTTTGATTGTTATTATAACAAAATAATGGTTTCTCTCCTATTTCTCATCTCAAAAATGGTATAATAAATCTAGAAATTTAAATACAAATGAGGAAATGATGTTACATATTCAAGAAATTCGTAAAAATCCAGATGGTCTTGCTTTTGAGCAAGGATTTGATTTGACACAAGAATTGCAAGTGCGCAATCCTGAAATTTTAAATGTCCAAGATATTTTTGCAAGTGGAAGAGTGCAATATGAGGACGGTCTTTACTTTTTAGATTATGATTTGTCTTATACCATTACACTGGCATCAAGTCGCAGCATGGAGCCGGTAGAGCAAAAAGAGAGCTACTTGGTAAATGAAGTTTTTGCTGATGCGCATAGTGGAAAAGTAGATCAGGATTTGATAGCGGATGACTTGGTGTTGCCGATTGAAAATGAAGAAATCGATTTAGCTGAAAGTGTGGCAGATAATATTTTATTGCATATCCCTCTTAAAGTGCTGACAGCCGAGGAGGAAGCGAGTGATAGCATGCCTTCAGGAAATGATTGGCAGGTCATGACCGAAGAAGAGTATCAGCAAAGTAAACAAGAGCAAAAAGAGAAGAACAGTCCTTTTGCTAGCCTGCAAGGTCTATTTGATGAGGAGTGAAAAATCTAATTTTTGTTTGCCATATTTTTTATTGGAAAAAGGAGCAGAATATGCAAAAATACATAAAAAGATTAGAGCATGATTTTTCTGAAATAAAAAATGGTTTTAAAGAATTTGAGAAAAGAGCGCAGTTAGATTTTGAAAGTTATGAAGAAAAAGAAGTGCATGCATTAGCTAAATTAGCTTATCAATCAGAGGTATATCAAGTTCGGATGTATGCTGTCTTTTTATTCGGATATTTGTCTGATGATAAGGCAGTTTTGCATTTTATGAAAGAAGAAGTGTCGAAAGATAAGAATTGGAGAGTTCAGGAAATTCTAGCAAAATCCTTTGATGAGTATTGCAAAAGAGTTGGATATGAGCAATCTCTAGATATAATTGATGAGTGGCTATATGCAGAACAGCCAAATACAAGAAGAGCAGTAACAGAAGGTTTACGAATATGGACTAGCAGACCTTATTTTAATGAGAATCCTCAGGAAGCGATAAAAAGATTGTCGAACTTAAGATTAGACTCTAGTGAATACGTAAGAAAGTCCGTAGGGAATGCTTTAAAAGATATTAGTAAAAAATTTCCAGAACTTGTAAAATCGGAACTCAAGACGTGGGGAACCAATAAAGCAGAGCGACAGGTTTATCAATTAGCTAGTAAATTCATTGGCACACATATATAAATATAAGGGCTTGTATTCTACAGACAACTTTTTCATATATAAAAGACTATTCTCCGTCACTCGTCCGTTATTAAAGTTTTTTGACATATATTCAGTATTCTTGCAAATTTTTGTCTAGATTAACTAAAGAGTGAATCTTCGTCTGACAAAACTATCTTTGCGGGAACAGGTTCTAAGAATTATTTTACTTATATGTTTTTCTATTTATGCTAGCAAATAGTTTCATGTAAAATAACAAATCCTTTATTTTCACGCATAAAAATGATAAAATAAAACAAACTAAAAAGAGGAGTACAAAATGACAAAAGCGAATTTTGGTGTTGTTGGTATGGCCGTCATGGGTCGTAACCTTGCCCTTAATATTGAATCTCGTGGCTATACAGTAGCAATTTACAACCGCTCAGCGAATAAAACAGAAGATGTGATTGCATCTCACCCTGAAAAAAACTTTGTTCCAAGTTATGATGTGGAAAGTTTTGTAAATTCTATTGAAAAACCACGTCGTATCATGCTCATGGTCAAAGCTGGGCCAGGAACTGATGCAACGATTCAGGCACTTTTACCTTTCCTTGATAAGGGAGATATCTTGATTGACGGTGGAAATACTTTCTATAAAGACACCATTCGTCGTTCAGAAGAATTGGCAAATTCAGGAATCAATTTCATCGGAACAGGTGTATCTGGTGGCGAAAAAGGTGCGCTTGAAGGACCGTCTATCATGCCTGGTGGGCAAAAAGAAGCTTATGAATTAGTAGCAGACGTGTTGGAAGAAATTTCAGCCAAAGCACCAGAAGACGGTGCGCCATGTGTGACTTACATCGGTCCAAACGGTGCAGGTCATTATGTAAAAATGGTTCACAATGGGATAGAATATGGTGATATGCAATTGATTGCGGAAAGCTATGATTTAATGCAACACTTGCTTGGATTTTCAGCAGCAGAAATGGCTGACATCTTTACAGAATGGAATAAAGGTGAGTTGGATAGCTATCTGATTGAAATCACTGCTGATATTTTGACTCGTAAAGATGATGAAGGTCAAGATGGACCAATCGTTGATTACATTTTGGATGCGGCTGGAAATAAAGGAACTGGTAAATGGACGAGTCAATCAGCTCTTGACTTTGGTGTACCGCTTCCGCTCATTACAGAGTCTGTCTTTGCACGCTATATTTCTGCTTATAAAGATGAACGTGTGGCTGCAAGCAAGGTTCTTCCAAAACCAGCTGCATTTAAATTTGAAGGAGACAAGGCTGAATTGATTGAAAAAATTCGTCAAGCCCTCTACTTCTCAAAAATTATGTCTTATGCACAAGGTTTCTCACAATTGCGTGTAGCATCTAAAGAGCAGGATTGGAATCTTCCGTTTGGTGAAATTGCTTCTATTTGGCGTGCTGGTTGTATCATTCGTGCTCGTTTCTTGCAAAAAATTACAGATGCATACGGACGTAATCCAGATCTTACAAACTTACTGCTTGACGAATATTTTATGGACGTCACTGCCAAATACCAACAAGCTGTTCGTGATGTAGTGGCGTTGGCTGTTCAAGCAGGTGTGCCGGTACCAACGTTCTCTAGTGCGATTGCTTACTTTGATAGCTATCGTGCAGAAAACTTGCCAGCCAATTTAATTCAAGCGCAACGCGATTACTTTGGTGCGCATACGTATGAACGCAAGGACAAAGAAGGAATTTACCACTATTCTTGGTATGATGAAAAATAGGATAGGCTATGGCGAAGCGGATTTTATTAGTTGAGAAAGAAAAAAAATTAGCGCAATTTATTGGCTTAGAATTACAAAAAGAAGGTTATCGAGTTGATCTTTTTGAAACAGGAAAAGATGCTTTGGCGTCTGCGAGAGCTAATCAATACGATTTATTCCTGTTGAATTTTATGCTTGACGATATGACAGGAACAGAATTTGCCGCACAATTAAGTGTGATAAAGCCTGCTTCGGTCATCATTGTATTGGATAATCGTGATAATATTCTTCAATATACTGAGGAAATCCAACGCTTTGCTGTTGCTTACATGGTAGAACCATTCATTGTGACGGACTTAGTTGAAAAAATTTCTGCCATTTTTCGTGGGCGTGATTTTATTGACCAGCATTGTAGTCAGATGAAAGTTCCAACATCTTATCGGAATCTTCGGATTGATGTGCAAAATCATACAGTTTATCGAGGTGAAGA
Organism: Streptococcus sp. HMSC034B03; assembly: GCF_001838575.1. Taxonomy (NCBI): domain Bacteria; kingdom Bacillati; phylum Bacillota; class Bacilli; order Lactobacillales; family Streptococcaceae; genus Streptococcus; species Streptococcus sp. HMSC034B03. The sequence goes on from NZ_KV837633.1 coordinate 17,134, forward strand.
AGTGATTGCTTTGACTCGAAGAGAGTATGATTTATTAGCAACATTGATGGGAAGTCATCAGGCTTTAAGCCGTGAACAGTTGTTAGAACGCGTGTGGAAATACGAAGGAGCTGTTGAAACAAATGTTGTCGATGTTTATATTCGCTATCTTCGTAGTAAAATTGATATAGTGGGGCAAAAAAGTTATATAAAAACCGTGCGTGGTGTTGGTTATGCTATGCAAGAATAACTCTGAGGTGCAGGAAATATCGTTTTTCTGCACTTTTCTAATGGGCGTATTTCCCTAGTCTATTACAATTTGCAAGCAAGAAATAGGAAAAATTTTTAAAATATTATATAAAAACGCTTTACAAAATAGAAATATATGATATAATTAAAGAGTCAAATAAATGCAAACGTTTGCGGAAAGCGCTTGCGGAAAATTTTATAAGGAGATATGAATGATGAAAGAGACATTCAAAAACATATTCAGTTTCGAATTTTGGCAAAAATTCGGAAAAGCTCTGATGGTCGTTATCGCAGTAATGCCCGCGGCTGGTTTGATGATCAGTATTGGTAAGTCAATTCCAATGATCAATCCAAACGTAGCTGCTCTTGTTACAACAGGCGGTATTCTTGAGCAAATTGGTTGGGGAGTTATCGGAAACCTTCACATTTTGTTTGCATTAGCTATTGGAGGTAGCTGGGCAAAGGAACGTGCTGGTGGTGCATTTGCGGCCGGACTTTCATTTATTTTAATTAACCGTATTACAGGGGTCTTTTTTGGAGTAACTTCAGACCTTCTTACAAAACAAGGAGCTACTGTAAAAACTGTCTTTGGTGGAACCATTAAGGTGGCTGATTATTTTGTAAGTGTACTTGAAGCTCCTGCCCTTAATATGGGGGTGTTTGTTGGTATCATTGCCGGTTTTGTTGGAGCAACTGCTTTCAACAAATATTATAATTACCGTAAATTACCAGATGCGCTTTCATTCTTTAATGGTAAACGGTTTGTGCCATTCGTTGTTATTTTGCGTTCTACAATTGTGGCTTTGATTCTTGCAGTATTTTGGCCAGTTGTTCAAACTGGAATCAACAATTTTGGTATTTGGATTGCTAACTCTCAAAAGACAGCTCCAATTCTCGCACCATTCTTGTTTGGTACTTTAGAACGTCTTCTTTTACCATTTGGACTTCACCATATGTTGACAATTCCAATCAACTATACTCAATTAGGTGGGACATATGAAGTGTTGACAGGGGCTGCTAAAGGAACGACTGTATTTGGTCAAGATCCATTATGGTTGGCTTGGGTAACAGACCTTGTTAATTTAAAAGGTTCACACGCTGACCAATATCAACATCTTCTAAATAGTATTACTCCAGCTCGTTTTAAAGTTGGGCAAATGATTGGTTCATTTGGTATTTTGATGGGGGTTGCCTTTGCAATTTATCGAAATGTAGATGATGATAAGAAACATAAATACAAAGGGATGATGATTGCAACAGGACTTGCAACTTTCTTAACAGGTGTTACAGAACCAATTGAATACATGTTTATGTTTGTTGCAACACCTCTTTATTTGGTGTATGCTGTTGTGCAAGGGTTAGCCTTTGCTATGGCAGATATTGTTCACTTGCGTATGCACTCATTTGGTTCAATCGAATTTCTGACTCGTACTCCACTAGCCATCAATGCTGGTTTGGGTATGGATATTATTAATTTTGTTTGGGTAACAGTGCTCTTTGCAGTTGGAATGTATTTTATTGCCAACTTCATGATTAAGAAATTTAACTACGCAACTCCAGGACGTAACGGAAACTATGAAACAGCTGATGGAGAAGATAGTTCTTCGTCTGCCGCAGCTGGTGGCAAAGTAGCAGAAGCATCTCAAGCTGTGAATATTATCAATCTTCTTGGTGGACGTGCAAACATTGTTGATGTTGACGCATGTATGACACGTCTTCGTGTAACTGTTAAAGATGCAGAAAAAGTTGGTACAGAAGAGCAATGGAAAGCCGAAGGAGCTATGGGCTTGGTGATGAAAGGTCAAGGTGTTCAAGCCATTTATGGTCCGAAAGCGGATGTTTTGAAATCTGACATTCAAGACTTACTTGACTCAGGCGAAGTGATTCCTGAAACTCTTCCGAGCCAAATGACAGCTTCACAAGCTGCCGAAGCGAGCTACAAAGGCGTGACAGAAGAAGTTGAGACAGTCGCAGACGGTGAAGTGATTGCGATTACAGATGTCAAAGATCCAGTCTTCTCTCAAAAAATGATGGGTGACGGATTTGCTGTTGAACCTGAAAATGGCAAGATCTACTCACCAGTAGCAGGTACGATTGCAAGCATTTTCCCTACAAAACATGCTCTTGGTCTCTTGACTGATAATGGTCTTGAAGTGCTTGTTCATATCGGACTTGATACGGTCAGTCTTGAAGGTAAACCATTTGAAGTGCATGTTGCAGAAGGGCAAAAAGTTACAGCAGGTGATCTTCTTGTGACAGCTGATTTAGAAGCTATCAAAGCAGCAGGTCGTGAAACTTCAACAGTTGTTGTCTTCACAAATGCACAAGCTATTAAATCTGTAACTGTTGAAACATTCGGCAAAGTAGCAGCGAAAACAGTTGTTGCTAAAGTAGAATTGTAAATAGAAAAGAGAAATCATGGCAAAATTCCTGACTTTAAATACTCATAGTTGGATGGAAGATGAGCAAGAAAAAAAGCTAGATCAACTAGCTGAGCGGATTCTTCAAGAAAAATATGATGTCATTTGCCTGCAGGAAGTCAATCAAGAAATGGAGTCTGAACAGGTTGTTCAGGCTCCATTTTATCATGCGGTAGATGGCGCCATTGCGATTCATAAAGACCACTTTGCGCATTGTCTCGTGGAGAGATTGATAGAGAAAGGTCTTATTTATCATTGGTCTTGGGCTTATAATCATATTGGTTTTGATCGGTTTCATGAGGGAGTCGCTATTTTATCCTTAAAGCCGTTGAAACCAAGTGAGTTATTGGTTTCAGATGCCAACGATCCAACGGATTATCACACTAGAAAAGTCCTCTTAGCAGAAACAGAAGTTGATGGACGGCTTGTAACGGTGACTTCCTGTCATCTTTCTTGGTGGGACAAAGGATTCCAAGAAGAATGGGGACAAGTAGAAAAAGAATTGTTGCAACGCGATATGCCTCTAGTATTGATGGGAGATTTTAACAATCCTGTCGGTTATGAGGGCTATCAGTACATTCTAAAAAGTCCACTTGCTTTGCAAGACAGTCATGCCGTTGCTGCTACAGTCGTTGGCACCGCAACAGTTGAAGGCGATATTGCCGGCTGGGTTGGAAACAAGGATGCTCTAAAAATTGATTATATCTTTACGAGTAAAGATTTTAACGTTAAAAAATCTGCTGTTGTTTTTGACGGCAAAGCAACACCTGTCGTTAGTGACCATTTTGGGTTAGAAGCAGAAGTTGCATTTTAACAATCAAAAACGGGAAGTTCAAGATAAAACTTCCCGTTTTTGATTGTCATTCTTTAGAGGTGTGGCGTTTTCCAGCATTGATAGCATCGGCTTCAGTCATGGTGACTACTCTGTCAAACCGTGTATTGCGTGGCATATTATCTATACTGTACCAATAAACCTCAGCAGTTCCGTTACGAGCTACATAAACGGTTCGTTCCTGCTGTTGAGCTTCTTGTGCTGCAGCAGCCTCTTGTTGTTGCTGCGCTTGAGCGGCAGCTGCTTCTTCTTGTTTTCGTTTTTCTTCCGCTTGTTTAGCTATTTCTTGTTCTTTTGCTGCTTTTTCTTGCTTAGCTTTTTCCGCTTCCTTTTTCTTCTCTTCCTCAGCGGCCTTCTCCTTCTTTGCCTGTTTCTCTTTTCTACCTATAGCAATATATTGCTCGTTTTCTCTTTTGTAGGAGTCAAACTCATTTTTTAATGCTTTGTAATCTTTAGCGGCTTTTTCATTGCTTTTTGTTAATTTTTGAATCTGTACTTTATATTCTTCTCCATTTTCGCGCTGGTTTCCTTTGGTAGAAAAGGAAACCAACAAAAGAACAATTAAAGCTAGAATAGCAATATTCTTTTTGTCTTTAAAAAAGGCAACAGAAAAAAATCTTTTCATTATAATTCTCCTTGAAATGATAACGTTTACAATTATTATATAAAATTTCTTGAGAGAAGTAAATAGGATAACGGATTATTATATGTTTTCGTGAGGAAGTTCCTATCTTTTGTTATTTCTTAAAACATGGTATAATGAAGTATTAAGAATTCAGGAGGGAAGCAGATGCGTTGTCCTAAGTGTGGTGGTAGTAAATCAAGTGTTATTGACAGTCGGCAAGCAGAAGATGGCAACACAATTCGTCGTCGTCGTGAGTGTGATGAATGTCAATATCGTTTTACGACTTATGAACGTGTAGAAGAACGGACACTTGTTGTCGTAAAAAAAGATGGCACGAGAGAACAATTTTCAAGAGATAAGATCTTTAATGGAATCATTCGTTCGGCGCAAAAACGTCCTGTTTCTAGTGATGAGATTGAAGCAATTGTTAGCCGAATTGAGCAAAAAGTGCGCAGTAGTAATGAAAATGAGATCGCAAGCGAGTATATCGGTGGTTTGGTTATGGAAGAGTTGGTGGATTTAGATGAAATTACTTATGTTCGTTTTGCTAGTGTTTATCGTAGCTTTAAAGATGTGAGCGAGCTGGAAAGCCTCTTGAAACAGATTACAAAAACAGCGAAAAAGAAAAAGGAACAATAGATGAAACCGAATGATCAATTTTCTTTTGTGAAGAATAATCTGATTAGTCAGGACAGCACCAATTTGATTCGTCTATATTTGCCAATTTTAGGGTTTCATGCAACCTCTATCTATCAGTATTTTCTTGCTTTTTGGGATAATGGAAAATCATCTTATACTTTTGGGCACATTTTGAATCATCTCAATCTGGGGATGAATGCCTTGCAAAAAAGTTTAGAAATGTTGTCCGCTATGCAGTTAGTAGAGCTTTATCATGCAGAGAATCATTTTCAGGTCTATTTGCAGCCCACATTATCGTCTGGTGAGTTTTTAAGCAATCCTGTTTACAAGCGTCTGTTAGAAAAGAAGATTGGTGAAGCTGCAGTAGAAGCTTTGTTGCCTAGTCACCCAAGTGGTGAGAAGCAAGATGTGAAGCTGTCAGAGATTTTTCAAGTGGAAGATGCAAAGGTAGAGCCGCAATCAAAACAGAATCATTTTGACTTGGATTACTTTAAACAATTGATGGCGCGAGAAAACTTGCGTTTTGAAAACGAAAAAGAAGATTTGCTGGTACTCTTTGCTATTTCAGAGCAACAAAATTGGACTTGGTATGAGACCTATTTGTTGGCTAAGGAAACGGCTGTCGGTCATGTGATTTCAACCAAGCGAATGAAGCAAAAATTAAATCAAAAGCCTGCTGCAAGTGGATTTTCTAATGCTGAACAAACGATTATTCGAGAGGCTAAGAGTAGGTCAGCCATGCAGTTTTTGGCAGAAATCAAAAAAACAAAGCATGCGACAATCACACGAGGAGAACGTCAGTGTTTGCAAGAATTGGCAAATTTGGGACTGTTAGATGAAGTGATCAATGTGATTTTGCTGTTGACTTTTAACAAAGTGGATTCGGCTAATCTCAATGAAAAATACGCTTTGAAAGTAGCAAATGACTTTTCATATCAGGAGGTGGCATCAGCAGAAGAAGCAGTTTTGTGGATTCGTGAGCGAAATCAACAACCAAGCAAAAAAGCAAATCAAACGGCTACTTCAAAGAGCAATGTTCCCGACTGGAGCAATCCTGACTATAAGAATGAAACAAGTGCTGAAAAGCAGGCTGAGCTAGAGGAGCAAAAGAGAAAACTTTTAGCGAAATTAGACCAAGGAGGTGACTAGATGGAGAGTGTTGGACAAACGATGGCGCATAGGAAACAAGCTCGTCAATTTGACTATGAAGAGTTGGTGAAACAAATCGTTGCCGATCCAGATGTGGCGGCTTTTATCCAGTCTGAGCGATTGACACCTGCTGAAATCAAACGAAGCATTTCTAAGTTTAATCAGTATATTTCTGAGCGAAACCGTTTCTTGCTAGGTGATAAAGCGTATATTGCCAAAGGCTATAAGCCGATATTGGTGAAGAATGAGGGGTATGCAGACGTTTCTTATGAAGAAACTCCAGAACTAGTCGAAGCGCAGAAACAAGCAACTATCAATGCACGGTTAAATTTAATTAGTCTTCCGGCTAGTCTCAAGGAAGCTAGTTTGGCAAAAGTGGATTTGGACGATGTTGGTCGTTACAAGGCTTTTGAGTTGCTGACGAATTTTGTGGCAGATTATCCAAACTACAAAAAAGCGATTTACCTTTATGGTGATTTTGGCGTGGGAAAAAGTTACATGATGGCAGCCTTAGCACATGATTTGTCGGAAAAACGCAGTGTTTCCACGACCTTGCTTCATTATCCTAGTTTTGTTTTGGATGTAAAGAATGCTATTTCTTCTGGTCTCGTTAAGGAAAAGATTGATGAAGTAAAAGTAGCGCAAGTATTGATTTTGGATGATATTGGTGCGGAGCAATCAAGTCCGTGGATGCGAGATGAGATTTTGCAGGTTATTTTACAGCACCGGATGCAGGAAAATTTGCCAACTTTCTTTACATCGAATTTTAATTTTGCGGATTTGGAACGGCATTTTGCGACATCCAAAAACGGAGATGAAACTTGGCAGGCTCGTCGTGTCATGGAAAGAATAAAATTCTTAGCAGAGGAAGTTCGTCTGGAAGGAGAAAATCGCCGATGAATGAAACGATTGATTTGATGAAAAAGCATACTTCTGTTCGTCGTTTTACAGATGAGCAGATTTCAGATGAGGATTTGAAGGCGATTATTGATGCTGGTCGAGCAGCCTCTAGCTGGAAGAATTTCCAATCTTATTCGATTATTGTTGTTCGCAATCAAGAAAAGAAAGTAGCTTTGTTTGATTTGGTGCCTCAGGAGGCTATTCGTCAGTCGTCTGTTTTTCTTCTTTTTATCGGAGACCTCAATCGAGCTGAGAAAGGTGTGCGACTTCATACGGATACCTTTTACTCACAAGGAGTGGAGAATCTTCTGATTAGTTCTGTTGACGCTAGTCTGGTCGCGCAGAATACTCTTTTGGCGGCTGAAAGTCTGGGATATGGCGGGGTCATCATTGGCTTGATTCGCTATGCTTCTAGGGAAATAGCGGAGCTGTTTAATTTACCAGATTATACATACCCTATTTTTGGAATGGCTTTGGGAAAGTCGGATCAGTACCATGCTGTTAAACCACGCCTGCCGTATGAAACAGTCGTTTTTGAAGAAAACTATCAAGAACAGGATGCGTCTGTTATTCAGGCTTATGATCAGATTCAGGCAGACTATGCTGGGAAGCGTGCAACAGATACATGGAGCGAGCGACTAGCGAAGCAATTTGGTCAAAAGCCTAATATTGCTAGTCAGGATCTATTGCAAGACAAGAAATTATTGTAAAATAAAGGGAGTGAGACAAAAAGGTCATTTTGAAGAAATTCGATTTTGTTGGTTCACCCCGCACAGCTCGAAAGGTTTGGGAAACCTTCCGAGGTTGGAAATGAACTCAAGTAAAACTTGACGTCAAAAGGGATATAAAAGCTGATTTATCAGCGCATTAGACCTCACTTAGCAGTGTTTGATTGGCACTAATTGTCTAGTAATTGTACATGGGAAATTCTAAATTGCCTAAAGTCAATAGAGTTTCTCCAAACCGCTGCGCCCTGTAATTATAACTACATAAACAAGCGAAGCTGAGCATTTTGTCCCAGCTTCTTGAAACAGAAAGAGGAACACTATGGCTTTACCAACCATTGCCATTGTCGGCCGTCCTAATGTCGGCAAATCAACGCTTTTTAATCGGATTGCCGGGGAGCGGATTTCGATTGTTGAGGATGTTGAAGGAGTAACCAGAGACCGTATTTATGCAACGGCTGATTGGCTGAATCGCAAGTTTAGCATGATTGATACAGGCGGGATTGATGACGTAGATGCACCTTTTATGGAGCAAATCAAGCACCAAGCAGAGATTGCTATGGAGGAAGCGGATGTCATCGTTTTTGTGGTGTCTGGAAAAGAAGGTATTACAGATGCGGATGAATATGTGGCTCGCATGCTCTACAAGACCCACAAGCCAATTATTTTAGCGGTCAATAAAGTAGATAATCCAGAGATGCGCAGTGAAATTTTTGATTTTTATGCGCTTGGTTTGGGTGATCCTTATCCCGTTTCTTCCGTTCATGGGATTGGGACAGGAGATGTCCTGGATGCCATTGTTGAAAATCTCCCCAATGAAGAAGCAGCTGAAAATCCAGACATGATTAAATTCAGCCTCATCGGTCGTCCCAATGTCGGCAAGTCTAGCCTAATCAATGCGATTTTAGGAGAAGATCGTGTTATTGCTAGTCCTGTGGCTGGTACTACTCGTGATGCGATTGATACGGTCTTTACGGACGATGAGGGACAAGAATTTACTATGATTGATACAGCGGGTATGCGTAAGTCAGGTAAGGTCTATGAAAATACAGAGAAGTATTCTGTTATGCGAGCTATGCGAGCCATTGACCGTTCCGATGTTGTGCTCATGGTGCTCAATGCTGAAGAGGGGATTCGCGAGTATGATAAGCGGATTGCTGGTTTTGCTCATGAAGCAGGTAAAGGAATTATTATCGTTGTTAACAAGTGGGACACGCTGGAAAAAGATAACAAGACCATGCAAAATTGGGAAGCCGATATTCGCGACCAATTTCAGTATCTCTCTTATGCACCGATTGTCTTTGTATCAGCTCTGACTAAGCAACGTTTGCATCAATTGCCAGGCATGATTAAGAGAATTAGTCAAAGTCAAAATACTCGCATTCCGTCAGCTGTTCTCAACGACGTCATCATGGATGCCATTGCGATTAATCCGACACCGACCGACAAAGGGAAACGGCTGAAAATCTTCTATGCGACACAAGTCGCGACTAAACCGCCAACCTTTGTTATTTTCGTCAATGAAGAAGAGCTCATGCACTTTTCTTATATGCGCTTCCTAGAAAACCAAATCCGCAAAGCTTTCGTATTTGAAGGAACACCAATTCATCTCATTGCCAGAAAGCGGAAGTAGGGCGGAACTAACTAAACAAGGCTGAACATAAAAATAGTAGAAGTGGTACAGTACAAGATAACTAGTCTAACGTACTTATGTGAGAAAGAAATATGAATTGGATAAATATTGCTAAAGTGGTGCTCATTGGAATTGCAAGTGCAGCTTATGTGAATATTCATTATGATGATAGAAAGTACAAACCGTTTGGTTTTCGCTATTGGTTATCACTTTTTAGTTTGATAGTTGTAGGAATTGCACATCTTTTCTTGGCTGCTATAACATTGGGCGTCATTTGGTTGATGATAACAAAATTCTCTATACTTTTACTGGGAATTTGGCTCCTTTTAGTATTCTTAGTAATAGGAAATACAATATTGCTAGTCGGTTTTATGAAAGTGTTGATTGCACGCACTAAATGCTATAAAAAGCTCAACGAGGACATTTTCTAAAAGAAAGCGAGGAGAACCTTGCTTTTTTTCTTTATGCTGAAAATATGGTATAATGAATAGATAAAATAAAGGTGGTACTTATGGCAAAATTGATTCCTGGGAAGATTCGGACGGAAGGAATTGCCCTTTACGAAGCAGGGAAAATTGAAATTCTCAAAGTGAAAGATCAGATGATTTACAGCCGAGTGGAAAGTCACAATCTGCGATATAGCTTGGACGACGAAGCCATTTTTTGTGCCTGTGATTTTTTTCAAAAAAAGAAATATTGTGCTCATCTTGCAGGATTAGAATATTTTCTAAAAAATGATCCTGAAGGGAAAGTCGTTTTGGCAAATCTGGAAGAAGAACAGACAACTTCAGAAGAAACTCAAACGAAGGTCTCTTTTGGCAGTCTCTTCTTGGATAAAATCCTCCAGACAGAAGAAGTAGCCGTTCACTATGAACTGTCTGCGGTCGGGCAAGAAGATGATTATACAGGACAATTTTTGTGGACCTTGCGCATCAGTCGTTTACCAGATGAGCGCTCCTATGTTATCCGGGATATTCGTGCTTTTTTAAAGATTGTTGAAAAAGGCGATTATTATCAAATCGGCAAGCACTATTATGAAAAAATGCAATTGGCTGCTTTTGATGAAGCTAGTCAAGAGGTGATCCAGTTTTTACGAGGACTTGTTTCTTATCAGCAAGATCAAGATGCTTCTTTTATCTTTCCAAATGCAGCTAGACATCTTTATTTTCCGTCTAGTCTGTTTGAAGAAGGCGTAAATCGACTCATGAATTTGCCGCATTTTCGCTTGGAATATAGTCTTTATGACTATGACAAAGTCTTTTTCCAAGATTTGCATGCTGAAGTAGGCATCTATGATTTTACAGTAGAGGAAAATTTGGATTATTTCGAACTCACCATTACAGAGCAAAATTATAAAATCCTATATGGTGGTGACTTTATTTTTTATGGGGATCATTTCTATCAACTGACAGATCAACAAAAGCGGATGATTCAGGTGATTCGAGAATTGCCTGTGGATACCGATCGCAAAAAACGCCTTCAATTTGATACAAGCGATCAAGCAAAACTAGCTTCAGGACTATTAGAATTTGGCAAAGTCGGTTCTATTCACGCACCAGAAAGTTTAGTCATTCATACGTTTACTCCACTGTTTGATTTCGAGTTATTGGATACTCAGGAAATTCGTCTCAAAATCCAGTTTGACTATGGAAATCGTGTTGTGGATACTCGTTTTAAGTTGGAAGAACTACCATTTGCCAGCGATTTCCAGTTAGAACAAAAGGTTTTTCAACAAGCTCTGTCTGCTGGCTTTGAAGCAGATTTCACAAGCACTCGTCCACCATTGCAACCACAAGAGATTTATTCATTTTTTACGTCCATTCTCCCTCGTTTTAGGCGCTTGGGAAAGGTATTTGTAGCAGAAAGCCTGACAGCCTTGTACCAAGTGGAAAGACCAGCAGTTTCTGTTCAGACAAATGGTGGCTTGTTGGATATCGGGTTTGACTTTACAAGTATTGACCAGACAGAAGTAGACGATGCGTTAGAAGCTCTTTTTTCGGCTAATGATTATTTCATCAGTCGCTCTGGCAAGGTGCTCGTTTTTGATGAAGAAACAAAAAGAGTCAGCAAAACCTTACAGGATTTACGAGTTAAAAAAGGAAAAGACGGCATTTTCCAAACGCAGCGGATTGCTGCTTATCAGCTATCTGAATTGTTTAAAGATCAAGAAAAAGTTAGCTTTTCGGAGGAATTTCGCCATTTAGCCTTTGATTTGACGCATCCAGAGGAATTTGCGCTACCAACGTTAAAAGTGGAAGCAACTTTGCGTGATTACCAAGAAACGGGTGTCAAATGGATGTCTATGCTTCACCATTATGGATTTGGCGGTATTTTAGCAGATGACATGGGGCTTGGGAAAACCCTTCAAACCATTGCCTTTTTAAGTAGTCAGCTAAAAAAAGAGACCAACGTTTTGATTTTGGCTCCGTCTAGTTTAATTTACAATTGGCTGGATGAGTTTGCAAAATTTGCGCCAGAAATGGATGTAGCGGTCATTTATGGATTAAAGCCAGTCAGAGATAACTTGATTGCAGAAGGTCATCAGGTGATGATTACAAGCTATGCTTCTTTCCGTCAAGATGTTGAAGAATATAGTCAATTGAACTTCGATTATCTCTTTTTAGATGAAGCGCAGGTCATGAAAAATGCACAGACCAAGATTGCTCATCATTTACGAAATTTTGAGGTCAAAAATACCTTTGCTCTTTCTGGAACGCCGATTGAAAATAACCTCAGCGAATTATGGTCTATTTTTCAAATTGTTTTGCCAGGATTATTACCTAGCAAAAAGAACTTTTTGAAACTGCCTGCAGAAACTGTCGCTCGTTTTATCAAACCATTTGTCATGCGTCGAAAGAAAGAAGATGTCTTGCAAGAATTACCAGATCTCATCGAAGTGTCTTATCGCAATGAACTGGCAGATAGTCAAAAGGCTATCTACCTAGCGCAGTTAAAACAAATGCAGGAGCGCGTGCTTGCTTCTACAGAGGAAGAACTCAATCGCAGCAAAATGGAAATTTTATCCGGCTTGATGCGTTTGCGCCAAATCTGTGATACCCCAGCGCTCTTTATGGAAGATTATCATGGCGAGAGTGGTAAACTAGAAAGCCTGCTAGAACTATTAGAGCAGATTCAGACAGGAAGCCACCGTGTGTTAATCTTTTCTCAATTCCGAGGTATGCTAGACATTATCGAAAAAGAATTGAAAAAGATGAAAATGGAGGCATTTAAAATTACAGGTTCTACACCAGCAAAAGAGCGCCAAGAGATGACAAATGCTTTCAACAATGGGGAAGGAGACGCTTTTCTAATCTCCCTAAAAGCTGGTGGCGTTGGCTTAAACCTGACAGGTGCAGATACCGTTATTCTAGTTGACCTTTGGTGGAATCCAGCAGTAGAGTCTCAGGCAATTGGTCGAGCTCACCGTATGGGTCAAGAAAGAAATGTAGAAGTCTATCGCCTGATTACGCGAGGCACAATCGAAGAAAAAATTCAAGAATTGCAGGAAAGCAAGCGCCATCTCGTATCAACTATCCTAGATGGAACAGAATCCCGTAACAGCCTAACCGTTGCTGAAATACGAGAAATTCTAGGAATTTCTACAGAAACACTTGAAAAATAGCACCAATAGGTTATAATGAGGTGTTGAAAGGAAATGTGCTAATGAAAGAAAAATCTTTTCCATTGATTTCTGACGATGAAGTCATGCTATCAGAAATGCCGCGTATGAATCTTTACGATGAAAGTGATCTTATCAGCAATATTAATGGTGACTATGTTGATAAAAATTATTTAGAATGGGAACCAATTGTAAAGAAAATTGCAGATAGTCAAGTAAAAGAAGGAAAAGCTTACCAAGCAACTTCAGCTATTCCGTCTGATGAAGTCGCCAAACCTGCCCCAAAAAGCTATGCTGAATTGGCTAGAGAAGAAGCCAGAGCGGATTTGAAAAAGAAACGTTCGGCAGCTTATTTGACATCGGATTTTACTTCTAAAAAGCGCTCTTATCCTGCCGTTACGAATGGTAACACAGCTATTTCACATCAACCAACAGCATTTTTCCAAAAGGGAAATGGTAGTGAACTGGCAAAATATAGTCGGAATTTGAAACAGGACCAATATATTTTGGCAGATATCAAGACGGAGCCTTCTGTACATCAACCAAATGAATTACCCAAAAAAGCTAAAAATAATTATGACTTTTTAAAAACAAGTCAAATTTACAATAAAAAAGAATTGCAAAGCCAAAGAGAGCGCCGGATAGCGCAAGAGCTAAATTTAACACGGCTGGAAGAAAAATAATCGAACGTTGACAAGAGCAATTATTTTTGTGTGAACTTGGTTTCACTAAATTTAACGCTCTTAGTATTTAAGGAGAAATTATGACAAAAACCTATCATTTTATCGGGATTAAAGGCTCTGGAATGAGTGCTTTAGCATTGATGCTGCATCAAATGGGACATCACGTTCAGGGAAGCGATGTGGAGAAATATTATTTTACACAACGTGGCTTAGAGCAAGCAGGGATTAAAATCCTGCCTTTTGACGAAAAAAACCTTCAAGCAGATGTAGAAGTCATTGCAGGAAATGCTTTTCGTCCGGATAATAATATTGAAATTGCCTATGCTGATGCAAATGGAATTGCTTATAAGCGCTACCATGAATTTCTGGGAACTTTCATGCGTGATTTTGTCAGCATGGGAGTGGCAGGGGCACATGGAAAGACATCAACGACGGGTATGTTGGCACACGTTTTGTCAAACATTACGGATACCAGTTATCTGATTGGTGACGGGACGGGGCGCGGCTCTGCAAATGCGAAATACTTTGTATTTGAAGCAGATGAATACGAACGTCATTTTATGCCTTATCATCCTGAATATTCAATTATCACGAATATTGACTTCGACCACCCAGATTATTTCACCAGCTTAGAAGATGTTTTCAATGCTTTTAATGATTATGCTAAACAGGTTAGCAAAGGGTTATTTGTTTACGGTGAAGACAAAGAATTGCGCCGAGTCACAGCTAACGCTCCTATTTATTACTATGGCTTTAAGGAAGGAAATGACTTTATCGCTCATGACTTACTCCGTTCTACGACAGGCTCTAGCTTTAAAGTCTCTTTCCGTGGGCAAGAATTAGGAGAATTCAAGATTCCTAGCTTTGGTCGCCACAATATTATGAATGCAACAGCTGTTATTGGTTTATTGTACACAGCTGGATTTGACTTAAATTTAGTTCGGGAGCATTTAGTCACTTTTGGTGGTGTGAAACGTCGTTTTACTGAAAAAGTGGTTAATGGGACAACAATTATTGATGATTTTGCGCATCATCCAACTGAAATTATTGCGACTTTGGACGCAGCTCGCCAGAAATATCCAAGTAAAGAAATTGTTGCGATTTTCCAACCACATACTTTTACCAGAACCATTGCGCTTTTGGACGAATTTGCCGAAGCTTTGAATCAAGCCGATGCCGTTTATTTGGCGCAAATCTATGGCTCTGCGCGTGAAGTGGACCACGGAGATGTCAAAGTAGAAGATTTAGCTGAAAAAATTATCAAAAAGGCAGAAATTATTACTGTTGACAATGTTTCGCCATTGTTAGAACACCCAAATGCTGTTTATGTTTTCATGGGAGCTGGGGATATTCAAACCTATGAATATTCTTTTGAACGTTTGCTATCCAATTTGACAAGCAATGTCCAGTAATCTAATACCACAAGTCACCCTTCGAGAAGCTTCTTTGGAAGATTGGAAGGCAATCGTTGCGATTGAGGAGGCGAATTTTTCCACAGAAGCAGCTGGTGCAGAAACAATCCAAAAATGGATTGAACAGGGGCAAACGAACTTTTTAATAGCGGAATTAAATGAGAAAATAGCTGGCTACCTTGTAGGGGCAGCCGTTTTTTCACGTCATTTGACAAAGGAAATGATAGACAATTCGTCAAAGTGGCAGCAAGATTCTGATTTTATGACGATTCAGCGCTTATCCATTCATCTAGATTTTAAAGAGCAGGGACTGGGAACTTTGCTTTTAGCTGCTTACAAAGAAATAGCTGTTGCACAAAATCAAAAAGGTCTTCAGTTGGTTTGTTCGGATGAGTTGATTTCTTACTACGAAATGAATGCTTTCATAAATGAAGGAATTTCTGAAAGGGGAGATAGCCATGCTATTTTATATGAACTTGTTTGGGATAATCCATATTTTAAGGAGGGAAAATGAAGATTAGACAGGCAAATTTAGCAGATTTGGATGCTATTACGACTATTGAATGGGAAAACTTTGGACCAGAAGAAGCTCTGAGTCGAGAGATTTTGGAAGCCCATATCCAAAAACTAACAACCAGTTTCTTAGTAGCTGAACGAGACGGTCAGATTTTAGGCTACCTTGAAGGACCTGTTCGTCCAGAACGCCATTTAGTAGATCAATCCTTTACTTCTGAGGTAGAAGATTATAGTCATTTGACAGACCATTATATTTCGTTGACCAGTTTATCTATTGATAAAAATGCTCAGAATATGGGATTAGGTCGCAGTTTGTTGAATGCAATGAAGGATATTGCTATTCGCGACCAGCGTTTGGGAATCAACTTAACTTGTCATGATTATTTGGTCGCTTACTATGAAAAACATGGTTTTATCAACGAGGGCGTATCCCAATCTACCTATGCAGGTGAAGTCTGGTATGATATGCTTTGGAAAACTCCCAAATAGTGGAGAAAAGAATTGATTATTCTGTAGAATGCTTGAAAGAAAGGCATTCTCTTATTGCTTTTCTTTATCTTTTAAGATATAATAGTAGGGATATTGAACAAGGAGGTCAACTATTTGGCTGAAGATTCACAAGAAAAAGAAGGGCTGAGTTTTAAAGAGCAGATTCTGCGCGACTTGGCTAAAGCAAAGGGAACTGAACAACCAAAACCTGTAGAAGAATCTAATGACTTGCAGGAAAAGTTAGGTTTGGGTCAATCTGTGCTTCCTTCTGCACAGGAAGAAGAGAAAGCAACTGCTTCTGAAAAGGATATACCAAAAGTTCAAAAAGAAGAAAGTGGCGAACCAGAGCCAGCTCCTTTAGAAAGTCCCCTTCCAACCATTGAACAAATAGAAGCCGAAGCAGTAGCTAGGGAAGAAGAAAAAGAGTTTAATACTCATACGACGAAAGTCCCTGTTTCTTACCCAACCAATCAGGCTGTTGAAGAAACCAAGGTTCCAAAAGAATTAGTTCAACCTGCAGTTTACGGAACGGAGCAAGATACAAAGAAACTTTCTCGTTCAAATCGGACTGCTCAAACGATTAACACGAAGAAGCGTCAAAATAAAATTGCCGGAAAAATCGTCAAAACGGTCTTAATTTTGCTACTTTTAGGGATTGGTTTAACTGGTTTTTTTGCTTATCGCTATGTTACATCAGCTTTACAACCAGTTGATGCGAAAAATACAAAGTATGTGACGGTTAAGATTCCGACTGGATCGAGCACCAAAGCAATTGGAACGGTCTTGGAAAAAGCTGGTTTGATCAAAAATGCTCAGATTTTTAGCTATTATGCTAAGTTTAATAACTATGCAGATTTCCAATCGGGTTATTACAATCTGCAAAAGAGCATGAGTTTGGATACGATTGCTAAAAAGCTACAGCAAGGTGGAACGGATACTCCGCAGGATCCTTCAATGGAAAAATTAACCATTCCAGAAGGATATACCATTGACCAAATTGCAAAAACGATTGCGAAGTTGAAGAAAAATAAATTGTCTTCGGATACGTTCTTAAAGAAAGTGCAAGATGATAATTTTATCACTCAGGAAGCTACAAAATATCCAAACTTATTAGGCAATTTAGCTAAAAAAGAGAGCGGTGTTAAGTATCGCTTAGAAGGCTATCTTTTCCCTGCTACTTACAATGTGACCGACAGCATAACTGCTGAAACGCTCATTGACCAAATGTTAGCAGCAATGGATAAAACCATGTCGCAATATTATGATGTTTTAGCCTCAAAGAACTTGACTGTGCATGATGTTTTGACAATTGCGTCCTTGGTTGAAAAAGAAGGTTCAACAGATCAAGACCGAAAAAACATCGCAAGTGTCTTTTACAATCGTTTAAATCAAAACATGCCTTTGCAAAGTAATATTGCAATTTTGTATGCTCAAGGGAAGCTTGGTCAAAAGACAACCTTAGCAGAAGACGCTGCGATTGATACTAATATTGATTCGCCTTACAATGTTTATAAAAATACCGGTTTAATGCCTGGTCCTGTAGACAATCCTAGTCTTTCTGCTATTGAAGCGACTGTTAATCCAGCCAAAACGGATTATCTTTACTTCGTAGCCAATACAGAAACAGGAAATGTTTATTTCGCAAATACCTATGAAGAACATGAAAAAAATGTTCAAGAACATGTTAATAGTAAATTGACACAATCAAGTAGTTCGAATTAGAGAAGTGGGACAAACGTAACTTTTAAAACTTGATTTTGTTCTACTTCTGAGCAATGATGTATAAGTCTAAAAAGATTGCTACAAGCGTATTTTAGACTAGTTGAAGAATGCACCTTGCAAAGCAAGCGAATATTAAAAAGAAGCTGGGACGAAAGTTTCCAGCTTCAAAGTATAAAGTATATAGTTATAATAAACCAACGACGCAGCTACTGATTGCTCAAAGCATTGCTTTGAGGTGGCGGATAGAACTTGTAAAGCAAATCTCAAAGTTGTTTGTTTTTCAAGCTTGGTAGAACACTTTTGACAAAAACTTTGTTTTCTTTATCCACCACCTCAACAGTCTGGGAGACTGTTGAGCAACCCTGCGGGGGTGAGACTAGGAACTAAAATTTTCAAGCTGAGTTCTGTCCCACTCCCTCTTTATTTTAAAAATAGAAAGAAGAAAAAATAATGGCAGAAAAAACTTATCCCATGACCCTTGAAGAAAAGGAAAAACTTGAAAAAGAATTAGAAGAATTAAAACTAGTTCGCCGTCCAGAAGTGGTAGAACGTATTAAAATTGCTCGTTCTTATGGTGACTTATCAGAAAACAGTGAGTATGAAGCAGCCAAAGATGAACAGGCTTTTGTTGAAGGACAAATCTCAAGTCTGGAAACCAAGATTCGCTATGCTGAAATTGTAGATAGTGATGCAGTAGCACAAGATGAAGTTGCTATTGGTAAGACCGTTACGATTCAAGAAGTTGGTGAAACGGATGAAGAAGTCTATATGATTGTGGGTGCAGCAGGAGCAGATGCTTTTGCTGGAAAGGTTTCTAATGAAAGTCCTATTGGACAAGCTCTAATTGGCAAGAAAACAGGTGACACAGCTACAGTTGAAACACCTATTGGTAGTTATGATGTAAAAATCCTAAAAGTCGAAAAAACAGCATAATTAAAAAAAGAAAACGAGCCCCATGGTATCATCACAATCACGGGGCGCGTCTCAGTAAGACATAGAGGAGGGAAATATGTCCCATCAGTCCCAAGTGATTTTAACCAACATGTGTCTGATTGAAGATGATCAGAATCGTATTGTTATGCAGATTCGGGACCCAAAACGGTATTCTTGGTCAGGAGCAGCTCTACCTGGCGGACATATAGAAGAAAAAGAAAGTCTCCACCAAGCAGTTGTGCGTGAAGTATATGAGGAAACGGGATTAACAATCCATCGTCCTAGACTGGTTGGTATGAAACATTGGTACACGGCGGAAGGTATTCGTTATCTGGTCTTTCTTTATCGCACAAATGAATTTTCAGGACATCTCCGCTCATCAGAAGAAGGTGAAGTTAGGTGGGTGGCGCGTGAAGACTTGGACACTCTCGAATTGGCTTATGATTTAAAAAATTTGCTACGTATTTTTGATGACAAATCATTGTCAGAATTGTTCTATAGTGAACGCTTAGAAAATGATTTTGTTCGCGAATTTTGGTAATTTTATGTTTAAATGAGAATATTCTATCGTTCAAGTTGATGTTTGAAAAGATAAGGACTATTTCATATAGTGAGATGCTTTTCTGATTGAATGGCAAGCAAAAAGCTGGAATGATTGTTCCAGCCTTTTTGTTTATCTCGAACGTTGTTTCCCAGCGTTACGATTTTTCTTTTTATTTTGTTTTCTATTTTCAATAACGGCCTGTGCTTGAGGTGTCACATCTTTTTTACGACCAGAATTTTTAATGGCTTTAGGTGGATTATTTTTGTATTCTTCAGCTACGCGTTTTCTGAGTTGAGGACGGATGTAATGATTGATAATCAATTGTTGGATAATCATGATGAAACCACCGACTACCCAGTAAAGTGTAACACCTGCTGGAGCTGTGAACGAGAAGATGACAATCATGAGCGGGCTCATGTACATCATTTTCTTCATTTGCTCTTTTTGAACCTCATCAACGCCGACAAGGGTCAAAGCAGATTGAATGAAATACAAAATTCCGACGATAATGGTGAGAAGAATGCTGGCTTTTCCGAGTGGAATTCCTAGGAAGACACTCTTAGCTACTCCTTCAGTGTATTGAGCAGAGAAATAAAGGGCAGAGAAAAATGGTAATTGAATCAGGAGAGGAAGACATCCGATACCTCCGAGCATATTGACACCATTTTCTTTTTGAGCAGCCATGAGTGCTTGCTGAGCAGCCAGTTTTTCTTCTTGTGTTTCAGCATTTTTCATACGTTCTTGGATAGGCTCAAAAATAGGCTTCAAGTAGTTCATCTTTTCAGATTGATAGGTTGCTTTCCATGATTGATAAAGTCCTAGTGGCAAAATGATCAGCCGCACAATCAGGGTAACAATGATAATAGCAACACCAAAACCTAGCCCCATGTTATTAGCAAAATACTGAATGGCAAGGCTCATTGGTCTTCCAATGATATCCCAGACAAACCCAGCAGGCTTACCATCTTTTACTTGCACACATCCTGAGAGCAGCAGAAGCATAGATAACCCTAATCCTGAGAATAAAATACGATTTAATTTTTTCACGTGTTTGTTTCCTTTTTCTAAAAAATAATACCTTTCTATTCTACTGTTTTTTTCCTAAATATACAATAGTTCTTAGGACTTAATTTGCAATTTTAAAATCTGAATAGGATTCAAAATTCGTCATTGTAACATCTAAATAGTTGACTTTTGAAAATGGCGTTGGCCCTTTGCGGATTTCTTGGATAAATTTTGCCATAAGGGCAGAGTTTTCTGCTTGCGCCAAAATCTCTACGGTACCATCTTCATTATTCCAGACACGCCCTGTGATACCGCCAATTTCTGTGGCAAGTGTGTAAACACCCCAACGAAAGCCAACTCCTTGCACGCGACCTTGTGCAATCATTCTTACTTTTTGCATGTGAACCTCCTTTTTGTGATATAATAGTTCTATGAATATTATAACCTCAAAAGCGAATAATGTGGTAAAAAATACTAAAAAATTACTTCAAAAAAAATATCGGAAAGACTCATACTTAATTGAGGGTTGGCATTTATTTGAAGAAGCAGTCAATGCACAAGCTAAAATTAGGCATATCTTTGTTTTAGAAGAATTTGTTGACAGAGTGCAGGATTTTCCTCAAGTTTATGTAGTGACGGCAGAAATTTTGGCGGATTTAGCTGATTCCAAAACACCGCAGGGCATTGTAGCAGAGCTTGCTTTTGAGGAAGCGACGATTCCTTCAGTTCTCAAAGGGAAATATCTCTTTTTAGAAGATGTGCAGGATCCGGGGAATGTGGGCACGATTATCCGAACAGCTGATGCGGCTGGTTATGACGGGGTGTTTATTTCGCAGCATTCAGCAGATATTTACAATCTGAAAACTCTGCGTTCCATGCAAGGCAGTCATTTTCATTTGCCTATTTATCGAGTAAAAACAGCAGATTTTCTTGACCTTGCTAAACAAGTACAATTTCCGATATTGGCAACGACACTTTCAAAAGATTCGATGGATTATCGGGAGTTAGCACCACTGTCGGATTTTGCTCTTGTGTTGGGAAATGAAGGTCAGGGGATTAGTTCTGAAATGGCAGAAGCAGCTGATTACCTCATTCATATTTCGATGAAAGGACGAGCTGAGAGTTTAAATGTCGCCGTGGCAGCAGGAATTCTCATCTTTTCTTTAAGTTAAAATTTAGAAATATATTTATAATTTAAAGCACATGGAGGTGGTTCTATGCTTTATAGAGAAGATAAAGAGTATATGGATCATGTTGGACAATTGATTGCTCAACCACGCGTCCAGAAATTAAAAACCATAACACATCATATTTATTCCAATCGCTTGGAGCATTCGATTCATGTTAGTTATACGAGTTATAAAATTGCTAAAAAATTAGGTTGGGATGCAAAAAGTACCGCACGTGGCGGACTTCTGCACGATATGTTTTATTATGATTGGCGGGAAACGAAATTTAATAAAAGTCATGCTTGGGTACACCCTCGCTTAGCAGTACGAAATGCACGGAAAGTAACCAATTTAAATAAAGTGGAAGAAGACATCATTATCAAACACATGTGGGGAGCAACATTGGCACCACCACGGTATAAAGAAGGCTATATTGTCACCATGGTGGATAAATACTGGGCGATCAAGGAAGCCATGGCGCCAGTTCGGAAAAGAATGGCTAAAAGAAGACTTTTTCATCGAAAAATGTTAAAATCGTAACATATCATAATAAAGGAGAGAGCTTATGAACAATACAGTTATTCAAGAAAATAGTGGTATCAATAGTTTTTACGCTAAAGTTTATTCATTAGTCGGTATGGGGATTGGCATTTCTGCCCTTGTCTCGGCTTTGATGTTAACAATATTTCAAGATGTGATTTATTCAGTAATAATGGCGAATAGTTGGATTTTTTATTTGGCAATTTTTGCTGAGTTAGTTCTTGTCTGGGTAGCTTCAGGAATGTCTGCCAAAAACAATCCAGCTGCATTGCCAACTTTTCTAGTTTATTCGGCTTTAAATGGCTTTACGATTAGTTTAGTGTTGGCTCTTTACACACAAGCAACGGTTTTAGCAGCCTTCATTACTTCTTCAGCGATGTTTTTTGCTATGGCATTGATTGGGAAATTTACCAAAAAAGATCTTTCTGGTCTGGGCAGATCCTTTATTGCAGGTCTAATTGGAGTTATCATCGCTAGTTTGGTGAATATTTTCCTTAGAAGTTCTGGACTAGATTTCATCATTAGCATTATTAGTGTGATTATCTTCTCTGGATTGATTGCTTGGGATAATCAACGAATCCGCTATGTCTATGAGCAATCAGGCGGAAATGTAGCAGCTGGTTGGGCAGTTTCACTCGCCTTAAGCCTTTACCTTGATTTTATCAATCTGTTCCTCAGCATTCTTCGTATTTTTGGAAGAGATAATTAAAAGTAAGAATTAGAAGTTGGACTGATTCCAGCTTCTTTTTTTTTTATGGCTATGGCTTCTTCTTTTATGATATAATAAAGCAAATGAAAAGAAAGTATGAGACTTGCTATGAAAGAACCATTTCTTAGTCGCGAAAAGTTAGCTGAAATCACAACTCAATTTCCAACTCCATTTCATTTATATGATGAGAAAGGAATTCGTGAGACAGCTCGTGCGCTTCAGAAAGCCTTTTCTTGGAATCAAGGATTTAAAGAGTATTTTGCAGTGAAAGCAACTCCGAATCCGACTATTTTGAAAATCTTGAAAGAAGAAGGTTGTGGAGTAGATTGTGCCAGCTATGTAGAACTTTTGATGAGCCAAAAAGTAGGCTTTTCAGGAAATGACATGATGTTTTCGTCCAATGATACGCCTGCAGAAGAAATACAATTTGCGCGTGAATTGGGAGCTACTATCAATCTTGATGCTTATGAAGATGTTGCATTTTTACAGGAAGTGGCGAGCATTCCAGAAATCATTTCTTGCCGCTATAACCCAGGCGGTGTATTTGAGTTGGGAACAGATATTATGGATTCTCCAGAAGAAGCCAAATTCGGGATGACCAAAGAACAACTCATCCAAGCATTTAAAGATTTAAAAAATTTGGGCGTTAAAAAATTTGGGATTCATGCCTTATTAGCTTCTAATACTGTTACGAATCATTATTATCCTGAATTAGCCCGTCAGCTATTTGAATTAGCCGTTGAGGTCGTAGCTGAGACCAATGTGGACCTGGATTTTATCAATCTTTCAGGCGGAGTAGGCGTTCCTTATCGTCCAGAAGAAAAAGCAAATGACATTTTAGCGATTGGGCAAGGAGTTCGCCGAGTTTATGAGGAAATTTTAATACCTGCAGGTTTAGGAAAGGTTAAAATTTTTACGGAACTGGGACGTTTTATGCTGGCCACTCATGGGTTATTGGTGACGAAAGTATTGCATAAAAAGAAGACTTATCGCACTTACATTGGTGTAGATGCTTCAGCAGTGAACCTGCTGCGTCCTGCTATGTATGGCGCTTATCATCATATTACAAATATGGATCACCCAGACGGACCGACAGAAATAGTGGATGTGGTCGGCAGTCTTTGTGAAAATAATGATAAATTTGCCATTCAGCGCGAACTGCCGATTACTAATATTGGGGATACCTTAGTGATTCACGATACAGGAGCACATGGTTTTTCAATGGGTTATCAGTACAATGCTAAACTTCGTTCAGCTGAAATTTTACTGGAAGAAGACGGCGGTGTACGAATGATTCGGCGTGCTGAAATACCAGAGGATTACTTCGCAACTTTGTATGGCTTTGATTTTGAAAAATAGACAATTTTTGATATAATAAGAAGATGTAAAAAGGGAAAAGAGGATTACATATTTATGAATTTACTATTAGCTATTTTGTTGATTATTCTGGCTTTCTTTGGTGGCATGCTCGCTGGAATGTATCTAGTTCGCAAACAAATTGAAAAAGAATTTGCAGACAATCCACGTTTGAATATTGATGCGGTTCGTACAATGCTATCTGCAAATGGACAAAAACCAAATGAAGCAAAGGTACAACAAGTGTATCGTCAAATTAAAAATCAACAAAAAGCAGCACTTGAAAATGCTAAAAAGAAAAAATAAGCTGTTCAAACAGTATAAAATTTGATTTTTAAAGAGATAACTGAATGGGGATTTGGGCCTTGCACCCAGTCCCTTCTTTAGAAAGAAGAACTTATGGATAATCGACCAATTGGTTTTTTAGACTCAGGCGTGGGCGGTTTGACAGTTGTTCGCGAACTGATGCGGCAGCTTCCACATGAGGAAGTGATTTATATCGGTGATTCTGCACGTGCGCCTTATGGACCAAGACCAGCAGATCAGATTCGCGAATATACATGGCAATTAGTGCAATTTCTCTTAACTAAAAATGTCAAAATGATTGTTCTTGCCTGCAATACAGCTACTGCTGTGGTTTGGGAAGAAATCAAAGAAAAATTGGATATTCCAGTTTTAGGAGTGATTTTACCAGGAGCTAGTGCGGCAATCAAAGCCTCTCAACATGGGAAGATTGGCATTATTGGAACGCCAATGACGATTCAATCAGATATTTATCGGCAAAAAATCGAGCGTCTCTTACCGGAAGTGGAGGTGACAAGTCTTTCTTGTCCCAAATTTGTACCGCTAGTAGAATCTAATGAACTGTCGTCTAGTATTACGAAAAAAGTGGTCTATGAGAGCTTGATGCCTTTAAAAGGCAAGGTGGACACTTTAGTACTAGGCTGTACGCATTATCCTTTACTAAAACCAATCATTCAAAATGTGATGGGACCAACAGTGAAACTGATTGATAGTGGAGCAGAATGCGTGCGGGACATTTCTGTTTTGCTAAATTATTTTGAAATCAATCACAGCAGAGAAGGAGAACTTCCTCAACACCGCTTTTTTACAACAGCAAATGCGAAAAGTTTTGCTGAAATTGCAGAAACGTGGTTAAATAAAGAAATAAATGTGGAGCATGTGACCTTATGAGTAGCAAAATTTATGAGTATAAAGATACCCAAGATTGGTATGTTGGAGAATGGTCTTCTCGTGGCGAAACTTTCCATTTTAAGGATGTTGATTCGGAAGAACTCAGTCGTATGGAGGAAGAGCTCCGTCAATTAGTAGTTGAAGAGCAGTCTTTTTCTGTTGCAGTGATTCAATATAACTCCATGATGTCTTTTGTTCAATTTGTCCTGCAAATGATTAACGAGAACCAAGATTCACAGTTTCAGGCACAATTTCATAAAGGTGCTATTCTAATTACGGAAAAGGGACAGTTAGTTTTAGTGCATTTGCCTAAAAATGGGATTCAGCTGAATGATTTCTTTTCTCAGAAAGACTTGTCAGGTTTGACAGTCGGAGATACGATTTTAGTCGCTACTCGCAATGAAGGAAAAACTGCTGAATTTCGTAAAATATTTGAAAAATTAGGCTACAAAATTGAAAACCTGAATGACTATCCTGATTTGCCAGAGGTAGCAGAAACTGGAATGACTTTTGAAGAGAATGCTCGTTTGAAAGCAGAGACCATTTCTAAGCTGACTGGCAAAATGGTATTGGCGGATGACTCAGGCTTAAAAGTGGATGCACTAGGTGGTCTTCCTGGAGTTTGGTCTGCTCGCTTTGCTGGAAATGATGCAACAGACTTAGAAAACAATGCAAAATTGCTACATGAATTAGCAATGGTTTTCGACTTGAAAGATCGCTCTGCACAGTTTCATACCACTCTGGTAGTGGCAAGTCCTGACAAAGAAAGTCTGGTCGTAGAGGCTGACTGGCCAGGCTATATCAATTTTGAGCCGAAAGGTGAAAATGGATTTGGCTATGATCCTTTATTTTTAGTAGGTGAAACAGGCAAAACATCTGCAGAATTAACAATGGAAGAAAAAAACGCTCAATCACATCGAGCTCAAGCAGTTCAAAAATTAGTGGAGGTATTTCCAACATGGCAAAACAAACCATCATCGTAATGAGTGATTCTCATGGAGATCGTGCTATTGTAGAAGAGATAAAGACCTATTATCTCGGAAAAGTAGATGCTATTTTTCATAATGGTGATTCTGAGCTGCCAAGTGATGACGAAGTGTGGCAAGGAATTTACGTTGTAGCAGGGAACATGGATTTCTATGGTGGCTATCCAGATCGCTTAGTGACAGACTTAAACGGCACCATTATTGCGCAAACTCACGGACATCTTCAACAGGTCAATTTTGGTTTTCAAAAATTGGACCTCTGGGCACAAGAGGTAAATGCAGATATTTGTTTGTATGGGCATTTACATATTCCAGATGCGTGGATGGAAGGAAAAACGCTCTTTTTAAATCCCGGTTCTATCAGCCAACCGCGCGGTGTTATCAATGAGCGACTTTATGCTAAGGTAGAGATTAGTGATGATGCATTTCAAGTGGACTATTATACGCGTCAACACGAACTGTATTCTCGCCTATCAAAGGAGTTTACTCGATGATTGCCAAAGAATTTGAAGATTTTCTCTTACAGCAAGAAGATACTTTTTTAACACCGGCAGAAAACTTAGCTGTCTTGATTGATACTCACAATGCTGATCATGCTATTTTGTTGTTGAGTCAGATGACCTATTCGCGAGTACCCGTTGTGACAGATCAGAAAAAGTTTGTTGGAACTATTTCGCTGACAGATATCTTGTCTTACCAAATGCAGCATGAAATCCCTGATGAGGAATTTATGACAACGGATATTGTTCACATGGCGAAAAAAGATGACCTGACAGTCGGTCCGGATTTTACATTGACAGAAGTGCTGCATAAGTTAGTAGATGAGTCCTTCTTGCCAGTCGTTGATCAGGACAATACATTTCAAGGAATTATTACACGCAAATCTATCCTAAAAGCAGTTAATGCTCTTTTGCATAGTTTTGCGAATGAATACGAGATTCATCCAAAATGAAAGAAGAAATAACAACCTTTTTAGAAGGAAAAAATTTATCTGACAATTCAAAAACAGCTTATTTTTATGATTTGGAGCAATTCGTAGATGTGACCCATGCAAAAATTACAGAGACCAATCTGCGGATTTATCAGGCTTCTATCGCTGACTTTAAACCTTCTGTTCAGAAACGAAAATTATCTGCTGTCAATCAATTTTTGCATTATTTATATAAGCAACGATTGATTTCAGACTTTTATCGTTTGGAGTTGCCAAAAGTGGGAATCCCGAAAGAACACGATGCGGAAATTTTGGATTTGTCTGATTTTTATGCAGATACAAATCAATACAACGGTCGCTTGATTGCGCTTCTCATTTTAGAAATGGGGCTTTTACCAAGCGAAATTTTGCAGTTGAAAGTAGCAGATGTCAATCTGGATTTTCAGATTATTCGCATTGAGAAAGCAGGTCAAAAGCGCATTGTGCCCATTCCAGACCAATTGATTGGAGAATTGGAAACAACTCTGGAAGGAACTTACTTGTTAGAAAAGAATGGAAAAAGCTATTCGCGGCAATGGGGCTTTCGTCAATTAGAGGCTTTTTTGATTGAAAAAAATCAAGCTACTTTATCAGCTCAGAGTTTGCGGGAGCAATATATTTTACGCCAGCGAGAAAAAGGCGTAGAAATATATGAAATTGCGCGCAATTTAGGCTTGAAAACAATGATGACGTTGGAAAAATACAGATAATGGACATAAAAATTAAAGATTTTGAAGGCCCATTGGACTTATTGCTTCATTTGGTGTCAAGATACCAAATGGATATCTATGATGTGCCGATTACAGAGGTCATTGAGCAATATTTGGCTTATGTGGCGACGCTTCAGGCTATGAAGTTAGAAGTGACGGGAGAATACATGGTTATGGCAAGTCAGCTCATGTTGATTAAAAGCCGAAAACTCTTGCCAAAAGTAGCTGATAGCTTAGAAACTGAAGAGGATTTGGAGCAAGATTTGCTTTCTCAAATTGAGGAATATCGGAAATTCAAATTGTTAGGTGAGAAAATGGCAGAGCAGCATGAAGAACGGGCTCTTTATTACTCCAAGCCTAAAATCGAATTGGTATATGGAAATGCTGAGTTACGTCATGACAAAACAACGATTGATTTGTTTCTGGCCTTTTCAAAGTTGATGACACAAAAAAGAGAAGAATTTGCTCAAAACCACACAACCATTGTCAAAGACGAATATAAAATTGAAGACATGATGAATGTAATACGCAATCGTTGCCATCTACAAGAAAAAATTGCTCTTCAAGCGATCTTCTCAGAAACAAAAGATATAAATGAAGTCATTACTCTATTTTTAGCAACATTGGAATTGGTAAAAGTGCAAGAAATTCAAGTGGTGCAGGAAGAAAATTTTGGGAATATTTATCTAATGGGAAAAAGAAATGAGTAAATTAGCAGAGATTGAAGCCTTGCTCTTTGTAGCAGGTGAGGACGGCTTGCGTGTCCGTCAACTGGCAGAACTCCTCTCTCTGCCTCCTACGGGAGTGACACAGAGTTTGGAGAAATTGGCAGAAAAGTATCAAAAAGATGAAGATTCAAGTCTTGCCTTGTTAGAGACGTCGAATACTTATAAAATTGTTACCAAGCAAGATTTTGCTGAATTGTTGCGGGAATATTCAAAAGCCCCTATCAATCAAAGTTTATCAAGAGCTGCCTTGGAAACTTTGTCCATTATTGCTTATAAGCAGCCTATTACGAGAATGGAAGTGGATGAGATTCGTGGGGTCAATTCTAGTGGTGCGATTTCAAAGTTGCAGATATTTGACTTGATTTGTGAAAATGGAAAAAAAGAAGTGCTAGGGCGCCCAAATCTTTATGTGACAACGGATTATTTTTTGGATTATATGGGAATCAATAGCTTAGAAGAATTGCCAATAGTAGAAGAGACAGAGTTAATAGCAGAAGAAAGTCAGCTATTTACTGAAAGGATAGAGGATGAGAATCAATAAATATATTGCCCATGCTGGGATTGCGAGCCGTAGAAAGGCAGAAGAGTTGATAAAACAAGGGCTTGTCACTGTGAATGGACAAGTTGTTCGTGAGTTGGCGACGACGATTAAGTCAGGTGATCGTGTTGAGGTCAGTGGTCAGCCAATTTACAATGAAGAAAAAGTGTACTATCTCTTAAACAAGCCTCGCGGTGTCATTTCTAGCGTGACAGATGACAAAGGTCGTCCAACGGTAGTTGATTTGTTGCCAAATGTCACAGAGAGAATCTATCCAGTTGGTCGACTTGATTGGGATACGTCAGGTGCTTTGATTTTGACAAATGATGGCGATTTTACAGATGAGATGATTCATCCGCGAAATGAAATTGATAAGGTCTATGTAGCTCGTGTCAAGGGGGTGGCTGATAAAGAAGTTCTCCGTCCCTTGACCAAAGGTGTGGAAGTTGATGGCAAAAAAACCAAACCAGCGGTTTACGAAATTCTGAAAGTAGACCCGGTTAAGAATCGTTCGGTTGTTCAGTTGACCATTCATGAAGGACGAAATCACCAAGTGAAAAAGATGTTTGAAGCTGTTGGTTTGCAAGTAGATAAACTTTCTCGTACGCAATTTGGTCATTTGAATTTAACTGGTCTTCGTCCGGGTGAAGCTCGCCGTCTCAATAAAAAAGAGGTCAGCCAGTTACATAACCTAGCTGTGACGAAGAAAAAATGATGAAAAAAATCTTTATCGAACCAGTGCGTTTTTATCAAAAGTTTATCTCGCCAGCCTTTCCACCCTCTTGTCGCTATCAGCCGACTTGCTCAAATTACATGATTCAAGCGATTGAAAAGCACGGTGCTAAAGGTGTCTTAATGGGAATTGCACGTATTTTGCGTTGTCATCCTTGGGCAGAAGGAGGAGATGATCCTGTACCAGATGTTTTTAGTTTGAAGCGCAATTATGCAGAAGACAAAGAAAAAGGTTGAGACGCATCCTCTATAAAGAGGTCAACCAGAGATTCTTTATAAAATACTATAACTTAATAGTACAAATAAGAAAAACGAATAATTTTGACATTCTAACTAACAGAAAATCAAAATTGCTCGTTTTTTATATTTCTTGCTGGCCTTTTGTTGTCGGTTCATTTCATACTCAATGAAAATTG
Organism: Streptococcus sp. HMSC034B03; assembly: GCF_001838575.1. Taxonomy (NCBI): domain Bacteria; kingdom Bacillati; phylum Bacillota; class Bacilli; order Lactobacillales; family Streptococcaceae; genus Streptococcus; species Streptococcus sp. HMSC034B03. The sequence goes on from NZ_KV837633.1 coordinate 47,256, forward strand.
AAAAGTTTTAAAGGCATTCGCTGTGTGAAATCTAACTATCTTTTCTATAAAGTCAGCTTAGACGAACGATTAAAATATCTTGAATCTACTTCGTATTTACTCTTCATTTAAAGACTGATATAATAATCATGAAAGCGCTTGTAAATTTAATTTTAAAAAGGAGAACAAATGGTTTTGGAAACAAGAAATATTGCTATTCAAGATACTTATGGTGAGCGATTCCAGCATTGTTGGGGATGCGGTCCTAAGAATAAGTCAGGCTTGCATTTAAAAACTTATCCTAGTCTAAACGGAACTAGCTGTATTAGCAAGATAACACCAGCTCAACAGTATACCGGTGGTGTTCCAGCTAATCTATTTGGCGGTATGATTGCCATGATTTTTGACTGCCATGGTACCGCTTCAGCAGCCTGGTTTGCTCATCAAAATAAGGGCTTAGATTTCACAGAAGAAACGGTCATTGGACGATTTATCACAGCTCGTTTGGAAATAGATTATAAAAGTCCAACGCCCATTGATGAGGAAATTACGGTCATCTCTCGACTTGAAGAACTAGGTCAAAGAAAAGCTATTGTGGCAATGGAGATGACAGTAGCGGGTCAGGTGCGTGCCAAAGCTAGAATGGTAGCAGTCGCAGTGAAAGATAACATGTAGCATGTTTCGAAGATGAGACTACGCACTAAATTGTTGTTTCATTTAGTTCCTATACGGTAAACTTTAAAATAGTGCAAAAATGCTTTCTCTATAATATAATCAGAGTGAAAAATTATGGAATGTTAATTTGTCTCTAACATTCTTTTTTGTGTTTAAATAGAATCATCATAGCTTATCTGATAAGAAGTAGATAGTAAATCAATCTCAGCGTAGAATGAGTAAGAATTATTGTTGCTTTTTAAGATGAACACAATAAATTACTAATCACAAAGAGCTAACTAGGATTACACACCTAATGAAGATTTTATATTGGTTTGCATGGTTTTTTAAGCAAGTGTGGCAAAACTATGGAAGGTATTTTAGGATTTATCTATTTAAAATTTTTTTAATTATTTGAATAGTTATATGTTTAAACGGGGAAGGATAATATCTAAAAGTTCCCATTTTTCTCAGGACACAACCATTGAAATTTTGTTTAAAACAAAGTACACTGTCAGAACTATCAAAATGACCAGTAATACCCAAAAGGTTGTAACAGGGAATACCTCGCTTGATTGATTCTCGCATTACATAATCTTGCAAAAGAGCGGGTGCGTAGAATTTGTTAAATTCAGGATAGGATCCAGAAAAGAGATAGACCGTTTCTTGGGGAGTGTATACAAAAAGACTGCTAGCTAATATTGTACTTTTGTTTCCATACTTTTTTAATAGTTGGTATGCTTCATTTTTTCGTATTTCAAACGTTTCAAATTGACTAGATAGTTCTCGAAATTGATTCATTTTTTTTCAGAGGAATGGTTGTTTTCTTCAAGATAATCTTGTAGTAATTTAATCTTTTTAGATAATTCATTCTGATTATTTTGTAAATGCTCCAAATAATTTTTGAAATTTATGCTCGCTATAATAAATTCTGCATTGCTTCCAAAGCTATCATAAAATTTTTCATAATAATCTAAAGTCTTATCATTATAGTTGCGACGTTCAGAAGTTGATGAAGTAATCTGCTTAAATTTATAAAGCTCATTACGTTTAAGTTTATGCAGTTCTATACCAAATGTTTTAGCCTTTTTGACTAATGATTTTCCTTGTTTAGTAAAAGATTTTAGTAATGTTTCTTCTATTAAGTCATTTAGGTCTTTTACAAAATGCCAATCACCTTCACCTCCAGGATAGTCCTTTTGTAAGCCATCAAATTGGTAATTCAGGTTGGTGAGCATAGATACAAGTTCCTTCTTTTCAGTACTAATGGGCTCACCTTTACTATTGAAGACTTGATAAATATCATAGGGTTTCACAACCAGCTCTATAGCCTTTAACTTTCTTGCATAGATTTTTAATTCTTCATAAAATTTAGGTAAGAACTCATAATTAGTAACAACAGGTCCTGAATTGATTTCTAAGTATAAACCACCTGCCATTTTTGTACTAAATAATAATGCTGATACTTGTAATTGATTGTTATCAAAGAAGCCAATGAACTCAACATTATATCCTCTTTTTTTCAATAAAATAGACATTTCTACGGATTGAATAAAGGATTTCCGTTTCGTTTTTTGATAATGTTGCTTCAATGCTTCTTTAGTAATTATTTCTAAAGGCATTGTTCTGTACTCCTTAATCATTTGTAGGTTAATAAATAGATCTGGTGAAGCTACAGAATAAAATTATTTCTTATTTGAAAACGTTTTTATTTTGAACCATTTTATCACCCAGAATTTAACCCTGTCAAAATATTTGCTCTTGAATTTTAATATTGTGAGACTGTTGACTTACAAAATCTTGTATTTACAAAAGAATAGACAAACGAAGCCATAGGAAATTCAGGTTTCTTACGGCTTTTATTTATGACTTAGTTGATAAAAGAAAATAAAAAAACAATCCAAAGGAGCATTTCCTCTAGAAAACAAAAGACAAACCTACCAAAATGGTGGTTTGTCTACAGTCTGAGATATTAGTTTTATGACCAGCGATTTTCAGGCGATATGCTATCGTTTGGACCATGTCTGTGGCATAAAGAGCAGGATCATTGGGTAAATCTCTAAACGCCCTGCGATCATAGCAAGAGAGAGTAGGAGTTTGGAAATAGGACCAAAGATGGCAAAGTTATCAGTTGTTCCTAACATTGGCCCAATGTTGTTGAAACAGCTAAGAACAGCACTGACGACTGTCATCAAGTTATTATTGTCCAAACTAACGATGAAAATGAGAAAGATGATAATCATCGTATACAAAACGAGATATTTTAAAATTTTATGCTGAGTGTCTTTGTCAATGACACTATGATTGACGTGCAGAGTCAATACCCGCTTTGGTGAGAGGGTGGACAATACTTGATTTTTAGCAATGCGAACCAGCATTAAGCAACGAACTACCTTTAAACCGCCGGCGGTTGAACCAGCAGAACCCCCTATACACATAAGAATGAGGAGGATGAACTGAGAAAAGAGTGGCCAAGCCGTGGTGTCTCCAAAACCAAAGCCGGTTGTAGTAATAATATTAGAGACTTGAAAAAATGAAATCTCCAAAGTTTGAGAGAGGTCTTGATAGATATGAAAGACATTAAGGCAGATGAAAATCGTTGTAGATGCTACAATAATGAGATAAGTTCGCAATTCTTCATCACCAAAAAAGGTTTTGAATTTTCTTAGTAATAGGAAATAATACAGATCAAAATTCACACCAAAGATGAGCACACCAAAGCTCACTAAATAAGTAATCAATGAGCTGTGATAATGGGCAATTCCGTCATTGTAGACACTAAAGCCTCCTGTTCCCGCTGTTCCCATGGCAATGATAAAACTATCAAATAGAGGCATTCCTGCTAGATAATAAATCACTACAAAAATAGCGAAAAGTGCTAAGTACAGCAAATAGAGAATTTGTGCAGTATCCTTTAATTTAGAGACAACTTTACCAAAAACAGGACCAGGGACTTCAGCTCGCATTACTTCCAAATGGCTATTTTTATTATTTTCCATAATAGCAAGAGCAAAGACTAGTACTCCCATACCTCCGATTAAGTGGGTAAAACTACGCCAAAAGAGTAGGGAATGTGACAAAACAGAGACGTCTGGTAAGATAGAAGCTCCAGTTGTTGTAAAGCCTGAACTGATCTCAAAGAAAGCATCGATGAGATGGGGAATTTGTCCCGAAAAAACAAAAGGAAGAGCCCCGAAGAAGGACCAAAGTATCCAGCATAAAGCGACAATCAGAACCCCTTCCTTGGCATAAATGTGATGATTTTTAGGTTTAAAAGAACTACCTAAAAGTCCGACTGCCAAGAGAATGCCAATTGTAGCGCTAATTGAAAGCAGGTTTTGATTGGGTTCATGATAGATAAATGCTACAATGAGGGGAATCAGTAGCAGCCCTGCTTCAATGATTAACAATTTTGAGAGGAGGAAACGAATCATACTTCTATTCATGGCTTACCTCTCTAACAAATCATATATTTGCGTGATATTTTGGATTGGTGTCGTGACGATGATTTGGTCGCCTATTTGAATGTGGTCTTCCCCCGTTGGGAAAATAGGTTTTCCATTTCGGATAATGGCAGCAATCAAGACACCTTTTTTCAGTTTGAGGCTGGAAAGTGGTCTTCCAGTCATTTTATTTTCTTCCTTTATTTGAAATTGCAGAGTTTCAAGTTGTCCATTGGCAAGATGGTGCATGGCTTGTAAATCAGAATATTGAGCATTCACACGTCCGCGGACAAAGTGCATAATCGTGTCAACAGCGATTCTCTTTGGTGTTACAATGCTTGAAAATTCCTGACTGTCAATGATTTCAAGCAAGCTAGTTCGATTGACTTTCGTGATATTTTTTTGCACGCCCATGCTTTCAAGGAACATGGATGAAATGATATTTTCCTCATCGACACCAGTCAAAGTGGCAACAGCATCATAGTGTTGAGCACTTTCTTCTAGCAGAATGTCTTTTGCAGTACCGTCACCTTGAACAATATGCAAATGTGGAAATTCTTGGCTAAACCATTCAGCATGCTTTGGATTGATTTCAATCACTTTTAGTTTGATTTTGCTATTTTTTAAAATATTAAGTAGATAGTAGGCGATTTTTCCTGCACCAATGAGCATCAAACTTTTAATGACTTTGGGTCGCACGAAATTATGGAAAAGAATGACATCTACCCGATTTCCGGTGACATAGATAATATCATTCTGCAAAATGGTAATTTCACCGTCTGGAATGAGCAATTGTCCATTGCGGTTAATGGCACAAATCAAGACATTGCCAAATTTTTTGCGAAATTGAGACATGGTCATCTGACAGAGGTCACTATTTTGCTTAACTTTAAATTCCATTAAGCTGACGCGTCCATTGGCAAATCGCTCAACAGAGAGCGCATTTGGAAATTCAATGATATTTGCAATATAGCGTGCTGCTAGCAATTCAGGATTGACTATGAGAGAGAAACCAAGGATATTTTTTTCTTTAAAATAAGAATTTGAATACTCTGGGTTGCGCACTCGGACAATTGTTTCTTTTGCTCTCATTCTTTTTGCCAACACAGCTGATACCATATTGACTTCGTCATGCTCTGTCATGGCAATGAAAATATCGCAATGCTCTACATCAGCTTGTTCTAAAATTTTAAAATTGGCACCGTTACCAACAATGCCCATAATATCATAACGCTTGGTGATGCGATTCAGTACGGCTTCGTTTTGCTCAATGAGAATCACATCATGTTTTTCAGCCACAAGTGAACGACAAAGTGCAGAGCCTACTTTACCGCCACCAACGACAATAATTTTCATGTTATACCTCCCAAGTATACCCCTCTATCATACCCTTTTTTTACAAAAATTTCATCGTTTTGAAGAAAGAAAAAGAGATATTTTATTCAAAAGAGTCCAGTAATTGAAAATAAAAAGATAAAACTTGAAAATTCGTCATAAAAATCTAGAAAATATGAAAAAATAAAGCTTTTTTTGTTGACATGTGCTAAGAAAGTGATATACTAAGAAAGTACCCTCATTGATTTACCTCAAACCTGTTGTGATGTAAGTTAATGAGCCTTAAACCACGCTGTCTGCTGAGCTTGACTCCGGGCAGTGTGGCTATTTTTTTGCTTGATAGCAATTACAGTTCACTAAGATAGATGAGAAGGCTATAACATATGACAACATTTCAAAACCACATTGTTCTTTTTGAACCGCAAATCCCACAGAATACGGGTAATATTGCTCGGACTTGCGCAGCAACGAATTCGCCTCTTCATATCATTTTACCAATGGGATTTCCGATTGATGACCGTAAGATGAAACGAGCTGGCTTGGATTATTGGGATAAGCTGGACATTACTTATTATGACAATTTAGAAGAATTCATGAGTAAAATGGACGGACAATTGTATTTGATTTCTAAGTTTGCGGAGAAGGTTTATGCGGAAGAAAATTTTGCAACTGCTGGAAATCACTATTTCATGTTTGGGCGTGAGGATAAGGGCTTGCCAGAAGATTTTATGCGTGCTCATTCTGAAAAAGCCTTGCGGATTCCGATGAATGATGAACATGTCAGAAGTCTGAATTTGTCAAATACAGTCTGTATGCTGGTGTATGAAGCCCTGCGGCAACAGAATTTTGCAGGTTTGGAGCTAGTACATCACTATGCACATGACAAATTAAAATAGGATTTCTTAAAAGAATGGACGACATCGGATAAAATGCTTGCTCTAGCAGGCTTTTTTTGTTATGATTAAAGGGTCTTCAGGGCAGGGTGAAATTCCCGACCGGCGGTAATTTGCAGCCGTTGACAATCTTTTGTTTTTATATAGCGTTGTAGTTTCTTTGTGTACCTTTGAAACGCCACTTCATTTAAAAACAAAATCTTTGCCAACTGGATAGCTGTTTTAAGTCCGCGAGCGTAAGCTGATGTGGTGCAATTCCACAACCGACAGTATAGTCTGGATGGGAGAAGACGAAAGGCAATGAAGAAGGTCTAAAAGTACAGCTTTTAAATTTTATTTAAGGAGATTTTCTTATACTATTTCAAAGGTTCCGTTGATTTAGAGAAATCGTTCTTCAGCAAGCCTTCCAGCTTCTCTAATTTTTATAAATTGGAGGAACCTGTTATGACACATACACGCAAAATGGCTGTTGTTGCTATTCTTTCAGCAATTTCATTTTTGCTGATGTTCTTTGATTTCCCGATTTTACCGGGGGCTAGCTTTTTAAAGCTAGATTTCAGTATTTTACCAATCTTACTGGGATTAGTGGTGCTGGATTTAGGTGGTGCTTTGAGCATTTTATTGGTTCGTTCGGTGCTCAAACTGCTGCTGAACAATCAAGGCGTCAATACTTATATTGGCTTGCCGATGAATATCATTGCGGTTGCTGTTTTCGTAATTGCTTTTGCTTTGATTTGGAAAAAAGAGCAGACAACCGTTCGTTTTCTAATCGCTTCTGTGGTGGGGACGCTCGGATTGACCTTGGCAATGCTGATTCTCAACTATGCCTATGCTATTCCACTCTATGCAACATTTGCTAATTTTGATATTTCAAAGATTCTGGGCGTGGCAAACTATCTATTTGCAATGGTCATTCCATTTAATCTATTAGAAGGTGTGGTTTTTGCAGTTGCCTTCTGGCTGATTTATCTGCTTTTGAAACCAATTTTAATCAAGTATGAAAAATAAACAAACGTTTTTAACCAAGGGCTCTTTTGCCCTTTTACTTTTTGTGATTTTAGGATATGTTGTCAAGTTTCATCCTAATTATTTAAAAGGCTTTGATTGGCCAATTCAGACAATTTTGCGTGGGGATTTACCAGATTCTTTGACATTTTTCTTTTCTAACGTGACAAGTCTAATCAACATACCCGTTATTATAACTTGGGTTGTAGTTTTAGTTGGTCTTTTCCTTTATAAAAAATGGTGGAGTGAGGCGATTCTTTTGGCTGGAAATCTTGCTTTGACGGGAATTTTAGTGGCTCTTTTGAAAAATGTCTATCAACGTCCTCGTCCTGCTATTCAACATTTGGTAGAAGAAGGTGGATTTTCTTTTCCGAGTGGACATGCCTTGGCTTCGACGTTAGTTGTTGGGGCGTTAGTGATTATTGTGAGCCAGCGCGTGAAAAATCGTCATCTCAGACATTTGCTGCAAGTGTTACTCATGGTATTCATTCTTACAATCATGACATCTCGCGTTTATCTAGGAGTTCATTATCCAACAGATGTTTTAGGAAGTCTTTTCTTAGGTTTAGGGATGTTGCATATTGAATTTCCATACTATGATAAGATGCGCTTCCAATGGCGTTTTAGAAGAAAACAAAATTAGGTTGTCACAAGGGAAATGCTGATGAATAAAGTATTGAATGAAAAATTAATAAATCAAATTTTATCAGTTGTAGCCTGCATTCCTGTAGGAAAAGTGGCTACTTATGGACAAATTACGCATTTGATAGGGCGAGAAAGAAATGCTCGTTTAGTAGGTCGCGTCCTGTCTCAAGCAGAACTTTATGGAAAATTTCCTTGCCACCGTGTGGTCAATGCAGCAGGACGCTTAGCGCCAGCGTGGGAGGAGCAGAGACATCTCCTTTGGGCCGAAGGAGTGACTTTTAAAACGAATGGCTGTGTGGATTTAAAAAAACACCAATGGAGGCCAACGGATATTAGTAAAGTGTAAATGGAACTCCGAGCGCGAGTTCTGTTTTATTTTGTGGTACAATGAAAGTTATGAAACCTTATAATTCTTTGAATGCTTATTATCGAAAACTATTTGGAGAGAAGACTTTTAAAGTTCCGATTGATGCGGGATTTGATTGTCCCAATCGAGATGGAACGGTTGCTCATGGTGGCTGTACTTTTTGTACGGTGTCAGGTTCTGGTGATGCGATTGTAGCTCCTGAAGCACCGATTCGTGAACAATTTTATAAAGAAATTGCCTTCATGCATCGAAAGTGGCCTGAAGTCAAAAAATATCTAGTTTATTTTCAAAATTTCACCAATACCCACGATAAGGTAGAAGTTATTCGTGAGCGTTATGAACAGGCCATCAATGAGCCAGGGGTTGTAGGTATCAATATCGGTACCAGACCAGATTGCCTGCCTGATGAGACGATTGCCTATCTAGCAGAATTATCTGAACGTATGCATGTGACGGTAGAGTTGGGCCTGCAGACGACTTATGAAACTACTTCGCAATTGATTAACCGCGCACATTCATATGAATTATACGTTGAAACGGTTCAACGGCTGCGGAAATTTCCAAAAATCGAGATAGTTTCCCACTTAATCAATGGTTTGCCTGGTGAAAGCCATGAGATGATGATAGAAAATGTTCGCCGCTGTGTGACAGACAATGATATTCAGGGGATTAAATTACATCTTTTGCATTTAATGACTAACACACGGATGCAACGAGATTATCATGAAGGACGCTTGCAGTTGCTTAGCCAAGATGAGTATGTTGCTATTATCTGTGATCAATTAGAAATAATCCCTGAACATATCGTCATTCATCGAATTACAGGAGATGCGCCACGGGACATGCTCATTGGACCCATGTGGAGTCTCAAAAAGTGGGAAGTGCTAAATGCGATTGAGCAAGAAATGAAACGTCGTGGTAGCGTGCAAGGTTGTAGGGCAAAGGAGCAAAGATATACATGTTGAGACCGTTGGAGATGGCACATGCCTTTTTATCAGAAATCATAACCAAAGAAGATATAGTCGTAGATGCTACTATGGGAAATGGATATGATACTCTTTTCTTGGCACAATTAGCTAAAAAAGTCTATGCTTTTGATATTCAAGAACAAGCTATTAAGCAAACCGCTAAGCGCTTGGCAGAAGCTAAAGTAGACAATGTTGAATTGCTTTTAACAGGTCACGAAAATGTGGATCAATACATTGCAACTATTAAAGCAGCTATTTTTAATTTAGGCTATCTGCCGTCAGCAGATAAGTCAGTAATTACCCAGCCACATACAACTATACAGGCCTTGGAAAAATTATGTCAGCGTTTAGAAGCTGGCGGTCGGATTGCGGTCATGATTTACTATGGGCATACAGGTGGCGAAATAGAGCGGGATGCGGTTTTAGACTTTGTTAGTCAATTGCCGCAGCAGGAATTTACTGTTGCCCTTTATAAAACAATCAACCAAATCAATCAGCCCCCCTTTTTAGTGATGATTGAGAAATTGAAAATGACCTAAGTGGAGAGAAAAATGGATAAGCAATATCTACATGAAAAATTGAACTGCTTGCGCAGTCAATATTTAGATTCAACCAATGGAGAAATTTTAGCAAAGCAAGTAAATGATGCGCAGATGAGCAAAAAAATGCTTCGGATTAAGAAAAAATTAGTCAATCTTGAAATGGAGCGCTGCCAAAAAATGATTGAGCATCGCGATTTATCGAAAATAGAGCAAAAGATCTCCGAGCAGAAGATGCTTTTTGAAAAATGTTGTAAACAAAAATAAAGGAGGAAAAGGTGGACTTACTCCTTTATATTATTATCTTTTTATCTGTTCTGATTGTTTCAAATGCCACCAACAAGCTATTTCCAAGCTTGCCAACGCCACTCATACAAATTCTATTAGGGATTGGCTTGGGATTTTTCATTCCAGTTGGAACGTTTCATTTAGAGACGGAGCTGTTTCTAGCTTTAATCATTGGACCGCTACTGTTTCGAGAAGCAGAAGAAAGCGATATTACCAGTATTCTTAAGCATTGGAAGATTGTTATTTATCTGATTTTTCCAGTTATTTTTCTATCAACTTTTAGTCTTGGCTTTTTGTCACATTGGCTATGGGTGTCCCTTCCTCTTGCAGCTTGTATCGCAGTTGGAGCCGCCTTGGGTCCGACTGATTTAGTGGCTTTTGCGTCCTTATCTGAGCGCTTTACCTTTCCAAGACGTGTAGAAAATATTTTGAAAGGGGAGGGCTTGCTAAATGATGCGAGTGGTTTAGTTGCCTTTCAATTTGCCCTGACGGCTTGGACAACAGGGAAATTTTCAGCTCAGGAAGCCAGCACCTCACTTATCCTTTCAATCATTGGCGGTTTTATTGTGGGTGGTCTAACTGCTTTTTTAAATCGTCAGTTGCAAAAGCTGCTGTATACGGTGCGAGCCTCAGACACAGCAGGAGAGTTGTTGTTAGAATTAAGTTTACCGTTGCTGACATTCTTTTTGGCCGAAGAACTCCATGTATCAGGAATTATTGCAGTGGTTGTGGCAGGGATTTTTAAGGCTAGTCGTTTTAAAAGGATTACTTTATTAGAAGCTCAAGTTGATACCGTGACAGATACGATTTGGAAAACTGTCACATTTATGCTGAATGGAGCGGTCTTTGTCATTTTAGGAATTGAGTTAGAAACGATAGCTGAACCCATTTTGAAAAGTCCGATTTATGATAATCTTCGACTCCTTCTGACAATTCTTTTACTGACGATTGTGCTATTTGCCATTCGTTTTGTCATGATTTATGGCTTTTATTTCTGGAGAAGTCTGCGTTTGAAAAAGAGAATGTCGAAATATTGGAGAGACATTGCTCTGTTAACTTTTTCAGGCGTGAAAGGAACGGTGTCTATTGCGACCATTCTCTTGATTCCAACAGCGTTAGAACAAAAGTATCCTCTCTTGCTTTTCTTGGTGGCTGGGGTTACGTTGCTTAGTTTTTTGACAGGGCTTGTAATATTACCTCGTTTATCAGAAAACAAAGAAGAATCATCCGACTACCTCATGCATATTGCTATTTTAAATGATGTTGTCCAAGAATTGGAAGAAGATTTGAAACATACCAAAGTTAAGGCTCCGCTTTACGCGGCTATTGATAATTATCATGGACGAATCGAGCATCTTATCCTAGAGCAGGAAGGAAAATCTGTTCAAAAAGATTTGACAGATTTGCAATTGCTGATGCTGAGTATTGAAAGTGACGGCTTGGAACAAGCCTACGAAGAAAGAAAAATAAGCAACCGTGCCTATTCCATTTACCAACGTTATTTATGGAATATGGAGCAAAGAATCAACCGCAACCTTGCTTCGCGCTTCACTTATTTTTTGATCAGCTTTTGCAGAATGACTCGCTTATTGCTGCATGAGATTGTTACATTTGGCTCTACTTTCCGTAATTGGCTCAATCAAGATAGAGCAAAGCCTAGTAAGACTGAAAGAGAAGAGATTGCCGAACTGTATCTAGCCAATACAGAAGTAATTATCGGGAGTTTAGAAAATCTGAAGGGTGTTTATAATACTGCGCTTATCAATTTCTTGCAAGATTCGCGCATTCGTGAGACAGCAATTATTGAAAGCAGTGCTTTTATTGAACGGGTTATCACGCGTATCAAACCGAATAATATCAAGGAAATGCTACGAGGCTATTATTTGGAGCGGAAGATTATTTTTGAATATGAACACGAAAAGCTGATTTCAGCTAGTTATGCAAAATTTCTCCGTCAAAATGTCAATAATTTAGAAAATTATTCTCTCAAAGAAACCGCCAATACATTACCATACGACATGATGAACTATGTCAGACAGAAATAAAACGGGAGTGGATTGAGCACCTAGTTGCGAATTCACTCTTTTTTAAACAAAAAAATAAGCCTTGACAGGCTTATTTAGTTGGGATGGATATTTCAATGAGGTTTGTTGAATAGAGTGTCTTAATTCGAGAAGCATCAATCGATTTTGTATCAATTTTTCGTTTCAAAAAAAATTCTCGAATTTTTTCAACTTCTTGTTCGCGAATGGCGCGGTGTTTATTTGAAATCAGAATTTCATAATGAAAAGGTGCTTGCGTAAAGACGACGTCTGTATTTCCAGCGGAAAAAGTCTCAACTAGTGTAGCATCTGTACTTTCTAATTGACTTTGTACAAGGCGTGCATGGCTGTTTGTCGTGTTAATAAGCTTCATCTGACTTCCTCCTATATTCTATTCCTATTATAGCACTTTTTCATAAAAAATGTGAACAATTTCTCATACTTTATGATTCTTTTTCCACATTTCAATTCCCCATTTATGACTGCCACGTTTTAGTTTGGAAATAGCTTCTTCGATTGGAAACCAGGCGAGCTGATTAAAATCTTCTAAAGGTGCCTGCGATTGCTCATACTGGCTTACTTCATAAATGTAAGCAGGGTTATAAAAATAGGTATCGCGGTGGCGAGAATAAAAATATTCATCTGCTTGTCCGTAATATTGACCGATTTGAGCAGTAAAACCAAGCTCTTCAATCAGTTCACGTTTTAAAGCAGTCAAGCGATCTTCGTCTTGCTCAATCTCGCCTCCGGGCAAGAACCAAGCACCGTTGGGGGCTTGCACTAAAATTATCTTTTCTTGCTTTTCATCTGGAATAACTGCATAAACGCCATAGCGATTCACATATTGAACACCTTCTTGCTTTTCTCCAAAAGTTGCGACTGTCATATTGTTTCCACTCTTTCTTATATGCTACTAATATCATAATGCAGAAATCAAGTGCTGTCAAGACTTTCAAGCATTTTAAGGTTCAAATTTGAAAATATCTGCTGTGTATAAATTGAGCACTTTTTCAAAGAGAAGACGGAAAAGAATGGCAACGACTGTTGGGATGACAAGCCAAGCTAAGATTGCCAGTCCCATGGAAAGTCCGCCTGTAACAGAAGCGAAGAGTCCTGTCAGACCAACGAGTCCAAAACCTGCTGATGCAGGCGTCCCTATAATGGTGAAGAGGGGAACCAATAGTCCAGTTACAGCAGAAGTTGCAATGATAGGAACATAAGAGATTGGATGTTCAAAGACATTGGTCATCATCATTTTCATTGAACCAAGGGCGACAGCAGCAGTTACACCAGGTTTATTGACGAAGAATGAATGAACAACAAGGACGATACAAGTTGTTCCGACTCCCATAGCAGAAGCACCAGCAGCAAGTCCATTTAGTCCAATGGCAAGACCGATTGCAACAGTTGAGATTGGAGCCACGATTAAGATAGCAAAAGTAACACAGATGAGAACACTCATTAAGTAAGGCTGAAGATCCGTAAAGTAGATGATTCCTTGCCCAATTAAGCTAGAAATCATTTTGACATAAGGAAGTGTGAATAACCCCACAGTCGCAAGAAGCGATCCAACGATTGGCAGAAGAACAAAATTAAAAGATTCAAATTTTCCTTCTAGCCAGAGCAATACGAGGACGCTGAGGGCACAAATTAGCATGACATTGATAATGTCCCCTGTACCGGTCGTGTAGAATCCAGTAACCATTTTGTTTGCAGTTGCCGTAATTTCAGCAGAGGCTTTTTGCTTTTGGAGATATCCTAATAACTCCGTTGCTCCAGCTAGTTTGCTAGAAGTACCAGAACTAACAAAAGCAATGGCTGCCAGAAGCGCAGCTTTCATTCCTTTGAAATTAAATTCCAAGGCAACCAGCGTTCCAATTACGGCAGATAAAGTGGCTTGGAAAAGAACGTTAGCCACATTCCAAGTAGCAAAGAAAGCGTTATTTTTGAAAAAGTCTAAAGAGAAAATAATGGCAAAGATACAGTTAGGCAGCAAGGCTACGATAACACCAATTGCGGTGCCGTTTAGAACTTTATGCAAAAATGATTTAGGGGTAAGTGATGCGGTTGTGTTTTCTTTTGTCATAAAAAACTCCTTTATTTTTGAAAAATAAAATCCGCCCTATCCCAAATGAGAATAAGGCGGAGTCATGTAAAAATGGAGATGATTATCCCATTTTAAAACGGTAGCTACGCCTTGATAAGATACTATAAATAATGATAATAATATCTATAATCAACATAACGTAACTCCTTTTTTATTTTTCTTGTTGTCTATTATAACATCT
>NZ_KV837633.1:61801-185746 GCF_001838575.1 Streptococcus sp. HMSC034B03
GTCTATTATAACATCTTATTCCAAAAAAACAATAGAAAAATTGAAATTTTCTGATTATTTTGAAAAAACAGAATATCTATTATAAAAAATATGGGAAAACAGAAGAAAAATCTTCAAACAAATTTTACTTTTATATAAAAGTTGACACCAGGCGACAAGTTTCTTCTGTTATACTCATGATAGAAAAATGAAAGGAGCAAACAAATGAAATATGAATGGAGAAAATTAGATAAAAAACTTTATCAAGGTCCAAAAACTCCTGTGGTCATTGAACACCCTGTGCAGTCATTTATCATGTTAAATGGTCAAGGAAATCCAAATAAAGCTGACTTTTCAGAAAGGGTTTCTGCTCTTTATTCCCTCGCTTATGCGATTAAAATGGAGTATAAAAAAACTGCTCATCATCAGGAATTTACTGATTTTACCGTTTACCCTTTGGAAGGGGTTTGGCAGCAAACAGAAGCAGAGACTTTGGTAAAAGACGACTTGGTTTATACGATTATGATTGCTCAGCCAGAGTTTATTACAAATGAAATAGTTGAAACAGCTCTCGAAAAAGTAAAAGTGAAAAAGCCAAATCCGTTTTATAATGAGATTCGCTTTGAACGAATAAGCGAAGGAAGCAGCGTTGCCATGCTTCATGTAGGACCATTTGACGATGAACCACAAACCTTCGCGAAAATGGATGCTTTCTGTCAAGAAAATGGGTTAAAACGCTGCACAGCATATCATCGTGAAATTTATTTGAACAATAAAAATCGCACTGCTCCAGAGAAACTAACGACAATTTTGAGATATAGTGTTCAGTAACTAAAAAGTCACTCCCTAGACTTCTAAGGAGTGACTTTCATGTTTAATTAGCATTGTTATCTGCTGGTTTTTGGATTTCTTTGTCGGCTTCATTTTCAGCTTTTTTAGCCGATTTGATGACAATTTTACCGTTGCTTGTCATGACAGCCTTGAGTTCTTTTTCACTTGGGTGTTCAAGGTAGTAGTCGGTGATAGCATCCTCGATGTGATCTTGGATTGTTCGGCGAAGTGGACGAGCTCCCATTTTTGGATCATAACCAAGATTAACTAATTTTTCCTTGACTTTGTCTGTTACGTCTAGGTGAATACCATTTACAGCTAAGCGTTTATTCACATCTTCAAGCATCAAATCTACGATTTGTAGGAGATTTTCCTTGCTAAGAGATTTGAACTCAATAATACCATCGAAACGATTCATAAATTCTGGGCTGAAGAAGTTGCCCAATTCACCAAGAACAGAGTTAGTCCGTCCTTCACGCGCTGCTCCAAAGCCAACATTTGCTTCGACCTTGCTAGTACCGGCGTTAGAAGTCATGATGATAATTGTATCTTTAAAGCTAACTGTGCGCCCTTGTCCGTCTGTCAGTCGTCCATCGTCAAGAACTTGCAGGAACATGTGCATAACATCTGGGTGAGCTTTTTCTATTTCATCAAGTAAAATGAGAGAATAAGGATTACGACGTACACGTTCTGTTAATTGTCCAGCTTCTTCGTAGCCAACGTAACCTGGAGGCGCTCCGACGAGTTTTGCTACGCTATGTTTTTCCATATACTCACTCATATCAAAACGAATCATGCTGTCAGCTGAACCAAAGAGCTCAATCGCTAGTTGTTTAGAAAGTTCTGTTTTGCCGACACCGGTTGGCCCAACAAAAAGGAAAGAACCAATTGGTCGGTTTGGTGTACCTAGTCCAACTCGATTACGGCGAATGGCCTTCGCAATTTTATCAACAGCATCATTTTGACCAATGACATGAGCTTTCAAATCATCGGCTAGACTAATCAGTTGCGATTGTTCCTTTTCTTTTAAGTCACCAACTGGGATATTTGTTTTTTGCTCAATGATATGTTCAATGGTTTTTTCACTGATGATAGGCGTGTCTTGGTTTACCATTTTATTTTGCTGCATTTCTTTGTATTTAGCAATTTGGTCACGGAAATAAGCAGCTTTTTCAAAATCTTCATCACGAGTAGCTTGTGCCTTGAGGTTTTCAGCTTCTACCAATCGTTGATCAATGACTTTTGGATCGACAAAGTTAAGTGTCAGATTCATCTTAGAGCCTGCTTCGTCTAGCAAGTCAATGGCCTTATCAGGCAAGAAGCGATCTTGGATATAACGATTGGACAAGACAGCTGCTGCTTCAATGGCATCGTCTGTGTATTTGACGTGGTGATAGTCTTCGTATTTCTTTTGAATACCTTTGAGGATAGTGATCGTTTCTTCAACTGTTGGTTCATCAACTTTTACAGGCTGCATACGGCGTTCCAGTGCAGCATCTTTTTCGATAATCCGGTATTCATTGAGAGTTGTGGCACCGACTAATTGGAGTTCACCGCGAGCAAGTGCTGGTTTTAGGATATTTCCAGCATCCATATTTCCATCGCCAGCAGAACCAGCTCCAACAATTTCGTGAATTTCATCAATGAATAATATAACATCTTGTCGAGAGCGAATTTCGTTCATGAGTTTTTGCATTCGCTCTTCAAATTGACCACGGATTCCAGTCCCTTGAACCAAACTAACGACATCTAAACGAATGACTTCTTTGCCTTGGAGTTTATGTGGAACATCTCCATCTACAATTTTCTGAGCTAAGCCTTCGACAACTGCTGTTTTACCGACACCAGGCTCTCCGATGAGGACTGGATTGTTCTTTGTTCGACGGTTGAGAATTTCAATGACGCGGACGATTTCCTCATCACGACCGATGACAGGGTCAATTTCACCGCGCCGAGCAAATTCGGTTACATTGATACCAAATTCTTCTAGGAGGCCTTTAGGCTGTTGCGGAGCTTGCTGGCGTGCACTCCCACCTTGATTGGAACCGTAACCTCCATTGCCGTAACCACCTCCAGATTGAGTCGGAGGGGTTTGTGGTTCTTGATGATTTTGAAAATTCCCTAGATTGCTAAAGAAATCATCAAAAGGGTCTAAGTTGTTTTGATTATTCATATTGGTCATTCCACGAAACAAGGCATTGTTTGGGTCTGTTTTCATGATTTGATAACAATTTTGACAGAGGTCAACTTGGTGTTGTTTTCCATTCACATTCGTGTAAAGATGAATGGTAGATTCATTTATTTTACAATTTTGACAAAGCATGTGCTACCTCTTTCTTTTAAAATTTGCTTGACGGAAATCAATTGGTCAATAATAGTCAAACTTCTTATTTTCATTATAGCAGTATTCTAAAACATTGCAAGAATAAAGTGTTAAAAGATAGAATTTTATATTTGAGCATTTCATTTTGTGTTAAATTTACCAAAAATGGGTCTTTTGCTGGTATTTCATCTTTCATTTGTGGTAAAATAGTAACGTATAAATGAATAGGAGAAGGAAAATGGAATCACATTTAGTAAGAATTATCAATCGTTTAGATGCTATGACAAAAGATGGTGGCAATTTGAAACGCAATTTTGAGCGTGACGGAGTTGTTGTAGCAGAAGTAGCTTATAGCTATGACGAAGAAAATGGCTCAGTATTCACTCTTCGTGATGTAGCAGCGCGTGAAACTTACACATTTGACAGCATTGATTTGATTGCTATGGAAATTTATGAATTGTTGTATTAATTTGCTAGTCTCTAATAAGATATCCTCTAGGCACCTGCTTAGGGGATATTTATTTTGCAATAATTTTTGCTTATCTATCTTAGAATTGTCAGAAATTCTTAGAAAAAAGTGGTATACTAATGATGGTAGTAAGCATATTTCTTGACAAAATGAAAAGGAGAGAGTATGGATTTATCTCAAATAAAATTAATAACAGAATATGAAATTGTCGGAATCGATCTAGAGGAAGCGAGTGTCCGTCATTTAGCTGATCTAGGGATTAAGACAGGAAGTTTGATCCAAGTGATTTCCAAAACGAATGATACAGCCATTCTCTTAGTTCGAGCTGCGAGGATTGCTTTGGACAATTCCATTTTGGAAAAGTTGGACGTTGTTCTGAAAGATAGCAACCGCTCAGCTCTTCCTTTATCTGAGTTAGCTGTTGGAGATTCGGCATACATCGAAGCAATTCATGCAGATGGTGCTTTAAAACGACGGTTGATGGACATGGGTTTGACGAAAAACACAAAAGTTCAGTTGCAGAAAGTCGCACCATTAGGTGATCCATTAGAAATTAAGTTGAGAGGTTACGATTTGACGTTGAGAAAGTCAGAAGCGAGTCTGGTTAGTGTTGTGAAAAGCGAAAAGGGAGCAAAAGGATGAAAGAATTAGCGCTTGCGGGAAATCCGAATAGTGGAA
Source organism: Streptococcus sp. HMSC034B03 (assembly GCF_001838575.1). Classification (NCBI taxonomy): domain Bacteria; kingdom Bacillati; phylum Bacillota; class Bacilli; order Lactobacillales; family Streptococcaceae; genus Streptococcus; species Streptococcus sp. HMSC034B03. The sequence continues at coordinate 66,082 of NZ_KV837633.1, forward strand.
AGACCAGTTTATTTAACATTCTAACCGGTAGTAGCCAGCATGTGGGAAATTGGCCTGGTGTCACTGTCGAGAAGAAAAGTGGGTTATTTCGCAAAAATAAAGAAATCATTATCCAAGACCTACCGGGAATTTACTCCTTATCTCCTTATACTTCTGAGGAAATGGTCAGTAGAAATTATATTTTGAGTGGCAATGCGGATGCTATTTTGGATGTGGTTGACGCGACCAATTTAGAGCGGAATCTGTACTTGAGTTTGCAATTGATTGAGACGGGAATTCCAGTTGTGCTGGCTTTAAATATGAGCGATGTCGTTGAAAAACAAGGAAAATGGATTGATACAGAAAAATTAAGCTACCAGCTAGGAGTGCCGGTCGTAGCGACCAGTGCTTTGAAAAAGACAGGGATTGACCAAGTCATGCAGCAGGTCATGCGAGTGATGAATCAGGTAGAAGAGGCTTTCTATCCAGCTTACGACAATCATTTTGAAGCGGCTTTGTCAGAAATTATCCGCATTTTAGGAAATGCAGTGCCTCAAAAACAGGCTCGTTTTTATGCCATTAAGCTTTTTGAACGCGATAAAGAATTATCCGAACAGCTGGTGTTGTCTGATTTCCAAAAAGCGGAGATTGAAGATGCGATTCGGATTGCGGAAGAAATCTATACAGAAGATGCAGAGAGTATTGTTGTCAATGCGCGTTATGAGTTTATTGAGGCAGCAGTCAAAATGGCGCTGCAAGCTGATGTCAATCAATTGAGTTTGTCGGATAAGATTGACCGTATTGTGACCAATCGTTATTTAGCCTTGCCAATTTTTGCAGTTGTTATGTGGCTGGTCTATTTCTTTTCCATTCAGACGATTGGGAAAATGGGAACGGATTGGGCAAATGATGTTCTGTTTGGGGAGTGGATTCCAAATGGTGTTAAATCATTGCTAGAGCAATTAGCTGTAGCCGACTGGCTTCAATCTTTAATCATTGATGGGATTATCGCAGGCTGCGGAGCTGTGCTAGGCTTTGTGCCTCAGATTTTTGTCTTGTTTATCTGCTTGGGCTTCTTGGAAGACATCGGCTATATGAGCCGGATTGCCTTTGTTATGGATCGGTTGTTTAGACGCTTTGGTTTATCTGGAAAATCCTTTATCCCCATGTTGATTTCGACGGGGTGTGGCGTTCCTGGTGTCATGGCGAGTAGAACCATTGAAAATGAACGTGACCGTAGAATTACCATTATGACAACAACCTTTATGCCTTGTTCTGCCAAGTTGCCGATTATTTCCTTGATTGCGGGAGCTTTCTTCCCCGGCAATCCTTGGATTGCACCAAGTGCTTATTTTGTCGGAATGGGAGCGATTGTCTTATCAGGGATTGCTTTGAAAAAGACAGCGAGTCTCGGTGGAGCAGTAGCGCCCTTTATCATGGAGTTGCCGAGTTACCACCTGCCACAAGTCAAAACGGTTTTGCGCTATGCTGGTCAAAAGGCTTTGAGCTTCATTAAGCGTGCTGGAACGATTATCTTTGTGACCAATATATTCATCTGGTTTGCTAGTTCCTATAACTTTGGCTTGCAGGCGGTTGAGACAGAAGATAGTATTCTAGCCACCTTAGGAAAAGGATTAGCTTGGATCTTTAGCCCTCTTGGCTTTGGCAATTGGCGAGCAACGGTTGCGGCTATTACGGGATTGTTGGCTAAGGAAACGGTGATTTCTACTTTTGGAATCTTGTATAAAGTGACAGACGCGACAGAGACCACCAAAGAGTTGTGGACCAATCTCCAACAGCATTATACGGCACTTTCCGCTTACTCATTCCTTGTCTTTAATCTACTCTGCGCTCCTTGTTTTGCAGCGATTGGTGCGATTCATCGGGAAATGGGCAATGCTAAATGGACGTGGATTGCCATATCTTTCCAAACGCTATTGGCTTATAATGTTAGTCTTGTGATTTATCAGTTTGGTCAAGCGTTGCTATATGGAAAAGGAATATCTTCTGGAACTATTTTTGCTCTATTCGTTGTAGTAGTTGGTCTCTATTTCATCTTTAGAAAACCACGTAAAGGAAAAATAGAAGTTATCACTTTAGATAGTCTGGCACAGCAAACAGTATAGGAGAAATTATGTCCACGATTATTGTATTTATCATCATTTTAGTTTTAGCAGGTGCAGCTATGCACCATATCATCAAAGGAAAAGGACGCTGTGGCGATTGCGACTGCCAATGTGAAATCAAAGAAAAAATGAGACAAAAATAAAGAGAAAACGAAAAACATGACAGAGGTTGTCAGGTTATTTGTTGTATGATTTATTAAAAAAGGAGAACACAACATGGTAAGACCTACTAGCAAGACTGAGTTGATCAGTGCAGCGACGCAGCAATATGCAAAGCTGCAGTCATTGATTTCCCAATTAACAGAAGAAGAGTTAAAGACTCCATTTGATTTTTCAAAAGATGAAAAAAAGAAAGAGGTGCATTGGAAGAGGGATAAAAACCTCAGAGATGTTCTCATTCATCTTTATGAGTGGCAACAATTGCTTTTGGATTGGGTGCATTCCAATCAAAATGGTGTCGAAAAATCGTTTTTGCCAGCAGCTTATAATTGGAGAAACTATGGTGAGATGAATGTGGCATTTTGGCAAAAACATCAACAGACACCGCTAGAAAAAGCAATCAAGTTGCTTCATCAATCACAGGAAAAAGTGCTAACCCTGGCTGAAACCTTTACAAATGAAGAGTTGTTTTCAAAGGGCATCTATAAATGGGTTGGAGGGAGTACTCTCGGCTCCTACTTTATTAGTAGCACATCAAGTCATTATGACTGGGCTATGAAGAAGTTGAAAGCACATCGAAAGAACTGTAAAAGTCAGTAAACAATCAGTAGGGTTGGTAGCAAAAAGACAAACAACAATGCTCAAGCGAGCCAAATCCACAGTAGTTAACCTCATCCGCTGGGCTGACGGAGCCAATCAAAACAGTTTCATCCTGTCCGCCGGGCTGATGGAGCAAACCAAAAGTAGTTCATCTCGTCCGCCGGGTCGACGTGGTAAACTAAAAGTCATTTATCTTTTCGACTAGGTCGACAGATCCAATCCAAAGCGGTTCATTTTATCGACCAAGTCGACAAAGCGAACCTCACGTCATTTCATCCGAGAGTCAGTCCAGCTGTCTATAAAATAAATCGGTCCGTCAACTTAGCTGACGGACCGATTTTGTCTGAACTCATTGATATCTTATTTGCTGTTATCTCCCATTAGTAAGTCTTTTGGTTGCTTACTAAGGAGCGTGATTGAAGCAATGAGGACGGAAACGATGATAATGGCAAGTCCAAAGATGACCACTTTGGTCATATCATCAGGAGATACATGTACATTGAGGCTAGTGAGGGTCTTGTTAAAGCCATCCACTTCAGCCCCGCCTCCAAGATTGGCGCTCTTACCTTCTCGAGCTAGTTTTTCAGCAATACCACTGGTAACTTGTTTTAAAATGCTATTTCCCATCACCTTGCTGACAGCACTACCTGCAAAGTAAGCACCAATGAAGCTAAATATACTTACAAAGAGAACTTCTGTGATAAATTGGAAGAAAATCTTTGTTTTGCTAATTCCCATTGAAAGCATGATTCCCATTTCTTTTCTACGACCATTGATCCATAAGAACAAGACTAGCGTAAGAACAATCGCTCCAAAGATTAGCGTTCCGATTAAGAGGTTTCCAGTAACGCCGTAAATACCGTTAATAGAAGATTGAAGTGCTGGGAAGTTGCTTGTGCTCTTAACAAGGGTGTAGGCTTCCCAATCAATAGATGATATTTCTTTTACTTTCGCCATCACTTTATCAATATCTTGGCTACCATTTACAAAGAAAGTAGCATCTTGATAAATAGCGTTTTTATCTGTTGAACCTTGTAAAGTTTTAGTCGTTTCTAAGTCTGTGATAAAGGTATTTTCATACAATTCTTGAGGACTAGAAACGCCTCCTTTATTTTTCCCGTCAAAAATTCCGATAACTGTCACTTTAGTCGTTTTATTAGCTTTGCGAACGTTATCATAGTCATAAGTATTCGATTTTATATTAATCGTATCGCCGACTTTAAGTTTGTTCTTTTCTGCAAAATCTTTATGAATTAAAGCAACATTTTTGTCATTTTTGTTGATATGTCTACCTTCAACTAGTTTGAAGGTTTCTGCGGTAAATTTATCATCTTTAGATGAATCGTTGATACCTGTTGCCATAATGGCACGGCCGAATTTTTGTTTTCTATCTTCGCTTTCAAAGTCGGTTTCTCCAGATTCAACCAATTGGTGATCAATTAAGTCAGCGACAACATTCATTCGTTTGATGTAGCCAGAGATACCTTTAACTTTTTCCACAGCTTCGATATCTTCGCCTTTGAGATTTCCAGCACCGCGTGGTGTTCCTGGATTGACCTCACGGTTGATCTGCATGGAAAAGCTGCTGGTAATATTTTTAAATGTTTCTTTTGAAGCAGCGTCAGTCGCATTTTTAACAGCAATGCTGCCTAAGGTTAAGGTAGATATGGCTAGCAGGATGAAAAAGATAATCAAGCTTTTGATTTTCTTGCGCCAGACATAAGCCAAAGCGTTTTTTATTGGTAACATATCATTTCTTCTCCTTGGGGTATCATTTCGCTTTCTTAGTGACTTCCACTAAGTTTTTATTTTTTAATTCGAGGACAACATCTGCTTGATCAGCCAGCTCTTTGCTGTGTGTCACCACAATGACACATTTATTCTTCTCTTTGGCAGAGGTGATAAGAATGTCAATAATGTCCATGGCAGTAGCAGCGTCTAGATTCCCTGTTGGTTCATCGGCTAAGATAATAGGGGCTTCTGATGCCAAAGCACGTGCAATAGCCACCCGTTGCTGCTGACCGCCAGAGAGGCGCATGACATTGCGGTGAATCTCTTTCTCGCTCAAGCCTAACCGTAACAAGATTTCTTTATCTGCATGTGGATTGACCAAACGGACATTTTCAAGAGGTGTCAGGTAGTCAATTAAATTATAATTTTGAAAGACCAAAGAGATTTGTTTACTTCTGTGGTGATTGTATCCTTTCTCAGCAATGTCTTGATTTTCAAAGAGGATTTTTCCTTTTGTGGGAGTGTCGAGTCCTGCTAAAAGGGAAAGTAAAGTGGACTTTCCAGCACCAGATTTCCCGATGATGGCGTAGAATTTCCCTTTTTCAAATGAAGTTGTGATTTGTTGCAATACATTTTCTTGTAAAGTGTTGTACTGATAACTAACAGTATCTATTTTTAAAATCGTCATTTTTTGTCTCCTTAACTAATATCGGTTAAAATTTCCTTCGGTTTTTTATGTAAAATGATAGAGGATGATCCCACTACGGCAAATAAGATGATGATGAGTAAAATGCCATAGGTCAACATCATCGTGGTCAGGTCTAACTGCGGTACCACATTTTCAAAGAGTGCCGCTGAATCAGCTCCGTCTTGTCCTTTCTTGATAAAGCCTTTAAAGACCATGGTAGCCAGATAAGAACCGCTAATCGTGGATAGAACCATGCTAAACACAGAGATGATGACAAGCTCTAGCACAAATTGAGACATAATCATTGTCTTTGAAATACCAAGCGATAGGAGCACCCCGATTTCATAAACTCTCTCTCGCAACCAAAACATAAGAATCAGGGCCAGAATGATGATACTTCCGATGATGATACTAAATGTTAAGACACGAACAATCTGTTTAAAACTCGTGATAGAAGAAGAGATAGTCTCAAATGCTTTCGTATTTTTAACAAGGTCTAACTTGCTCCAGTCAATAGGCGCTTTCTTAACGGCGGTCACCACTTGGTCAATGTTCTTTGGATTAGCAACATAGTAAACTGCTGATGTGACCTGATAGTCAGTTGCTTTGTAGCCTGCTAAGCGTTGACTACTTTCATAATCCAAATAAAGAGTATTTTCCGTTGCATCAGAACTTAATCCCGTTTGTTTTTCTTCTTTTTTACCAGAGAAAATCCCTGCAACTTCAACTTCTATTTCATTGCCATTTTTTGCATCACCGTCTCGTAATGATATGCCTTGCAGTTTGAATTTGTCACCGACTTTGAGATGATTTTGCGCAGCTAATTTTTCATGAATCAACACCTTGGAGCGGTCACTTTTTTGAAGATGTTTTCCTTTTTCTAACTTAAAGACACCGCTGACAAAGGTCGTTTCCAACTGAGAATTATTTGTGCCCAATGCTGCAACGAGATTGTTGAGAATAGGATTTTGATTGTCCCGCGTCACTCCTTGTCTCTTCTTGACAACTGTTTTATTTGTCAAGGTTGCCAGTACATCGTATTTTAAGTTATGTTTTGAGATTTCTTTATTCTCTAACAATTTCTCTGCCGTTTTTAATGAAATTGGATTTTCAATATTCTTACTGGTGATAGCAAAGCCAGTATTTGAAGCATCATAAATCCTTTTTTCGATATTGTCCGTTGTTTTCATAATTGCAAAACTACTGGATAGAGCAGTAGAAATAAATGTCAATATCAGAAAAATCAGAACCGTTTTAACTTTTTTTCGACTGATGTAATGCAAAGATTGTTTCACTACTTGCATTGTCTTCTTCCCTTCTTTAAATTTTTAAACTAAATTGGTACCGTGTTCTATGTTAAAGCAGTTACCTTAAAATAGTTTTAAGGTTTAAGATAATTTTAAGTTTTTTGGCTCCTTTTTTTCTGTTTTTTGTGTAAATTTTCATAAAATAGTAGAAAAAGGTGGAAAGACAAGGTTGGTTTCGCTCTATAACTTTCTATAAAAAAGTCTATAGGGCAAATGAATGAATTTCTGCTATAATAGTAATGAAGAAATTAGAAATGAGATGGATATGGCAAAGATAATCGACGGAAAAGCTTTGGCAGAAAAATTACAAGCACAACTAGCAGAGAAAGTTCGTAAACTAAAAGACCAAACAGGCTTAGTTCCTGGACTTGTAGTCATCTTGGTCGGCAATAACCCAGCTAGTCAAATCTATGTGAGAAATAAAGAACGGTCAGCTTTGGCTGCAGGACTTCGAAGCGAAGTGGTGCGTCTGCCAGAAACAACTAGTCAAGAAGAATTGCTTGCTTTGATAGACCAATACAATCAAGATTCAGCTTGGCACGGGATTTTAGTTCAGTTGCCACTGCCAAAGCATATTGATGAAGAGGCAGTGTTGTTAGCAATTGACCCTGATAAAGATGTGGACGGCTTTCACCCAATGAATATGGGACGCCTTTGGAGTGGTCATCCTGTCATGATTCCCTCCACACCTGCTGGAATTATGGAAATGTTTCATGAGTACGGTGTAGAATTAGAAGGTAAACGTGCTGTTGTCATTGGACGGAGTAACATTGTCGGAAAGCCCATGGCACAGCTTTTACTTGCTAAAAATGCAACAGTAACTCTGACGCATTCACGGACACATCACTTGTCAGAGATTACAAAAGAAGCTGATATTTTAGTTGTAGCTATTGGTCGCGGACATTTTGTGACTAAAGATTTTGTCAAAGAAGGCGCGGTCGTGATTGATGTTGGTATGAATCGTGATGAAAATGGTAAATTGATTGGCGATGTGAAATTTGATGAAGTATCTGAAACCGCAAGTCTCATTACTCCTGTACCAAGAGGGGTTGGTCCGATGACCATTACCATGCTCATGGAGCAAACCTATCGAGCGTGCAAGCGGAGTTTGAAAAAATAAGAATGTCATGGGAGTGGGACAGACAGCCATGATTACTGCGAACTCCTCCACAGAAAGAGTGTAATCGTGAAAATTACGTATAAAAAATTGGTATTTCGTAAGAAATCAAATTTGTTACCCCACCCCTGCAAGGTTGAGTAGGTTTGTAAAAGCTGATAACATCAGCATAATAAAGGTCACTCAACTACTGCGTATTGAGTTTTATTCTAGAAAGTAAACGAGTCTGAGACAAGAATGTCCTAGACAGGTCTTTTTTCCTTTATATAAAATAGAGGTAGACAAGGGAAATCGCAGTATGCAAAAGGAGAAAATAATGGAAGTGGTCAATTGTACATTATTAGAAAAGGTCGTTCAGCCACGTGCACTCCATAGTCACAAGGGGGATTACGGTCGCTTGTTGTTAATTGGCGGGACATATCCTTTTGGTGGAGCGATTATCATGGCAGCCTTAGCTGCAGTTCATAGCGGAGCTGGTCTAGTGACGGTGGCGACGGATAGGGAAAATATCGCAGCTCTCCACGCTCATTTACCAGAAGCAATGGCTTTTGATGTACAAGATAAAAAGCTATTGACCGAGCAAGTCCAAAAAGCAGATGTAGTATTGATTGGATCAGGTTTAGCTGAAAGTAAACTTGAAAAAGCCGTTTTGCAGCTGGTAGTGAAACTTGTCAGTGAACATCAAATCTTCATCATGGACGGTGGAGCTATTTCTCTCTTTAGCAAAGAAGCTCTGCCATTTCCAAAAGCACAGACGATTTTTACTCCACATCAAAAAGAGTGGGAGCGGTTGAGCGGATTAAAGATAGCTGAGCAAACGGTTGAAAAAAGCCAAGAAGCTGTTAATTCCTTCCCTGCTGGAACTATCGTTGTTCAAAAGAAGCACGGAACGACTATTTTTCAAAGTGGAAATGGAAACCATTTTCAACTGACTATTGGTGGTCCTTATCAAGCAACGGGTGGCATGGGAGATACTCTGGCAGGCATGATTGCGGGTTTTGCAGGGCAGTTCAAGACTAGTTCCTTACTGGAACGTGTAGCAGCAGCAGTCTATCTGCATTCAGCCATTGCAGAGGAGTTAAGCAAAGAAAACTATGTAGTCTTGCCAACAGAAATCAGTAAAGAAATCCCTAAGTGGATGAAGAAGCTAGCTAAAAAAGAAAATATGTTATAATGAAAAAGCCTGAAAAAGCATTTAAAAAATTGGAAAGTTTAACTTTTATTAGCTATTTATAAAAGTAATATTTAGCTCATGAGGTTTAGTACAAGTTGAAAGGGAGAATAAACTTTTTCAATATCCACTATCTTATGAAAATTCATTGTATTTAATGAGGTTGAGATGTTTTATCTTGACCTTATTTTTTCTGCCTTACAAAAATGTCACTTTTCTTTCTGAAAATGTAAATTTATATAATGGAAAGAGTGGGAAATTTTCAGTAAGATTATGCTTGTTGAAAAAAAGAAATGGAGAATTTATGATGTTACAATCTTTAAAGAAAATATCGAATGCAACGAACTTGAAAATTTTAGCTATTTTACTTGTGTTTTTAGATCATATCTACGAAATGTTTGGTGCTTTTGGCGCCCCGATGTGGCTAACAATGCTAGGACGCGTAGTTTTTCCTCTTTTTATGTTTCTGGCAGCTGATAGTTTTTATTATACGCATAATCGAAAAGCTTATTTGAAACGGTTGCTCTTTATGACATGGTTTATGATTATTGGAAACATGATTGTCAGTCAATTTTTCACTAATGGTCAAGTTGGGCTGGCGAATAATGCTTTTGGCGCCTTTTTCTTAGCGGGCATATCTATCTGTGCTTAGGAATTGATGGTTGAGGGTATGAAAGAAAAGAAACTTTATTCATTCTGGAAAGGATTGGGCCTTTTTCTTTTACCGATTCTTCTGGCTCTGCCGGCTTTGTTTCTATTGGGTTATCTAGCCAGTGAAAATATATCACCTCTGATGGTTCAAATTATTGCTTTTTTTATCATGGCCATTCCGAACATTCTCGTGGTTGAAGGAGGGGATGTCATGGTTTACCTTGGTCTTTTCTTTTATATCTTCCGCAGACACCGCATAGCACAAATGGTGACATTAACACTAGTCTCTTTATTTGTGTATCTAACAGATCCAACGTCTGTGCAATGGATGATGGTTTTTGCGGTTATTCCAATGTATTTTTACAACGGTGAAAAAGTCGTGGTATGAAGTTATTTTTCTATCCTGTGCATATCTATCTTTTGTATATTTTGGCAAGTTTGTTGGGCTAGGCTCTGCTTAAGATATGGGAAACTAGTCTTTCCTTTTTCGTTGAGGGCTGGAAATGATTTTTTATAGATTGTTTGGTATAATAAAAATTATGAATAAAGAAGCATTACAGGAAATGAAAGGAGAGGAATGTCTGAGTATTTATCCGTGTCAACCTTGACCAAATACTTAAAGTTAAAGTTTGATAAAGATCCTTATTTAGAACGAGTTTATCTGACGGGGCAAGTTTCTAATTTTCGTAGGCGACCTAATCACCAATATTTCTCTCTCAAAGATGAAAAAGCAGTCATTCAGGCAACAATTTGGGGTGGTGTTTATAAGAAGTTAGGTTTTGACTTGGAAGAGGGCATGAAGATTAATGTCATCGGTCGTGTTCAACTCTATGAACCTAGTGGATCTTATTCCATTATCATTGAAAAAGCGGAGCCAGACGGTATCGGAGCTTTGGCGATTCAGTTTGAGCAGCTCAAGAAAAAGCTAGGCGAGGAAGGGCTTTTTGAGGAGCGCTTTAAGCAAGCTTTACCGCAATTTCCAAAGAAAATTGGAGTAGTGACCAGTCCTAGTGGAGCAGTGATTCGCGATATTATCACAACTGTTAGTCGTCGTTTTCCGGGAGTTGAGATAATTCTTTATCCGACGAAGGTGCAAGGCGAAGGAGCGTCTGCTGAAGTAGCAGAAAATATTCGTCGTGCTAATGAGCGAAATGATTTAGATGTGCTCATTATCGGTCGAGGTGGTGGCTCAATTGAAGATCTCTGGGCGTTTAATGAGGAAGTGGTTGTTCGTGCAATTTTTGAATCGCACATTCCGATTATTTCGAGTGTAGGGCATGAAACGGATACGACCTTGGCAGATTTTGTTGCAGATAGACGCGCTGCAACGCCGACAGCGGCTGCTGAATTAGCAACACCTGTAACAAAGCTGGATCTCCTAGCACACTTGCAGCAGCAACAAAATCGGTTAGCAGCTGCCATGTCTAATCGTCTTACTTACAATCGTGAGCGATTAGCTAAGCTGAGTCAGTCTGTCATTTTTCGCCAACCAGAACGACTATATGATAGCTACCTGCAAAAATTAGATCAACTTAATTTACGGCTCAAGCAAAAAATTCGCGAATATTATAACGAGGAAGTGCAGCGAGCAAGGCTTTTACAACATCGTTTGGAGGCTCTGGCTCCCTTAAGGCAGGTTCAGATTTATCAAGAGCGTGTAGCTCAGTTGGAACGGCTTCTGCGTAGCAATATGGCAGTTGTTTATGACCATAAAGTGGCTGAAGTTAAGCGTCTGTCTGACGCTTTGCTCATGCTGGATACTAGCCGAATTGTGGCTCGGGGTTATGCTATTGTCAAAAAAGATGAACAGGTGTTAGAATCTATTGAGAAAGTCAATAAGAAAGATCAATTAACCATTTTGATGCGAGATGGTCAGATAGAAGTTGAGGTAAAAGATGTCGAAAGAAAAGAAATTTGAAGAAAATTTAGCAGACTTAGAAGTTATCGTACAGAAGTTAGAAAACGGAGATGTGGCTTTGGAAGAAGCGATTTCTGAGTTCCAAAAGGGTATGCAGCTTTCAAAAGAACTTCAAACAACCTTGGACAAAGCAGAAAAAACGCTGGTAAAGGTTATGCAGGCTGATGGCACAGAAACGGAAATGGAATGAAACAAGACGAAAAATTAGCTAGAATTGGACAGACTATCGAGGGGTTGTATGCTCAAAAAGTGGTGTCTGCTGATTTGATAGAAGCAATCCTCTATTCTGTTAATGCAGGCGGTAAGCGAATTCGTCCTCTTTTACTTTTAGAATTATTAGAAGGTCTAGGACTTGAACTGACAGAAGCACATTTCCAAGTGGCAGCAGCACTTGAAATGATTCATACAGGTAGCTTGATTCATGATGATTTGCCGGCTATGGACGATGATGATTATCGTCGTGGTCGCTTGACCAGCCACAAGAAATTTGGCGAAGCAATGGCTATTTTAGCGGGAGATTCTCTCTTTTTGGATTCTTATGCCTTGATAGCAGAAGCGGCACTACCTAGTCAAATCAAGGTAAATTTGATTGCAGAATTGTCATTAGCGGCTGGAACTTTTGGTATGGTCGGAGGTCAAGTCCTTGATATGCAGGGCGAAGGAAAGGACATCAGTTTAGCAGAGCTGCAGAATATTCATGCCAATAAGACTGGCAAACTCCTGACCTATCCTTTTATTGCTGCGGGTTTGATTGCGGAAGTGGCACAGCCACAGCAGGAAAAATTAAGAAAAATTGGTCAATTACTTGGTTTAGCTTTTCAGGTGCGAGATGATATTTTAGATATCACAGCGAACTTTGAAGAGTTGGGGAAGACACCGCAGAAAGATGTGGCAGCAGAGAAAGCCACCTATCCAGCTATTTTGGGCTTGAATGGAGCAAAGCGATTCTTTGAAGAACAGCTAGAGGAAACAGAGCATTTATTGGCAGAAGTAGAAGCAGAGCTTGCTTTTTCAGGCGCGGCTATCAGAAAGATAATAGAAAGTTTAAAACTCAATGACGAAAGAAAGAGTAGATGTTCTAGCTTATAAGCAAGGGCTTTTTGAAACAAGAGAACAGGCCAAGCGCGGTGTGATGGCGGGTTTAGTCGTTGCTGTTGCGAATGGTGAGCGTTTCGATAAACCTGGCGAGAAAATTGATGAGACTACTGAGTTGAAGCTCAAAGGAGAAAAGCTCAAATATGTTAGCCGTGGTGGTTTAAAATTAGAAAAGGCTTTGCAGGTTTTTGAGATTTCAGTTGAAAATCAGGTCACGTTGGACATTGGGGCATCAACGGGCGGTTTTACGGACGTCATGCTACAAAACGGGGCACGACAGGTCTATGCGGTAGATGTCGGTACCAATCAACTGGCTTGGAAATTGCGCCAAGACGAACGTGTTATCAGCATGGAGCAGTTTAATTTTCGTTATGCCAAAGTAGCTGATTTTGAGGAGACACCTCGCTTTGCCTCCATTGATGTCAGTTTTATCTCGCTTGGTCTCATTTTGCCAGCTCTGCATAAGATTTTGGCTGAAAATGGAAAAGTCGTTGCACTTATCAAACCTCAGTTTGAAGCAGGAAGAGAGCAGATTGGCAAAAATGGGATTGTGAAAGATAAAAAAGTGCATCAAGCAGTTTTAGAAAAAGTAACGGACTTTATGGTTGAAGCAGGATTTTCCGTCAAGGATTTAGATTTCTCCCCTATTCAAGGTGGGCATGGGAATGTGGAATTTTTAGCTTATTTGGAAAAAAATCCTCATCCTGAAAAACTAGTAAAAGCAATGATTACAACGGTCGTAGAGACAGCACATAAGGAATTTAAAGATGAATAAAAAGGAAAGATTAGAAAAAATTAGACATTTTGTGTCGGACTATAAAGTTGGAACACAAGAAGCAATTGTAGAATATCTGAAGAAATCAGGAATTACAGCTACTCAAGCGACTGTCTCGCGTGATATTAAAGAATTGGGCATTGTCAAAATCCCACTGAAAAATAACACTTATATTTATGAACTGCCGAAATCAGCTAGCACGAGTTTGAAGTTGGCGGACAATAATATTTTAAAGTTTGAGCTATTTGGAAATATGATCAATCTCAATCTTGTCCCTGGAAGCACAGCTTTTGTGAAGCGACAAATTGTAGAAGATTTCTCTAATGACATTTTTAGTATTTTAGCCGATGATGACACGATTCTCCTTATTTTCCGTAGTGAAGAAATGGCTCATCAGGTATTGGAACAAATCAGAAATTGGTAGATAGCCTATGTTACTTGAAATTTCCATTAAAAATTTTGCAATTATTGAAGAGATTTCCCTCAATTTTGAGCAAGGCATGACCGTTTTGACAGGTGAAACAGGGGCTGGAAAGTCTATTATTATTGATGCTATGAACATGATGCTAGGAAGCCGCGCGACAACAGATGTGATTCGTCACGGTGCATCAAAAGCAGAGATTGAAGGGCTTTTTGCAATTGAGCAGAGTAAGGCTTTGGTTGAAATTTTTGAGCAGCAAGGGCTTGATATGACAGAGGAGCTGATTATTCGGCGGGAAATTTTTCAAAATGGGCGTAGTGTCAGTCGTATTAATGGTCAAATGGTTAATTTGTCTGTCTTGCGAGCTGTTGGACAGCATTTGGTGGATATTCACGGTCAACACGATCAAGAAGAACTCATGCGACCGCAGCTGCATATTGCCATGTTGGACGAGTTTGGAGCTGACGCATTTTTCAAGCTCAAAGCTGATTATCAACAGACTTTTGACCAGTATCGTCAGTTGCGTAAGCAGGTCTTAACAATTCAAAAGAATCAAGAAGAAAATAAAGCGCGGATTGACATGCTGGAATATCAAATTGCAGAGATTGAAGCAGCTAATTTAAAAGCAGGTGAAGATTTAGCTTTAAATCAAGAACGTGATAAGTTGCTCAATCATAAGCAGATTGCGGACACTTTGACCAATGCTTATGCCATGCTGGATGATGAAGAATTTTCTAGTTTAGCGAATGTTCGTTCTGCCATGAATGACATGGAAGCTATTGAAGACTATGACGCCACTTACAAAGAAATTGCGACCAACCTTTCTGAATCTTACTATGTGTTGGAAGATGTGACAAAGCGTTTGGAGGATATTCTAGAAGACTTGGATTTTGATGGTGGCCGTCTCTTAGAAGTAGAAAGTCGCCTAGATTTAATCTATAGTATTACTCGCAAATACGGCGGTCAAGTAGATGATGTCCTAGCTTATTTTGAGCAGATTTCTAAAGAATATGCTCTACTTACTGGGAAAAATCTTTCATCAGATGATTTGAACAAAGAGCTGAAAAAGCTGGAAAAAGACTTGGTTTCTCTAGCAAGCAGTCTTAGTCAGGCTCGGCACGAATTAGCCCAGCAGTTAGAAGCAGAGATTCAGCAAGAACTGCAAGACCTCTATATGGAAAAGGCGAATTTTCGAGTTCAATTTACCAAGGGAAAATTTAGCCGCGATGGGAATGAACACGTTGAATTTTATATTTCGACCAATCCCGGTGAAGATTACAAACCGCTCGTTAAGGTTGCTTCAGGTGGTGAATTGTCTCGTTTAATGTTGGCAATCAAGTCTGCTTTTTCTCGCAAGGAAGGCAAGACCAGCATTGTCTTTGATGAAGTAGATACAGGTGTATCGGGACGTGTTGCACAAGCTATTGCTCAAAAGATTCATAAAATTGGCTCCAATGGACAAGTTCTTGCCATCTCGCACCTACCACAAGTGATTGCCATTGCAGATTATCAATTTTTCATTGAGAAAATATCTGATGAACATTCGACCGTTTCAACTGTTCGCTTGTTATCAGATGAGGAGCGTGTCGAAGAAATTGCCAAAATGTTGGCGGGTGAAAATGTGACCCAAGCAGCCCTCACGCAGGCTAGAGAGCTCTTGAAAAAATGAAATACTCTTTGGCTTGTGCTAAATGGGTTGTTATCAGGAGGTAATCATGACAAATTATTTTGTAATTGGTGACGTACATGGAAAAGCAAAAATGCTAAAAGAATTACTCAAAAAATGGGATGGAGAAAGTCAGCTCATCTTTTTGGGAGATTTGATTGACCGTGGCGAGGACAGCCGAGCGGTTTTAGAGTGTGTGAAAAGTCTTGTCGACAAGCAAGGAGCGATTTGTATTTCTGGGAATCACGAATACATGTTTTTAACTTGGCTGGACAATCCTGAGAGCGGCTATGCTCATTATCGTCGCAATGGCGGTGACACAACAATCAATTCCATTTTGGGGCGACCTTTAGATACTCCTGTTGATGGAGTTGAAGACGCGAAGCGCGTGTCGGAAGAGGCGCCAGACCTCGTGTCTTTTATTCGTCAGATGCCTTTCTTTGTTGAAACAGATAACTATATTTTTGTACACGCTGGAGTTGACTTAACTTTAAAAGATTGGCATGAAACAAGCGATTATCAAAAGGTTTGGATACGTGAGCCCTTTCATCAAGGTCTTAATCAAACAGGAAAGATAATTGTATTTGGGCATACTCCGACTTTTTATCTTTTTTCTGAGATGCCTGGGACAAGTCACCTTTGGCAAACGCAGGATCAAAAAATTGGCATGGATGGCGGTGCTGTCTATGGCGGTGTTCTCCACGGAGTTTTATTTGGAAATGAGGGAATTTTAGAACATCATTTCATCACAAATGATGGTTTCGCGGTAGAGGATAATTAGAAGTTGAGGATGATAAAAGAGCTGGAGAAAATGCATTTAAGGTTTTCTCCAGCTCTTTTATATTATTTCCCAGCTACATTTTTTACATCTTCAATCATCAATTTTGTGGATTCGAGTCCGCCTCCGCTTAGGTACCAGAGGTCGGATGTCAAGTTTACAATAGTTTTGTTTTTAGCAGCATTTGTTTCTTGGATCAGTGAGTTATTCAGTAAGTCTTTATTGGCCGAATTGTCCCCACCGATAGCAAGAGTGCGGTTCAGAACAAAGATAATGTCTGGATTGATTTGTTTGATACTTTCAAAGCTGACTTCTTGTCCATGTCTTGATTCTTTGATTTTAGCATCTGTTGGTTTGAATTTCAAAGTACTGTAAAGGAAAGCAAAACGTGATTTAGCTCCGAAAGCAGATATTGCACCTTCATTTAACATCATCGCAAGAGCATTTTTATTTGATTTTTCATTGGCAGCAACAACGGTTTGAATTTCCTTGTCTAATGTAGCTAATTCACTTTTAGCTTTTTTGGTTCCGTCTTCTCCAAAGATACTTGCTAAAGAAAGGATGTTTTTCTTGGTAGAACCCCAGTAGTCTTTGTTGTCTGTTTGGAATAATACAGTAGGGGCAATTTCCTTGAGTTTCTTGACATATTGAGCTGTACGACCAGAAGCAATAATCAAGTCTGGTTTTAAAGCTGCGATAGCTTCCATATTCGGTTCTTTCATGCTACCTACATTTTTAATGCTACTTGGTAAATTTTTTAAGTAAGCAGGCAGAGTTTTCTTTGGCATACCGACAATGCTGCTTTCTTTTCCTAAAGCACGAATGGTATCAGCTGCACCTAAATCCAGTGTTACAATTTTTTTAGGGTTGGTAGGGACTTTCACATCTCCATTTGCTGTTTTGATAGTGACTTCACTAGAAGCAGATGAAGAGTTTGTCGTTTTTGAATTGGACTGTTTATTGTCGCTGCAAGCAGCGAGTAGCACAACTGCAACAGCTGCGAAGAGAGATAGAAGTAGTGTTTTTGTATTCTTTTTCATTAAAATTCCTCCAATTTTAATATTATAAATAAACACAGATTTTCTTACCATTGATTTCCCCAAGGGTAATGTCCATTTCATACAATGGATCTAAAATTTCTTTTCTCATGACCTGATTGGTTGTACCTTGATAAAAGACTTTTCCGTCTTTAAAGGCGACAATTTCATCAACATACTGACTGGCAATATTGATGTCATGAATGACAATGATAATCGTTTTTCCTAAGTCATCAACGAGAGACCGCAAGATTTTCATCATAGAAATACTTTGCTTAATATCTAGATTGTTTAGTGGCTCGTCCAAAAGGATAAAATCAGTGTCTTGAGTGAGCACCATAGCGATAAAAACGCGCTGCAATTGACCTCCGGAGAGTGTATCAATAAAACGATTTCTTAAATCAAGAATGTCCAGATATTCAAGTGCTTGCTCTACTTTTTTGAAATCTTCTTTTGTCAAACGATCCTGACTATAAGGAAAGCGACCGAAGGAAACCAATTCTTCAACCGTTAATTTAGATTGATAATTGATTTTCTGTTTTAAAATGGTTAATTCTTTGGCGAGCTCTTTTGAGTTCCAAGCTTCAATTTCTTTTCCCTTGATACTGAGAAAACCGTGATCTTTCTTGAGCAAACGGCTCATAATGGAAAGCAGCGTTGATTTTCCAGCACCATTTGGTCCAATAAAGGCGGTGAATTTGCTCGGTGAAATATTCAGTTGAATATCTTCTAAAATTGCTTGATTTCCAAATGATTTGCCAACGTTTTTTAATTGCATTCTAGCGTCTTGCCTCCTTAGCTAAAAGATAAAAGAAGAATAACCCTCCGACAAGCTCAATGACCATGTTGACATTGATTTGGAGCTGAAAGACGCGCTCTACCAGCATTTGCCCAGTAGTTAGAGAAAGAAAACCGAGTAAAATTGCTACTGAGAATAACCATTTGTGTTGGTATTCTTTGATTAACAGATAGGCTAAATTGGACATCATAAAGCCGAAGAACATCATAGGTCCAACGAGAGCAGTTGTCGTTGAAGTCAGCAAAACAATTGCCCATAGTATCTTTTTTTGCTCTTTTTCAACTTCTACACCTAAAATAGTAGCTGTCTTTTTATCCAAATGAAAGATATTCAAAATAGCGTTCTTCTTTAACAAATACAAACCTGCTAGTCCAATGATAATTGCAGCGACAGATAGAATATCCATATTCATTCGTTGAAAGGAAGGAAATAGTTTTGTCTGCAGTTTATCATATTCGTTAGGATCCATTAGCACCTGCAAGAATATGCTGGCGCTTCTAAAGAGCGTCCCTAGTGCCATGCAAATCAATAAAATAAATACAAATCCTTGCTGGAGTAGCTTTTTTAATGCAGGTTGCAGGCAGAAAAAGAAGCCACACTGTATGAGTAAGACTAAGATAAACTCAAGCAAAGGATGACCAGTATTGCCGATGAATTTGCTAGCAAAGAAAAGATAAATCGTCTGCATAAAGACATAGAGAGATTCCATTCCAAGAATGCTTGGTGTTAAAAAACGATTCTCTGTGATTGTTTGAAAGCTGATTGTAGCAAGACCTCCAGTTATGGCGACTAAGAGATAGGCTAGTAACTTTTGCGAGCGCAATTTCATAATAAAACCTGTTAAAGGATAGTCCATTGGCATGAGATATAACAAGCCACTCAAGCTAGCTACCAAAAGCAATAAAAGTAAGCGATTTCTTGTTTGACTCTTCATTTTATTCATGAGCAGCACCTCGCCATAAAAGATATACGAAAGCCAAACTACCTAAAATTCCTAAAATCAAGCTGACGGAAACTTCGTAAGGGCGAATGACTAGACGAGCTACAATATCACAGACCAAGATGAGACAGGAACCAGTTAATGCGGTCAGCCCCTTAATGCGCGTGATATGGTCACCATAAAATTTCCGAATGATGTTTGGAACAATGATTCCGATAAATGGAAGAGAGCCGACTGTAATCATCGTCACACTTGTCGTCAATGCAATGAGAAACAACGTCATTCCCTCCATTTGGTAAAAGGAAATGCCTAGATTATGACTGGCGTCTTCCCCTAGATTCATAATGGTAAACGTGGCTGATAGCTTCCATACTGCAATCAAGATAATCAAACTTAAAAATAACCATTCATATTGATGTTTCTGAATCATGGAAAAAGAGCCTTGTGTCCATGAAGTCATGCTTTGGACAAGATCAAAACGATAAGCAATGATTTCTCCGGCTGCACTAATTACTCCACTGTAAACAATCCCGACAAGCGGTAACAACCATTTTTCTTTAAATGAGAATTTTCTGATAAATCTAATAAAAATAATCGTAAAAAAAATAGCAGATACAAAAGCAAATAGCATTTTTTGCGCTAATGTGGCTGACGGAAAGAGAAATAAACTAAGCAACATACCAAATTTCGCAGCCTCGACCGTTCCAACTGTACTAGGAGCAGCAAAATGATTTTGTGTAACAGTCTGCATAAGAAGTCCGGCAATACTCATACTAGACCCTGCTAGGAGAATGCTAATTGTCCTTGGCAAGCGTGACTCCCAAAATAGCAGCCCGGTCTGCTTATCTCCATGTAGCAGCTGCCACCACGAAAAGTGACTAGAACCAACTGTAATTGAAATCATAACCAGAGCGAGACAAAGAATTCCTAAAAATTTTGTCTGTTTCATTTATCAACCCTTTCTTCAAAGCAACAGCTTCAATAAGATACATCACTAGGCTAACAAAAAAATAAAAGAGTGTTAATTATTTTCTGAAAATTTAATAATTCTGTTTATTTAGAAAAATAGAAAGCTCTACACACCTTTTACACATTTTATCCAGAAAAATTATTCCACAAAAAGTTATTTTTTTGATATAATAAATTAAATAGATAAAATTTATAAAAGTAGGAAAACCATGACAAAAATCAAAATTGTAACGGATTCATCTATTACGATTGAACCGCAAGTTGTAGAGGATTTAGAGATTACAATCGTCCCTTTGTCTGTAATGGTAGACGGTGTTGTTTATTCAGACGCTGACTTAAAAGAAGGAGAGTTTCTTCGTTTGATGCAGTCAAGCAAAAATCTACCGAAAACCAGTCAACCACCAGTTGGTGTTTTTGCAGAAATCTTTGAAACACTCGGAGAAACTGCCGATAAAATCATTTCTATCCATATGTCGCATGCTTTGTCTGGAACGGTCGAAGCTGCACGACAAGGGGCAACCTTGGCAAATGTAGATGTAACAGTGATTGATAGCTCTTTTACGGATCAAGCTTTGAAGTTTCAAGTGGTTGAAGCTGCAAAACTAGCAAAAGAAGGTGCAGACTTTGATGCTATTTTAGCAAGAATCGAAGAAGTACGTGAAAAAACAGAATTGTATATCGGTGTGTCAACGCTTGAAAATCTTGTAAAAGGTGGTCGTATTGGTCGTGTGACTGGGCTTCTCAGTTCGTTGCTTAATATTCGAGTAGTTATGCAAATGAAAAACCATGAATTACAACCGATTGTTAAGGGGCGTGGTGTAAAAACCTTCAAAAAATGGGTTAATGATTTAGTTGAAAGCTTAAAAGATAAAAAAGTAGCAGAGATTGGAATTTCGTATGCAGGAACTGCCGAATTGGCGAACGAAATGAAACAGATTTTGCAACCGTGTGTGGAAAAAACGATTTCTGTTTTGGAGACTGGTTCTATTATTCAAACACATACAGGTGAAAATGCGTGGGCAATCCTCGTTCGCTATGAATAAGTTTGATATCTTTGGAAAAATTGAAAAAAGTTCGTTTTGTGCTTGACCTAATAACATTTTTTAGATATGATAATACTTGTTAGAGTTAGTGACTACTAATTCATAAAATATTTTGGAGGATTTGTTAAATGGCTAACAAACAAGATTTGATTGCAAAAGTAGCAGAAGCTACAGAATTGACTAAGAAAGATTCAGCAGCAGCAGTTGATGCGGTATTTGCAGCAGTAACTGAATACCTTGCAGCTGGTGAAAAAGTTCAATTGATTGGTTTTGGTAACTTTGAAGTTCGTGAACGTGCAGCTCGTAAAGGCCGCAACCCACAAACTGGTGCAGAAATCACAATTGCAGCTTCTAAAGTACCAGCATTTAAAGCAGGTAAAGCTCTTAAAGATGCTGTTAAATAATGCAATTTTAAAAAAACTATTGTTTCAACGTTTCGGCGTTGAGCAATAGTTTTTTTCTTGTAAAAGGGCAGACAAGGAGACTAACTTTATCATTTGCGTTTATTTACAATCATTCTAAATATGCATTTTTCTATTTTCGTGATATAATAAAGGAAAAAATCATGAGCAGGTAGGAAATGAACTCACATCCTTATTTAGAAACCACAGTTCAAGGTGATTATGAAAACGTTATTCAACGATTGAAAACAAAGGGAGTGCGTATTACAGAGACTAGAAAGGCAATCATTGCCTATATGATTCGGACGCATGAACACCCAAGTGCGGAAGCAATTTATCATGATTTACTTCCAGACTTTCCTAATATGAGTTTGGCAACAGTTTATAACAATCTCAAAGTTTTGGTGGAAGAGGGCTTTGTAGAAGAAATTAAAATTAGCCATGATAAGACAACCTATTTTGATTTTATGGGGCATGAACATCTGAATGTTGTCTGTGAAAAATGTGATCGAATTGCAGACTTTGAAGATGTGGATATTCCTGATTTGAAGCGTGAAGCTGAAGAACAAACAGGTTATAAAATTACAAAGACACAAGTTTTGATGTATGGAATTTGTCCGAATTGTTTGAAAAATGGTTAGGATATTCATGTACACTACTTGAATAAAGAAAATTGGCAAAAATGGAATATTCTCCCGTTGGTACTGGATTTTTTTGAAAAAATTTTGTAAAATATAGGAGTGACTGTGAGACAGTTTTCAAAAATCAAAGGAGATATCTAATGGTAAAATTAGTTTTTGCTCGCCACGGTGAGTCTGAATGGAACAAAGCAAACCTCTTTACAGGTTGGGCTGATGTTGATTTGTCTGAAAAAGGGACGCAACAAGCTATTGATGCTGGTAAATTGATTAAAGAAGCTGGTATTGAGTTTGACCAAGCTTACACATCTGTTTTGACACGCGCTATCAAAACAACAAATCTTGCCCTTGAAGCGGCAGGTCAACTTTGGGTGCCAGTTGAAAAGTCATGGCGTTTGAATGAACGTCACTATGGAGGTTTGACAGGTCAAAACAAAGCTGAAGCAGCTGAAAAATGGGGTGACGAACAAGTTCATATTTGGCGTCGTTCTTATGATGTATTGCCACCAGCTATGGCAAAAGATGATCAATATTCAGCACACACTGATCGTCGTTATGCAAATCTTGATGACTCAGTTATTCCAGATGCAGAAAACTTGAAAGTAACCTTGGAACGCGCTCTTCCATTCTGGGAAGATAAAATCGCTCCAGCTTTGAAAGACGGTAAAAATGTATTCGTAGGTGCACATGGTAATTCTATTCGTGCCCTTGTAAAACACATCAAAAAATTGTCAGATGACGAAATCATGAATGTGGAAATTCCTAACTTCCCACCACTTGTATTTGAATTTGATGAAAAATTGAATCTAGTGAAAGAATACTATCTTGGAAAATAAGTATTTTGATAGTTTAAAGGGTGAAAATCCTTTATTTAAAGGCATTCTAGGCTGTACTCCTAGAGTGTTTTTTGATTTTACTACCCTTTTAACTACCCTGTGCTTTAGATTTTGTGATTTTTGTATAGTAATAGGGTAGTTCCAAAATGGAACACCCTTATAAATTATTGATAGCTGCCTCAAATATTGAGACGGCTTTTTTTGCTCCCTCTTTGGTAGCATGAACATAGGTATCTAAAGTCATTGAAATATTAGAATGGCCTAAGCGATATTGTAAGTCTTTAGGTTCTATACCGCTATATAACATGATAGTAGCATGAGTATGACGAAAACCATGAAATCCTATATCAGATACTCCAGCAGCTTTAAAATGTTTTTTGAGTCTTTTACGTAATGCGTTGGTTTCAACGTACCTTTCTGTAAATACAGAGAATACAACTGTTTCAGAGCGCCCTAGCTGCCATGATTGTATTTGTTGGCGCTTGTTGTATTGTTTTAGCATAAGGATAGTAGCTTTATCAATCTCAATATCTCTTATTCCAGATTTAGACTTTGGACTATTAGTTTTATTGTATCGGTTAATTGTTTTGGTAATGCTAATAGTTCCTTTGTTTAGGTCAATATCAGACCACTCAAGAGCTAACAACTCACCGATACGACATCCAGTAGCTAACAAAGTTTTATATTTTAGTATTATTCCATTATCTGATATATCTACTTATCATAAGTTAGTAAAAAATTGATTTTATTGCTAAAGTCAATAAGATATGAGATAATAAGAACAGGGTAAGTAGAGCAGTGGTTTGAAGAAGGAATACGCTCTATTACAGAGAAATGGCGGTGCAAATCTGTCCGACTACTTATTTTAGCCCCAGAGATGGGGTTTTTATTGTATGGATCGCAACTGGCTGGATTTAGGGTCTATAAATAGTTTAACTTTGTTGAAAAATAATAGATAGGAGAATTAGAAAATGATTGATTTGTATGATAAATTGAACGAACGTATCTATGAGAATTGCAAGATGTATTATAATAAATATTCAAAAATAGACAAAATGACAGATGAACAATCTGGCATCATGGGTGGCCTTTATCAATCTCTAAACATTGTCGCAAATGAGTATCTTATCAACAATAAAAATGACAATCCTAAATATAGGGAGTTACTTAATAATATTGAAAAGCTGCTAAAAATAGCTTAAAGCATCCTTATTTTTATAACATACAATGAAATCATGAGTAGAAATACTTGTGATATTTCTGTTTGAAAGGAGGTCGGAAATTGCCTAGAGATGGGATAAAAGATCTAACCCAAACAAATAAGCCAACAAAAGAAGAAAAGTAACCGCATCTAAAAAAGAAGAAGTGTGAGAATTAAAGTTAGGAAAAAGTACTTAGAAAAGAATTTAATAACTTAAAAGTATTTACATTTAATAACTTTTGAGTTATAATAGAACTAAGAAAAGAGGTATCTTGATGCATAATATCTATTTTTACAAAGATAAAAACGGGAATGAGCCGGTTTTAGATTATATGCGTGAACTTGCCAGCAAAAAAGGCAAGGATAGTCGTATCAAACTAAACAAGATAAATGACTATATCGAACTACTAAGCCAACGTGGTACACGCGCAGGAGAACCGTATATTAAGCATTTAGATGCTGAAATTTGGGAGCTTAGACCATTGAGGGATAGGATATTATTTGTTGCTTGGATTGATGGCAACTTTGTATTGTTGCATCATTTTATGAAAAAGACGCAGAAAACACCAAAACGAGAAATTGAACAAGCAAAGCGTGAATTACGCGACTTAAAAGAAAGAGGGCTATACAATGAAAAATAGTGCAATTGGTAGTAACTGGAAAGATGTGAGAGCTGAACTTTTTTCCAAAGAGGAAATTTTGGAGAGTGATATGCGCGTGGCAATCATGAGTGAGCTGATTGATGCTAGAAATGAAAAAGGGATCAGTCAGAAAAAACTTGAGGAACTAAGCGGAGTAAGTCAGCCAGTTATTGCTAGAATGGAAACAGGTAAGACAAGTCCACAACTTGATACTGTTTTAAAAGTCTTGGCAAGTCTTGGGAAAACTTTGGCAGTTGTACCCTTAGAGGGCGAACAGGTAAGCTAGATTTATTAAAAGAGGTGGAATATGACGGCTGAGATTAGTATATTAAACAAGCATGGTATCGTCCTAGCAGCTGATAGTGCGGTAACTGTTAGTTTTGGACAGGGACAAGCAAAAACATATAACGCAGTAAATAAACTGTTTTCTCTTGGTGGACATCATGATATCGGGATTATGATTTATGGGAATGCTGAGTTTATGGATATACCTTGGGAAATTATTATCAAGGAATTTAGGAAAGAGTATTGTACTAAAATATTTGATAGATTGGAAGATTGCTCCGTAGCTTTTCTTGAATTTCTTAAAAATGAAAAATTCAAAAATGATACTATTTCACAACGAATGATTCAATCTGTCATTTTATCATTACTACAGAAGTTGTTGGAGGTTTCAAGTAAAAAAGTCAATAATATACAGGCGGATAATCCAGAACTCCCAATTTCTCAAGAAAAAATAATTGAAATTATTTCGGAAATTATTATTGAAAACCTTAACACAGATAACGATATTATATTATTAGAAAATCTTGATAAGAGAACTTTTGACTCAGACTTCTCAGAATATTGTAAAAGTATATTACGAGAGAATGTTTACTTGGCAGACGAGCATTTACAAAAAATAACGGATATCTTTATAGAATTGTCATACCAAATTGTAATTTCTAAAAATAGTTTTGATTCGATTTCTGGGGTAGTTATAGGTGGATACGGTAGTGAAGAATTATTTCCTTCTTTGGTATCATATGAAATAAGTTATGCTTTTAGAGATGAAATAAAAATTGAAAAGACTAATAGTAACAATGTGGACCTTCTAAACAGCGATGCCTCCATTGTTCCATTTGCCCAATCAGATAT
The DNA here is from genome assembly GCF_001838575.1 of Streptococcus sp. HMSC034B03. NCBI lineage: Bacteria > Bacillati > Bacillota > Bacilli > Lactobacillales > Streptococcaceae > Streptococcus > Streptococcus sp. HMSC034B03. Next base: position 91,906 of record NZ_KV837633.1, read on the forward strand.
GATTTCAACTATCTTGACAGGGATGGATCCCTTTATGAATAAAGTAGTAAGTCAGTCGATTATTGGGCTAAATAATTTATCAGAAGATGAGAAGTATAATATAATCACTCAGATTAGTGAACAGCAGAAACAACAATTTATAAATCCAATTTTGGGTGTTGTAAGAACGTTAGCGTTACCAGAACTAGCAAATATGGCTGAAACTTTAGTAAACTTAACATCTTTTAAACGTCATATAACAGATTCACTTGAAACAGTAGGTGGACCAGTCGATGTTTTAGTGATATCGAAAGGAGATGGACCAATTTGGATTAACAGGAAGGAATATTTTGACATCTCTAAAAATTTGGAGTATTCTAATAGAAAGAGGAGGTAGATTTTTATGTCACTAATTTTTCAAACTTATTTTAAACCGCAAGAAACTAAATATAGTAAAACCGAAAGTCTAAAACTACAGAATTCTCCTATTCTAAACTTGAATCAAAAAGATATTGATTTAACAATTAAAGATGTATATAATGAAATTTTAAAATTAGATAAGCGCAAATAAAAAGTAAAATATGTAAAAAATAGCACCCAATAAGATACTATTTTCTTGCCTGCTGAACTCATCTATTTAGTTCCTGTTTTACTACCCTTTATGTTTCCTATACTTGTTTCAGTTTGTATTATTTTAGATGATTAGTGAGTAGAAAAAGAAGTTAGACTATACTACTTTGCTGTAATATTTAGCAAGTAAATAATCTTGGAAAATAAGTCCAATATAATATTAAGAGGCTCTGCGTAAGCAGGGCTTTTTAATATTATGCAAAGCTTTCATTTTTTAGCTGTGTTTTTTATCAATGTTTTCCATTTTCCACGACTTCATTTAGGTGGATTTATGGTACAATAAAAGATAGCATTTTGACTAGAATGAGAGATACCATGTCTAAGAAAAAAAGAACATTTAATAGCCATTCAATCCCACGACGCTTGAATTTATTATTTGGAATTGTGATTTTACTGTTTATGAGTTTAATTGTGCGTTTGGGCTATATGCAGGTTGCCCATAGAGATTTTTATACAAAAAAATTAGCGACAGCTAGCAAGACTAAAGTGACAACCAGTTCGGTTCGGGGTCAGATTTATGATGCGAGTGGGAAACCTTTGGTGGAAAATACAACCAAACAAGTTGTCTCTTTCACACGTAGCAACAAAATGACGGCTGCAGAGATTAAAGAAATTGCTCAAAAATTGCTTCCATTGGTTTCTATTTCCAGCGCAGATGTTACTGAGCGTCAACAAGTAGATTATTATTTGGCAGACAGCGAGGTTTATAAGAAGGTCGTTAATCAGCTACCTAAAAATAAAAAATATGGTACAGATGGAAATCGTTTGGCAGAGTCTAAGATTTATAATAATGCCGTTAAGAGTGTTGATGTAGCAAAGTTAAACTACTCAGATGAAGATAAAAAAGCTATTTATTTGTTTAGTCAGATGAATGCTATTTCTAATTTTGAGACGGGAAATATTCGTACGGATGATTTATCAGCTGATCAGATTGCGACAATCGCCTCTAGCTCGAAAGAACTGTCTGGTATCAGTATTACCACCAGCTGGGACAGGAAAGTGTTGGATACTTCTTTGTCTTCTATCATCGGAAGTGTTTCAAGTGAAAAGGCAGGGCTGCCCGCAGAAGAAGTGGATACTTATTTGAAAAAAGGCTATTCCCTTAATGATCGTGTTGGGACGAGTTATTTGGAAAAACAATATGAGTCTACACTTCAAGGAAAACGCGCAGTCAAAGAAATCAATCTTGATAAAAATGGAAATATGGAAAGCGTGAAAAATATTTTCAATGGTAGTAAGGGAAATAATCTAAAATTAACAACAGATTTAGCTTTTCAGAACGGTGTAGAAGACATTTTGAGAAAGTATTTTAGTGCGGAATTAGCGAGCGGAAATGCGACATATTCTGAAGGGGTCTATGCTGTTGCGATGAATCCTAAAACGGGTGCTATTTTAGCCATGGCTGGTCTGAAGCACGATACCAATACAGGAGAACTAACAACAGACTCTCTTGGAACGATTATGAACAACTTTGTGCCGGGTTCTGTGGTGAAAGGAGCTACTTTAACAGCTGGCTGGGAATCTGGAGCTATCACAGGTAACCAAGTTCTGACAGATCAACCGATTTCTTTTGGAGGTTCCTCTGCCATCACTTCTTGGTTCACACAATATGGGGCTCGCCAAATTACGGCTTTAGAGGCACTAGAATATTCATCCAATACTTATATGGTTCAGCTAGCTTTAAATATGATGGGAACGCCTTATACGCCCAATATGGCAATTGATTTGACGAATTTGAACTCCTCTATGGACAAATTGCGTAAAGCTTTTGCTCAATATGGCTTGGGGGCATCTACAGGAATTGATTTGCCAAGTGAATCAGAAGGCTACACACCTAAGAATTATACGTTTGCGAACTACTTAACCAATGCTTTTGGGCAGTTTGATAACTATACTCCAATGCAGTTGGCGCAATATGCTGCAACGGTAGCTAATGGCGGTACTCGTATTGCACCACACTTAGTAGAAGGAATTTATGACAACAATGAGACGGGCGGGCTTGGAAAGCTGATTGAATCCAAGTCAACCAAAGAGCTGAATAAAGTTGATATTTCAAAAGAGAATATGGATTTGATTCGACAAGGTTTTTATCAGGTAGTTCATGGTACAAGCGGATTTACTACAGGGCGTACTTTGTCACAAGGTGAAGCAGTGCCGATTAGCGCCAAAACAGGGACGGCAGAAACCTTTGCAGGTGGAAAGGAAGCCATTAATACGAATGTAGTGGCTTATGCGCCAAGTAACAACCCGCAGATTGCAGTGGCAGTTGTGTTCCCGCACAATACAAACTTATCGTCAACCGTTAGCCATAGTATAACTCGTGATATTATTAACTTGTATCATCAACAGCATTCAATGAATTAGAAAGGATACTATGCTTTATCCAACACCGATTGCAAAATTGATTGATAGCTTTTCAAAATTACCAGGAATTGGCATAAAAACAGCAACGCGTTTGGCGTTTTATACCATTGGTATGAGTGATGATGATGTCAATGAATTTGCTAAAAATTTGCTTGCAGCAAAACGTGAGCTGACCTATTGTTCTATTTGTGGTAATCTAACGGATGATGATCCTTGTGCTATCTGCACCGATGAGACACGGGATCAATCTACTATTTTGGTTGTAGAAGATAGCCGAGATGTATCTGCTATGGAAAATATTCAAGAATACCATGGTTTGTACCATGTTTTGCAGGGATTGATTTCTCCTATGAATGGTATTGGACCAGACGACATCAATCTGAAAAGTCTCATTACACGGTTGATGGATAGTGAGGTAACAGAGGTAATTGTGGCAACCAATGCGACAGCAGATGGGGAAGCGACTTCCATGTATATCTCGAGGGTGTTAAAGCCAGCTGGTATCAAGGTAACGCGCCTGGCTCGTGGATTAGCAGTTGGTTCTGATATTGAATATGCAGACGAAGTAACACTGCTTCGGGCTATTGAGAATCGCACAGAATTGTAAAAAAGAAAATAGAGCTTTCCTTTAAAAGAAAATGGAAGCTCTTTTTCTATTCAAAAACAATCTAAAATATGATATACTAAAAAGCGATTAAATTTGTAAATTTCTTTTAAGATAAGAAGGTTAGGTATAAAAATGGCAAAACAACAAATTATTCTCCTTTACGGTGGTCGCAGTGCCGAACGAAAGGTCTCTGTCTTATCAGCGGAGAGTGTCATGCGTGCGATTGACTATGATAAATTCTTTGTGAAGACTTATTTTATCACACAAGCGGGTGACTTTATCAAGACGCAAGAATTTTCAAGCAAACCTGCTGACAATGAAAAATTAATGACAAACGATAGTGTTGTTGAAAGTCAAAAGATTAAACCAAGTGATATTTACGAAGAAGGGGCAGTTGTGTTCCCCGTTCTTCATGGTCCAATGGGAGAAGACGGGTCTATCCAAGGATTTCTTGAAGTGTTGAAAATGCCTTATGTGGGTTGCAATATCCTTTCTTCTAGTGTGGCTATGGACAAAATCACGACAAAACGAGTGTTAGCTTCTGCTGGCATTCCGCAAGTTCCCTATGTAGCAGTGATTGAAGGGGAAAATATAGACGAAAAGATTGCAGCAGTAGAAGCCAATCTAACTTATCCAGTTTTTACAAAACCGTCAAATATGGGCTCTAGTGTCGGCATTTCTAAGTCTGAAAATCAAGATGAATTGCGCTCTGCTCTTGAATTGGCTTTCAAATATGATAGCCGTGTCTTGATTGAGCAAGGTGTCAATGCGCGTGAAATTGAAGTTGGTTTACTTGAGAATGAAGGAGTCAAAAGCAGTTTGCCAGGTGAGGTAGTGAAAGATGTTGCTTTCTATGACTACGAAGCCAAGTACATTGACAACAAAATCACCATGGATATTCCTGCAAAACTCTCTGAAGATGTCATTGCCACTATGCGACAATATGCAGAAAAAGCTTTCCATGCTATTGGCGGTGTTGGTTTAGCTCGCTGCGATTTCTTTTATACTGATAAGGGCGAGATTTTCCTTAATGAGCTAAATACGATGCCAGGTTTCACTCAATGGTCGATGTATCCGCTGCTTTGGGAAAATATGGGCATTTCTTATACAGATTTGATTGAGAAATTAGTTCTCTTAGCGCAAGAAACATTTACAAAACATGAAGAGCATTTGTTGTAAGACAAGATTGAAAGAGCCAAAAGGTTCTTTTTTCTATTGTTTTAGTATGTCTTTGGCGAGTGTGTGTAAAAGTAGGTTATTCTGTGGTATAATGAGAGAGTTAGAGAAATTTAAGACATATAGGTGAAAAAATGCAATTAACGTTCTATGAAGTAGCTTCTGTATTGAAAGCACAAAATGATGTTCATCAATTTCCAGATTGTACATTTGGAAAGGCAGAATTTGACAGTCGATTGATTGGAGAGGGAGACTTGTTTTTTCCTCTTAAAGGAGCACGTGACGGGCACGATTTTATTGTGACGGCATTTGAAAATGGTGCTGTGGCAACCTTGTCAGAAAAAGAATTGGACGACTATCCTTATATTTTAGTTGATGATGTGTTGGCAGCATTGCAGCGTTTGGCACAGTATTATCTGGAAAAAATGAAGGTAGATGTCTTTGCAGTTACGGGTTCTAACGGTAAGACGACGACCAAAGATATGCTGGCTCACCTCTTGTCAACAACTTACAAGACTTATAAAACGCAAGGAAACTACAATAATGAAATTGGTCTTCCTTATACGGTTTTACACATGCCAGATGACACCGAAAAATTGGTTTTGGAAATGGGGCAAGATCACATGGGGGATATTCACCTTCTGTCCACAATTGCGCAGCCAAAAGTAGGTATTGTGACGCTGATTGGCGAAGCGCATTTAGAATTCTTTAAAAGTCGTTATGAAATTGCAAAAGGAAAAATGCAAATTGTCGACGGCATGAAAGACGGGGCTCTTTTGGTTGTTCCAGCGGACAAGATTATTAATGATTTTCTACCGAGCCAGCTAAATGTAGTCCGTTTTGGTCCAGACGAAGATATTTTCCTAACGAAATTAGAAGAACGAAAAGATAGTTTGAGTTTTGAAACCAATTTCTTAGATAACGCCATTGACCTTCCAGTAACTGGAAAATACAATGCAACAAATGCCATGATTGCAGCTTATGTGGCATTGAAAGAAGGAGTAACACAAGATAAGATCCAAAAAGCATTTGCCACGCTTGAATTAACACGAAATCGCACCGAGTGGAAGAAAGCTAAAAATGGTGCAGATATCCTTTCAGATGTTTACAATGCCAATCCAACCGCTATGCGATTGATTTTAGAGACATTTTCAACGATTCCGTTTAATGAAAAAGGTCGGAAACTGGCAGTTTTAGCTGATATGAAAGAATTGGGGGCTGATTCTAAACAAATGCACGGTGCCATGATAACCAGCCTAAATCCAGAAATTCTCTCAGAAATTTTCCTTTATGGAGAGGACATGGCTGCTCTATTTGCCTATGCTAAGGAAATTTTCCCGCCTGGGAAAGCCCATTATTTTGTAAAAAATGCTGAAAAAGATCAATTTTCTGACTTAGTAAAAGCTGTTAAAGAAGCACTCAAACCAACGGACCAATTGCTGATAAAAGGAAGTAACTCTATGAACTTAGCTAGTTTAGTGGAGAAATTGGAGAATGACGGATAACAATAAAGTACAGTATCTTGCCCTCCTTCGTGGCGTGATGCCAACAGGACCAAATCGGATCCCTAAGATGAGTGATTTGGTTCAAATGTTGGAACAATCTGGTTTAGATAATGTTTCAAGTTATATTCAATCAGGTAATGTGATTTGCGAAACAAGCCTACCAGCTGAAGAATTAGCACAACACATGCATCAGGTGATATTGGAAAGCATTGGTGCAAATTTATCCATTATCGTAAAAGAAAAGTCCGATTTAGAAAGGGCTATTTTAGGAAATCCCTTTTCTGAGGAGTTGGATTCGTCACGGATTCATCTCGTTTTTACAAACAATTACATTTCAACGGAGCAATTGGCAGAACTGCAAGTAATGAACTTTATGGACGAAATATTTGCAGTTGGAACTGCTTGCCTTTATATGTATTTACCAAGAGATGCCAAAAAAAAGAAGTTAAATAATAATTTTCTTGAAAAGAAGTTAGGTATTGTCGCCACAACAAGAAAGCTGAGTGTTATCAAAGAATTAAGTAATAGGATGGTTGAGTAGGAGATGAATCTACAAGAATTTTTTACAAGTCATAAAACGGAGGCCCCTCAATTAACTCCATTTTGGTATGGAATGATGTTTTTAGGAATCATTTATGTCATGTATAGTGCTGTAAAATATCATAAAAACAGGCGCTATCAGAACTTTTTGAAAGCTGTACAAGGTTTACAAATTTTAGTGCTTTATGGCTGGTATATTGTGACCTTGTCACCAATTTCTGAATCACTTCCTTTTTATCATTGCAGATTGGCGATGTTTGCTGTTTTGCTACTGCCTGATTCTTCAACCTATAAACAGTATTTTGCGCTTTTAGGAGTATTTGGACCTATTTGTGCATTGGTCTATCCTTTATTTGACCCATTTGCTTTTCCTCACATCACTTTAGTCTCCTATTTAATTGGTCACTATGCTCTTTTGGGAAATTCTCTCACCTATTTGCTGAATCATTATGATAGCGAGTTATTGAGTTTACGGCGAATTGGAGAGATTAGCTTTAGTATGAATCTTTTATTACTATTTGTAAATTTGGTGAGTGGTGGAAATTATGGATTTTTGAAAGTACCACCTTTAGTTGGAAGTCATGGAATGATTGCTAACTATATTTTTGTTTCATTGATCTTGATTTTAGCAATTTTCGTGGTTTCTCTGATCTTTAAACAAATTAGACGAGAACAAGGAGAAACAGTAAGACAGGAAAATTAAGCTATGCTGAATGATTTTTTAACGACTCAAAAGACAGCACCGCCTCCCATTTCTGCTATGGGCTATGTGACGATGATAGGAATTCTCTTGTTCCTCATTTATATTTCAGTTCGCTATGCGCAAACCCCACTGTATCAGAAAACTTTTAAATATTTACAAGCTTTTCAATTAGTTATACTTTATTCTTGGTATTTTGGTTTCCATATTTCATTTGCAAATAATCTGCCTTTTTATCATTGCCGCTTAGCCATGTTTGCCATGTTGCTGCTGCCAGATAAATGCCGAAGCAAACAGTATTTTGCTCTTTTAGGTGTCAGCGGGGCGATTTTTGCCATTGGTTATCCAGTTTTTGACCCCTATGATTTTCCGCATATCACTAGTTTTTCATTTCTTCTGGGGCATTACTGCCTCTTGATTAATTCGCTGGTTTATCTTATCAACCACTATGACAAGCAGATTTTGAAGAAGTATGTGATTGTAGGCTACACTTTTGCCTTGGATTTGTTTTTAGTTGGTGTCAATGCCGTCACTGGTGGAAATTATGGATTGATGACTCATCCCCCGCTTATAAAAGGAGACCGGATCTGGGTGAATTACGTACTTGTCTCACTGGTTCTGGCCACCGCTTTGCTCCTTTTTGATGAATATTTTAAAAGGCGATGGAAAAAGCAATCAAAATTAGTTTAAAGCTTTAAGCATTACATCCTCTGTCAAATTTATTTGGCAGGATTTTTTATTGTTTTTTCTCAATGTAAAAAATTTTGCTAGATTTTATAAACGAAAATAGTAAAATAAAAGTAGAAAGATAGGAGTGAGGTAATGGAAATTGGAAGAAAGTTAAAAGAAGCACGTCAGATGAGTGGCTTGACACAGGAAAATGTCGCAGAAAAATTAAATGTATCTAGACAGACTATTTCAAATTGGGAAACAGAAAAATTTTATCCGGATATTTTGTATGTTTTGCAGTTAAGTGATTTGTATCAGGTTAGTTTGGATGAATTGCTGAAAGGAGATGAGCGCATGATTCAGCACTTAGAAAATTCGACGAACGTTGTAAAGAGCAACCAAAAGATTTTACTGGCTTTTATATGTAATATTTGTCTTTTATTCCTTTTCTTTATTTTTATCATTCCAATCTCCAAGAGTTATCTGCTGACCCTGTTGGCAGTAGCTCTGGTGGTTGGCACCACAGGTTATATATTAGTACAAATTATTCGTAAAATATAGGAGGTTCTATCATGACTTGGTATCTATTGACCTTGATTGGCTTACTCGTCGTAACAAATGGGCTGTTTGTGTATCAATTGTTTAAACTAGTTGAATTAGATTCTGCGGTTCGCGGGATGAAACATCCTAAGTTCTGGGGAGTTTTGGCAGCTGGCGGTCAACGGGGAGAAGGCTTGATTTTATACTTATTAAACCGAAACAAGGCTGTTTTTTCTATGACGGAAGAAGAAAAAGAAGAACTTCAAATGAGAAAACAACGGATTATTTATTTACTGGTTTTAATCATGATATTGGTAATTTTTCTCTTTGCTAGTGTGATTGTGAGATTCTAAAATGTAGTCTCTTGTATCAAGAAACAGAAAATCGCTCGAACAGAGCGATTTTTATATGTTCTAAGCAATTGAAAAAATCCTTTGAATCCGCTATAATAGGTAGGTTGAAACAAGTTAGGAGCAGTCCAATGTAATAAGAGTTTTCACAGAAATCGAAAGAAAAAGTATAAAAAAGAAAAAGAGGATATAATGACGATTCAAGATGAAATAAAAAAACGCCGAACTTTTGCGATTATCTCTCACCCGGATGCAGGGAAGACCACGATTACAGAGCAGTTGCTCTACTTTGGAGGCGAGATTCGTGAAGCAGGTACGGTCAAGGGTAAGAAGACCGGAAACTTTGCCAAATCTGACTGGATGGATATTGAGAAACAGCGGGGGATTTCAGTGACCTCTTCTGTCATGCAGTTTGACTATGCTGGAAAACGGGTCAATATTCTTGATACACCAGGGCACGAAGATTTTTCAGAAGATACCTACCGTACCCTCATGGCTGTGGATGCAGCAGTCATGGTGGTGGACTCTGCAAAAGGGATTGAAGCCCAGACTAAAAAGCTCTTTGAGGTTGTCAAACACCGCAATATCCCAGTCTTTACGTTTATCAATAAACTGGACCGCGACGGACGTGAACCCCTTGATTTGCTGGAAGAATTAGAAGAAGTACTTGGTATTGCCAGCTATCCGATGAATTGGCCGATTGGGATGGGGAAATCCTTTGAAGGTCTCTATGATTTGCACAATCAGCGGCTGGAGCTCTATAAAGGTGATGAACGCTTTGCCAGCATCGAAGAGGGAGAAAAAATATTTGGCAACAATCCCTTTTATGCTCAGGTTTTGGAGGATATTGAACTCCTACAAGAAGCGGGAAATGAATTTTCACAGGAAGCTATTTTTAATGGGGAATTAACCCCTGTCTTCTTTGGTTCAGCCCTAACTAACTTTGGAGTGCAGACTTTTCTTGACACTTTCTTGGAGTTTGCACCAGAGCCTCATGGACACAAAACCACAGATAATCAGGAAATCAGTCCGCTGGATAAGGATTTTTCAGGATTTGTCTTTAAAATCCAAGCCAATATGGATCCAAGACACCGTGATCGCATTGCTTTTGTCCGCATCGTATCGGGCGAATTTGAGCGCGGTATGAGTGTAAATCTGACCCGTATCAAAAAAGCTGTCAAACTCTCAAATGTCACTCAGTTTATGGCAGAATCACGTGAAAATGTAGAAAATGCGGTGGCCGGTGATATCATTGGTGTTTACGATACAGGGACTTATCAAGTTGGTGATACTTTGACAGTTGGTAAAAATAAGTTTGAATTTGAACCGCTGCCAACCTTTACCCCAGAAATTTTCATGAAGGTTGCAGCTAAAAATGTCATGAAGCAAAAGTCCTTCCACAAAGGAATTGAGCAATTGGTCCAAGAAGGAGCCATTCAGCTCTACACCAACTACCAGACCGGTGAATACATGCTGGGGGCTGTCGGTCAGCTTCAGTTTGAAGTCTTCAAGTACCGCATGGAAAATGAATACAATGCCGAAGTAGTCATGACACCCATGGGCAAAAAGACTGTCCGCTGGATTTCACCAGATGATCTGGACGAGCGTATGTCCTCCAGCCGCAATATTTTAGCCAAGGATCGCTTTGACCAGCCTGTCTTTCTCTTTGAAAATGACTTTGCCTTGCGCTGGTTTGCCGATAAATATCCAGATGTCAAGTTGGAAGAGAAGATGTGAGAGCGTTAAAAATCCGATAGAAAATTAGGAAATCTGACGAAGAAGCGATTGCTTCTAGGAGGATTTATCTATTTTCCGAGGATTTAGCTCGAACTCAGTTAGAGAAAATGTAAGACGTTGCCAATGACTAGTAACTGAAGTTACTGTCATTGGACGGCAGCCGCTATGTGCGGTCTGCCTAAACGGTTTACTAACTGTGTCGAATAAGTAAAATCAAATTGTTCGACTTCGTGTCGTAACTCAGTCCCAACAATTGGAACTGAAGGTTCCTAATTGTTGGACGCTAGCCGCTGTAGGCGGACTAGTTAACTGCCTTACTAACTTCGTCAGACGAATAAAATTGATTCGTCTGACTCCGTGTCGTAACGCTAGGAAAAATAGGAAGCTTTATCTATCTTCAGAGGATTTAGTTCAAACTCAATTAAAAAGATGTGAGACTTGCCACGGCATATTAATGAAGTGATTCACTTAAAAACTATGCTATTGTTGGAGTTTTATCATAATGATTTTTGAAACAGAACTGGGTTAAGTGAGTTCGTTTGTTAGCATATCAATCATTAGATAAAGAAGTACAATAACGATTGATGAAGGATTGAGCGTTTTTCTCAATCCTTTAGATTATTTAAAGTCAAGAAAGGCGAAAAGTGTGTTTATTGAAAAAGAGTTGAAAAATGGAATGTCTTGGATAAACTTAGATGCAGATATTTTAAGTCAACATCCAGATTCTTATAAGGAATACAATATTGATGAAGAAACGATTGAGTACGCGCTAGATAAAAATGAACGAGCACATATGGATTACAATCGTGAAACAGGAACAGTCGTTTTTATTTTCAACGTATTAAACTTAAAAAGGGATAAGGACTATTATGAAACTATTCCTATGACCTTTATTGTACAGAAAGACAAACTCTTAACAGTCAGCAATCGAGCAAATACTTATGTCGTAGATATGATGAAAAACTATATTGAACATCATGAACCTGTGACAGTGTACAAGTTTCTATTTGCTAGTTTAGAATTAGTGTGCAATTCTTATTATCCCATTATTGAAAAAATGGATGAGACAAAGGATCATATTAATCAGTTATTGCACAAAACGACCACCAAGAAAAATCTCTTTGTTTTAGCAGACTTAGAAACTTCCATAGTCTATTTGGTAGCAGCTGCAAAGCAAAATCGCATGTTATTGGAGCATATTAAAGGACATGCTGTTTATCGTCATTTGGATGAGATTGAAAAAGAGCAGTTTGACGATGTCATGATTGAAGCTCGTCAGTTAGTAGCAATGACAGACTTGATTTCTCAAGTTCTCAGTCAACTATCTGGTTCCTACAATAACATTTTGAACAATAATCTAAATGATAATTTAACCGTTTTAACAATCATTTCAGTCCTTTTAGCAGTCCTTGCAGTTATTACGGGATTCTTTGGCATGAATGTGCCACTTCCATTGTCTAATGATAAAAATGCTTGGATTTATATTGTTGTTATTAGTCTCGTTCTGTGGGTTGTATTGACCAAAGCTTTAAAATGGCTGGCCAATAAAAAGTAAAACACGCCAAGCGCATGAAGAAATTATCGTTTTCAATTAGCGTGTTTTCACGATAAATATCACTTTTTAAGTATAATTTATGCTATAATTCATTCAAAATGAATGTATTTAGTTTTAATTGGTAAATCTGTTTGAAAATTTTTTTGAAAAATGCATGTATTCCGGAAAAAAGGGTTACATGCATTTTCTTCATGCGTACGGCGTGGAAGTAAAAAATAAAACCTATCTTTTTATCATTCTTTGTGTTATACTAGATAGGTTGCAAATAACTATGTTTTATAAGGTAGCTTCGCACTGCCTTTTTAGAAAGAAGAAAAAATTGAAATTTAATGAATTACATTTATCTGCTGAATTGTTAGCAGAAATTGACAAAGCGGGCTTTGTGGAAGCCAGCCCAATCCAAGAACAAACAATCCCGCTTGCTATGGCAGGAAAAGATGTGATTGGACAAGCTCAGACTGGTACAGGAAAGACAGCCGCTTTTGGTTTTCCGACTCTTGAAAAAATTAACACAGAAAATCCTATTGTTCAGGCTTTAGTCATTGCACCAACTCGTGAATTGGCTGTTCAAAGTCAAGAGGAACTCTTCCGCTTTGGTCGAAGCAAAGGTGTGAAAGTCCGTTCTGTTTATGGCGGATCCAGCATTGAAAAGCAAATCAAGGCTCTCCGTTCAGGTGCGCACATTGTCGTTGGAACTCCAGGACGTTTATTAGACCTCATTAAGCGCAAAGCACTGAAACTCAATCATGTAGAAACGCTCATTTTAGATGAAGCGGATGAAATGCTCAATATGGGTTTCTTAGAAGACATTGAAGCAATCATCTCCCGCGTGCCAGAAGAGCGTCAGACCCTTCTCTTTTCAGCTACTATGCCAGATGCTATCAAGCAGATTGGCGTGAAGTTTATGAAAGAGCCAACACATGTCAAAATTGCAGCAAAAGAATTGACAACGGAGTTGGTGGATCAATATTATATCCGTGTAAAAGAAAATGAAAAATTTGATACCATGACACGTCTCATGGATGTGGAACAACCAGAACTTTCTATCGTTTTTGGGCGTACCAAACGCCGAGTTGATGAATTGACTCGTGGGCTTAAAATCCGTGGTTTCCGCGCAGAGGGGATTCATGGTGATTTAGACCAAGGAAAACGTCTCCGTGTTCTTCGCGACTTTAAAAACGGAAATTTAGATGTTCTTGTTGCGACAGACGTTGCTGCGCGTGGTTTGGATATTTCTGGTGTTACACATGTTTACAATTATGACATTCCACAAGACCCAGAAAGTTATGTACACCGTATTGGGCGGACAGGTCGTGCTGGAAAATCTGGTCAGTCCATTACATTTGTTGCACCAAATGAAATGGGTTATCTTCAAATCATTGAAAGTTTGACCAAAAAACGTATGAAAGGCATGAAACCAGCCACTGCAGAAGAAGCCTTTCAAGCTAAGAAAAAAGTTGCACTTAAAAAGATTGAGCGAGATTTTGCGGATGAAAACATTCGCAACCAATTTGAAAAGTTTGGCAAAGACGCTCGCAAGTTGGCAACTGAATTTACACCGGAAGAATTGGCTTTATATATATTGACCTTAACCGTACAAGATCCAGACACTCTACCAGAAGTAGAAATCGCGCGTGAAAAGCCATTACCATTTAAGTATGTTTCGGGAGCTAATAAAGGCAATCGTAATAGCAAAAATGGGCGTCGTAGTAATGATCGTCGTGACCGTACTAATGGGCGTGACAATTACAAAAAGAGTGGTCGCCACGATCGCTTTGACAAAGAAAAGCGTTACCGCAAAGATCACAAAAAACCTCGCAATACTTCAAGTGAGAAGAAAACAGGTTTTGTCATCCGTAATAAAGGTGATAAGTAATTATACAATAATAAAAAGGCGAATAGCAATTCGTCTTTTTATGTTTTTATAAGGAGATACAAAGTTATTTAAATACAATAGGCGTAGCAGTCTCTTGGAGAACGGCATCTAATTCAACAATATTTTGTTTACCTATTGTTTCAAGCCATTTAATTGTAGCAGCTTCGCCACCTTCTTGATAGGCTTTGGTAGCACCAGCCCAAGTTGCACGGCCACAAAGGACACCGTTGAAAGTTGAGCCGGATTCCTTAGCAAAGCGAAGTGTATCTTGGAAAAGCTGTGCGGATACTCCAGCAGATAAGAAAATAAATGGAAGAGAAGTTGCATCACTTTGTTCTTTGTAGAAGGCAGCAGCTTCTTCTTTGGTGTAAAGAACTTCATTTTCTGCGAATCCTTCAACATATTTCATATTGACTGGAACTTCAACTTTGAGAACATCTACGCCAAATCGTTCTTGTGAGTAAAGCTTCACTGCTTCAATGACTTTGCGAGGTTTGAGTTTGGCATATTCCTTTTCATCTGTCACCTTGGCATCATAAGAAACCAACTCAAGGAAAAATGGCATGTCTTCTGCTTTACATTCAGAAGCAATCCGTTCGATAAAGGCTTCTTTGATGTCATTGACTGCTCTAGCTTCGTCAATATCTATATAGAGTAAGACTTTCACAGCATCAGCACCATTTGCTTTGAGGCGTTGGACGGAGACATTTTCGACGAGGTCAGGATAGCGACCGGGAACAGTTTTGTCATAACCTGTTTTTTCATAGGCAACTAATAATCCAGCGTTTTTATCACGAGCTTCCGCCGCTTTCCAACCTAACTCTGGATCAAGAAGGATAGAAGAAGCGTATTTTGTTAAGTATTTCGAAACTAGCACTTTAAAGGTTTCCAATTGCTCAACTGGAGTATCTTCACCAAGCATGCGACGCAAAGCTCCTCGTTGATCAATAGCTAAAGCGCCGATAATTCCGTTTTTATCACATAAACGTTTTAATTTTTTTTGTTTTGTTGTCATATTTAGACTCCTTTTGTTTTGTATAGTTTAATTATAGAATACAAACAAAACAAAGTCAAACAATATTTTACAAAAATCAAAAAAATATTGTTTTTAATTTTTCAAAATGAATAAATTGTTGTATAATATATTTGAGGAATAAAATTATATAAAACTAGAAAGGAGACAAAATGAAAGAAGGACGGCATAGAGTGATTCTCCAAGAATTGGATCAGCAGGGAGTGGTTTCTGTCAAGAAATTGAAAGAGTTGCTAGATGTAACAGATATGACGATACGTCGTGATTTGATTGATTTGGAAAAGCAAGGCTTGTTGACTCGTGTTCATGGAGGAGCTCACAAAAAAGTAAAAAATGGCTTGAATGAAGCCTCCCATACTGAAAAAACGATGTTAAATATTGAAGAAAAACGAACAATTGCTCAAAAATGTGCCAATTTGATTTTTTCTGGTGATACAGTTTTTATCGGTTCGGGAACAACGACGGATTTTATCGGAGATTATTTGGCTGATAAAAGTGTGAGTATTGTGACAAATTCGCTTCCTATTTTTGAAAAATTAAAAGATAATCCCAATTGTGATATTATCCTGATTGGCGGTCGTTATCGGGTGAAGACACAAACGTTTGTCGGACAATTTGCTAATAAATTATTGAAAGAAATCAAAGTTTCTAAAGCATTTATTGGTGTCAATGGAATTGACGGTCATAATGTCACGACTGCCAATGAAGAAGAAGGAAATGGCAATGCCATTATCTTGAACAATGCGATTGAAAAGTACATTGTGGCGGATAATAGCAAATTTGACAGCTATTCTTTCTATTGTTTCTATCAGTTGGATGATTTGGATGCAGTAATCACAGATGATCATATCTCACCAAAGGTCAAGGAAAAGTATAAATCATATACAAATGTTTTATAGTTAATATTTTAATCACCTGTTCATAGAGGAGCAGGTGATTTTGTATCTTTAGTGCGTGCGGTATTGACACATCCTATTAAAAAACAGGCCTCGTCCATATTAGACTGAGCCTGATTTTCTGAGTATTGAGTTTTTAGTCGTGGTATTCACCGCGAGCCCATTTAGCATTTTCTTCATCGAAAATATGGTCATTTTTAGCGATTTCAGGGCTAACTTCAATGCTATTATCGATTTTTTTAATCAATTGTTTGTTGGCTTCTGTTGGTTCGTACTCTGTTTCAAGAAAGACATCAACGATATTATGAATAAGATTTTGACCAAGAATACGTCCACCAAAAGCGATGATATTTGCATTGAGTTCTTTCTTTGCATAGCGTGCGGTTAGAACGTCACCAACAAGAGCTACACGAGTACCGGGAACTTTGTCAGCAGAAGCAGAGATACCGACTCCTGTACCACAAAGGGCAATTCCAAGATCAGCTTTTCCTGAAACAACATTTTCTGCAATCAGACGACCAAAGATTGGGTAATGAGTCCGGTGAAAGTCATAGGTTCCGACATCAATGACTTCATGACCGAGGTCTTTTAAATGTTCAGAAATTTTCATTTTTGTATCTGTTACGATATGGTCACAGCCGAGAGCGATTTTCATAATTTTTCCTCCTACCCTTTAACATAATTTATTAAGCATGTCAATGCGAACTTGGTGGCGTCCAGCATCATAGTCAGCTTTTAAATAAGCTTCTGCACAGGCATTTGCCAATTCTTCACCGAGAATAGCTGCACCGAGAGTTATAATGCGTGTAGAATTGTGGCGAATGGTCATCATGGCAGAATGCTCATCTGAAACAGCAGCACAAATGATGCCACGGTGTTTATTCGCAACCATATAAGAACCAATTGCAAAGCGATCAAACAAAATACCACGGGCAGTATCATCTTTTCGTAATTCTTCAACAAGAGCATCTGTCGAGTCGACAAAATCAGCAGCACCTTCTTGTTCGTTGAGATCTTTAATGTCATAACCAAGTTGGAGTAAATGAGTTTTTACTTTATTTTTTAACTCAAAACCATCACGGTCTGTACCTAGTATAACTTTCATTGTTATACCTCCTTTTTTTATTTCACAACAACATCATAACATCTCATGCAAATATTGTCAAACAAAAAATAACATAAAAAAACAAAACAAACTATTGACACCGTTTACATATAATGATATACTTTGGTTATAAACAAAATAGAACAAAATAGAAGGAGGCTATGATGGAACTTTATCAGTTGTTCGATAAAGATTTAGTCTTTTGTCTGCATGCTGACAGTCAAGAAGAGCTTTTCAATCAGGTTGCAAATCTCCTTGAGGAGAGGCACATTGTAACGTCTTCTTATAAAGACGCCTTGATTGAGCGAGAGAAGTCCTTTCCTACGGGGCTGGACATGGAATTTTTAGGGAAAGATTTGCCGAATGTAGCAATTCCGCATACGGATATTGTCCATAATTTAGCAGAAAAGGTGGTTGTAGTCCGCTTAGATCAGCCGGTGACTTTTCATAATATGATTGTTCCGTCAAATGAAGTACAAGTATCGCTTTTGTTCTTCATTATCAATAATTCTAATGCCAGTCAAACGAATATATTGGCTCAATTGATGGATTTCTTTACTGCTGACGGCAACCTAGAGTCCTTATCCGAGCTGGATGAGGCAGATAAACTATTTCATTATATATCGGAAACAATAAATCATTAAAAATAAAAATGGAGGATGTTACAATGATTAAAATTTTAGCAGCTTGCGGAGCAGGAGTAAACTCAAGCCACCAAATCAAAAATGCTCTTGAAGAAGAACTTTCAAATCGCGGCTATGATGTCCAATGCGATGCGGTAATGGTCAAAGATGTGAATGAAGACTTGATAAAAGGTTATGATATTTTCACACCAATAGCAGCCACGGATTTGGGATTTGAACCGGGGATTCCTGTTATTGAAGCAGGACCAATTTTATTCCGTATTCCAGCCATGAGTGCACCAGTATATGACAATATTGAAGCAGCTATTAAGGAACATGGACTTAGTTAAAGTAATTCATTAGAAAAAAACAAAAAAATGAAAAATTGAAACGCTAGATAAAAACAATTTTTATCTACTGAAATAGTTATTTCACTTTTCATTCACTATCATTCAAAAAATAAAATCGGGAGGATTTTTTATGAATGTCATTATTGACTTAGCGAATCGCTTCTTTAAACCCATTTTGGATATGGGTGCACCAATTATCATGTTGATAGTCTTGACGGTGCTTGCTTTATGCTTTGGAGTGAAGTTTTCCAAAGCCTTGGAAGGTGGTATTAAACTTGCCATAGCTCTTACGGGTATTGGTGCTATTATCGGTATGTTAAATGGTGCTTTCTCGGCTTCACTTGCGAAATTCGTTGAAAATACAGGAATTCAACTTAATATTACAGACGTTGGTTGGGCACCATTGGCGACGATTACATGGGGTTCTGCTTGGACGCTTTACTTCTTACTCATTATGCTCATCGTCAATGTTGTGATGTTGATTACAAAAAAGACAGATACCTTAGATGTTGATATTTTTGATATTTGGCATCTATCAATCACAGGTCTGTTGATCAAATGGTATGCGGACAATAATGGTGTTAGCCAAGGTGTTTCTCTCTTTGTCGCAACGCTTGCCGTTGTACTCGTTGGAGTAATGAAAATTATTAACTCGGACTTAATGAAGCCAACATTTGATGACTTGCTCAATGCACCAAGTTCGTCTCCAATGACATCTACTCACATGAACTACATGATGAATCCAGTCATTATGGTTTTGGATAAGATTTTTGATAAATTTTTCCCTTGGCTGGATAAGTATGATTTTGACGCTGCCAAGCTGAATAAGAAAATTGGTTTCTGGGGCTCTAAATTCTTCATTGGATTTATCCTTGGGATTGTAATTGGAATTATGGGAACGCCGCATCCAGTATCTGGCGTTGCCGAAGCAGCAAAATGGTCACTTGTTATCAAAGGTTGGTTGTCTCTTGGTTTGACAGCTGGTGTCTGCTTGGAATTGTTCTCACTTATTGGTTCTTGGTTCATCGCGGCAGTAGAACCTCTTTCACAAGGAATTACAAATGTTGCAACAAAACGTCTTCAAGGACGTAAATTCAATATTGGACTTGACTGGCCATTTATCGCAGGTCGTGCAGAAATCTGGGCATGTGCCAATGTTTTAGCACCAATTATGCTAGTAGAAGCAGTCCTTCTTTCTAAAGTCGGAAATGGTATTTTGCCACTTGCTGGGATTATTGCAATGGGTGTTACTCCAGCACTTCTGGTTGTTACACGTGGTAAGCTTATCCGAATGATTGTATTTGGAACTTTGTTGCTTCCGCTCTTCCTTCTATCTGGAACACTTATTGCGCCATTTGTTACGGACTTAGCGAAAGGCGTAGATGCATTTCCTAAAGGGGTAGCTAGCACACAATTGATTACCCACTCTACTCTTGAAGGTCCAATTGAAAAATTACTTGGTTGGACAATCGGAAATGCTACAACAGGCGATATCAAAGCTATCTTTGGTGTTATTGTCTTTCTAGTGTTCTATATTGGTATCTTTGCTTGGTATAGAAAACAAATGATTAAGCGAAATGAAGAATACGCTACAAATGCAAAATAGAATAATAAAATAACAATAAGCTGGACTATTCCTTTTGAAATAGTCTGGCTTTTGATTGAAAAAAAAGAAAGGAAGAAACATGATCCATTTAGTTTGTCCAAATCCAGCTTTGGATCGGACAGTTTTACTTAGTCAGTTTAAAGAAGATGTGGTCAACCGACCAAGTCAAGTGCATGAAAATGCTGGCGGAAAGAGTTTTAATGTGGCTTATGTCCTGAATTGCGAAAAAGGCGAAGAACAAGGAAATTTTTGCATTCATACAATGTTAGGTGGCAAAATGGGCGAATATATTCAACAATTAAATGAAGAAGACGGTATTCCGCTCGTTGTGACAGAAGTTGATAAAAATACGCGTACTTGTACAATTATGATTGATACAGAATTAGGAAAGACCTATCTTGTGTATGAAGCGGGATTTGAGCTGAATAAGGATTTATTAGAACAATTCACTGCAAATCTTATAAAGCGCATTCAATCTGGCGATAGCGTTGTGTTTTCTGGCTCTTTGATGAAAGGGATGCCAGATGATTATATTGCACAAATTGGTCGTCTTTTGCCAGAGAATGTGAATTTAGTAGTAGACACAAGCGGTGTCGCACTAAAAGCAGCTTTTTCAGCACAACCTGACATTGTAAAAATTAACGATGAAGAATTGGCAGAATTAACAGGATGTCCAGTTGAAACTGCAGAAGAAGCAGCAAAACTTCTCAAAGAATATGATGAAATTCCCTATTTCATTGTGACAATGGGAGGAAAAGGAGTCGTAGCACGCCTGCAGGATGATGTTTTCCAACTGACGTTTCCAATAATTCATGTTAAAAATCCTATTGCGTCAGGCGACTTTTTCCTTGGAAGTCTATGCCATGCTTTAGAAAGTAAGGGGAGAGTTGATAGAGAGGCTGTCATTCGTGCCTGTGCTTATGCAACAGCTAACTGCCTGCAATGGACTCCAAAAGTAGACCCAGCCGATGTAAAACGAATTGTAGACGAAATCGAACTAACAACATTGTAAATTCTTTCTACAGTTTATATGATATTTTTTGAATGTATTGACTTAGGAAATCCCCACTTTATATAATAAAATAGATTATTTTATTATAAGGAGGTCGTATGACTTTATCAGGACTTATTGTTTTAGCGGTATTTGTATTTCGGTTGGTATTTCTAAAAATATCGATGAAGAATGAGAAAGCGATATTGGCAAATGGTGGGCGCGAATATGGCGTGCAAAATACTAAGTATATCACTATTCTTCACATTTTATTTTACCTTTCTTGCTTTGCTGAAGCTACGATACGTCAGGTTTGGTTTGACGCACTTAGTGCTATAGGTTTGGGGCTATTGCTATTTTCAATGTTTATGCTCTATGTTGTGACGCAATTATTAGGGGACATTTGGACAGTGAAATTGATGCTTGTAAACGATCATAAGTTTGTCGATCATTGGCTTTTCCGCTATGTGAAACACCCAAATTATTTCTTGAATATCGTTCCAGAGTTGATTGGTTTAGCATTACTTTGTCATGCACTAATTTCATTTTGTATTCTATTTCCTCTGTATGCGGTAGTTTTGTATAATCGCATCAAGGAAGAAGAGAAACTGCTCAAAGAAGTCATTATCCCAAATGGTATTGCGCAGAAGTAAGCTGTTTTTAAAAGTATAGAATGAAAGATTTTAAATTTACACAAATTATCCATTTTGTATAAATTTTTAAAAAATAAAGTAAGAAAGGGTTTACAAAAGTTTGAAAATGTGTTAAACTCTATTCATAAAGTTAAATAAAACATGGATTGTAACTAAGAAATTAGGCGAGACCATAAATGACCCAAGTAAAAAATCTTGGTTTGTTTATGGTTTTTTTATGTTTTACAAAAATATTGTTAGGAAGGAGGACACAAATGTTTCGAATTGTCCAGCCACTAAATAATAATGTTGCGGTGGTCAAAAATGAAAGTGGTGAACAGGCTGTTGTCATGGGGCTCGGTATCATTTTTAAAAAGAAAAAAGGGGATTTGCTGGCAGAAGAACGAGTAGAAAAAGTCTTTCAACTAAAAAGTGAAGAATCGCGCGAAAACTTTTCTGCTTTGTTAAAAGATGTTCCCTTGGACTTTATCACGACTAGTTATGAAATTATTGATTATGGTATTCAACAGTTCCAATTTCCAGTTCAAGAGTACATCTATGTAACTTTGACAGATCATATTTATTGTAGTTATCAAGCGCTGCAAAGAAATACTTATAAAAGTAATCACTTGCCGGATATGTCGGAGCAATATCCGACGGAGTACAAAATTGCTGAGCATGCTTTGGTGATTTTAAAAGAAAAATTGGATGTGGATTTTCCAAAAGATGAGATTGGGCGGTTGGCCTTACAGTTTATCAATGCGAAAGGTGAAGATGTCGTGATTAGTAAAGATGAACAAACACTGACCCGACAAATGATTGCTTTGGTGCAAGAGGAACTTTTAAAACATGGTATTAAGCGGACAAAAAAGAATAGTAATTTTTATGATCGCTTAATGATTCATTTGACGTACTTTATTGAGCGTTTGGATCAAGATGACAGCGATTCAAAAGTTTCCATGAAGAATTTAGAAGAACATATCAAAAAGGATTATCCAGAAGCCTATCAAATTGGCGAAGATATTTATGAAGTCATTCGTCAGCATTTGGGTGGAGGACTTCATCCAAATGAGAAAGTGTATTTGGTGATTCATATTCAAAGATTATTGTAAAGGAGAAGACATGTTTCAATTACCAGAAGATTTTATTTTTGGCGGTGCAACAGCTGCTTATCAAGTAGAAGGAGTTACAAAAGAAGGTGGAAAAGGTCCGGTCGCTTGGGATGAATTTTTAGAAAAGCAAGGACGATTTTTGGCAGATCCAGCCAGCGATTTTTATCATCAATATTCAAAAGATATTGAGTTGTGTGAGAAGTTTGGCGTCAATGGTTTGCGCTTGTCTATTGCTTGGAGTCGGATTTTTCCGAATGGACGTGGTGAAGTGAATAAAGAAGGAGTAGATTTTTATCACCGTGTGTTTGCTGAATGTGCGAAACACCACGTCCTGCCATTTGTTACATTGCATCACTTTGATACTCCGAAAGTTTTGTTTGATCAAGGTGATTTTCTCAATCGTGATACGATTGAAGCGTTTGTGGAATATGCTGAATTTTGTTTTCAAGAATTTCCAGAGGTTCATCATTGGAGCACTTTTAACGAAATTTATCCTGTGGCGACCAATCAATACTTGCTCGGTGTCTTTCCTCCGGGGATTCAGTACGATTTGAGTAAGGTGATTCAATGCCTGCACAATATGATGTACGCTCATGCGCGTGTAGTAAATCTTTTTAAGGAAAAGGGTTACCTCGGTGAAATTGGAGTGGTGCATTCTTTGGAAACAAAATATCCAGCAACAGACAGCGAAGAAGATAAGTATGCAGCTTTTCTGGATGATGCGCTTTCTATTCGTTTCTTGCTAGATGCTACTTATCTAGGTTATTATTCAAACGAAACAATGGAAGCTCTTAATGAAATTTGCGCTGCTAACAATGCTAGTTATGAATTCCTTGAAAGCGACTTTGAAGAAATGAAAAAAGCTAGTCACCGAAATGATTATCTTGGAATCAACCATTATCAATGTCATTTTGTTAAGGCTTATCAGGGCGAATCAACTATTCATCATAATGGAACGGGTGATAAAGGCACTTCGTTTTATAAAGTGAAAGGCATTGGAGAACGGATTTACAAGGAAGGGATTGAACGAACAGACTGGGATTGGATTATTTACCCAGAAGGCTTGTATGACCTTTTATTGAGAATTAAGAAAGACTATCCACATTATCAAAAGATTTATATTACTGAAAATGGAATGGGCTATAAAGACGAGTTTGACAATGGTATCGTCATGGATAAGCCACGGATTGATTATTTGAAAGTGTATTTGCAATCTTTAAGCAAAGCTATTGATGCCGGTGTTGTGGTAAAAGGGTATTTCCTTTGGTCTTTGATGGATGTTTTCTCGTGGTCAAATGGCTACAATAAACGCTATGGCTTGTTTTACGTTGATTTTGAAACTCAAAAGCGTTACCCTAAGGAATCCGCTTATTGGTACAAGCATGTTAGTGAAACAAAGATTGTGATTTAAGAAGGGAGATAAGATGAATAAAAACGAATTACAAATGTTGGGATTTGAAATCGTAGCTTATTCGGGGGATGCACGTAGTTGTTTACTGAATTTGCTGAAAGAGGTTCGTCAAGGGAATTTTACAAATGTAGATGCTACTTTAAAAGAAGCAGATGAAAATTTGAATTTAGCCCACAATTCACAAACGCAGATTTTAGCACAAGAGGCAGCTGGGGAAGATTTAGATTTAGGATTTATCTTTATTCACGGTCAAGATCATTTGATGACGACATTATTGTTAAAAGAATTGATCGTAGATTTTATTGAATTATATAAAAATCAATACAAGGAGGACTAATTCCATGAACGGAATTATCAAACAAATTGAGAAAGGAAAACCTTTCTTTGAAAAAATATCACGCAATATTTATCTTGGCGCTATTCGTGACGGCTTTTTAGCCGCCATGCCTGCAATTTTATTTTCAAGTATTTTTATCTTGCTAGCAGCAATTCCAGAAATTTTTGGATTTAAGTTGCCAAATGACGTTTCCACCTGGCTTTGGAAAGTATATGGCTATTCTATGGGTGTAGTAGCTATTCTCGTGTCCGCAACGACCGCTCGTTGTTTGTCAGAATCAATGAACCGCAATATGCCGACCAACAAGACTATCAATTCGGTTTCTGTTATGTTGGCTTCCATTGTGAGCTTCCTCCTTTTAAGTGTGGATCAAATTGAAAACGGTTTAGCCAATGGCTACATGGGAACAAAAGGGATTTTAGCGGCTTTTGTAGCAGCTTTTATCACGGTAAATGTTTATAAATTCTGTGTATTGAAAGACATTACTATTAAGATGCCAAAAGAAGTTCCTGGAACAATTTCTCAAACTTTCCGTGATGTCTTTCCATTTTCATTTGCAGTATTTGCTGCTGTTCTGATTGATACAATCGTACGTTATTTCTTTGGGCATTCGTTTGCAGAAGCTGTTATCACACTTCTCCAACCTTTGTTTACTGCAGCTGATGGCTATTTAGGAATTTCAATTATTTGGGGAGCAATGGCGCTCTTCTGGTTTGTTGGTGTGCATGGTCCTTCAATTGTAGAACCAGCTATTGTCGCGATTATTTATGCAAATGTGGAAACAAATTTACAGTTGGTAAAAGCAGGTCATCATGCTTCAAACGTGTTGACAGTAGGGCTTGGAAACTTCGTTGGCACAATGGGGGGTACAGGTGCAACATTGGTTGTTCCATTCCTCTTCATGCTCTTTGCAAAATCTAAGCAATTAAAAGCTGTCGGGAAAGCTTCCTTTGTTCCGGTTTGCTTTGCAGTCAATGAACCATTGTTGTTTGCAACACCGATTATTTTAAATCCTTATTTCTTTATTCCATTTTTAATCACTCCAATAATCAATGTTTGTGCTTTCAAGTTCTTTGTTGATGTGTTAGGTATGAATAGCTTTATGTATGTCCTTCCTTGGGCAACGCCAGCACCGATTGGCTTGATTTTAGGTACGGGTGCAGGAATCTTATCTATTGTCTTGATGCTGTTGTTGATTGTAGTTGATTCTTTCATCTACCTTCCATTTATCAAAGCGTACGATGATTCATTAGTAGAAGAAGAAGCAAAAAAGGCAGAAGTGATGGAGCTCGAAGAAGCAGCAGAAGCAGAAATAGACGATCAAATTCAAGCGGTTGCAGATGGAAAGCATCATAATATTTTGGTTCTATGTGCCGGTGCAGGGACAAGCGCCATGCTAGCAAATGCACTAACAGAGGGCGCAGTAGAACTAGGCATAGACCTTAGTTCAACAGCTGGTGCTTATGGTTCGCACTACGATATTATGAAAGATTTTGACATGATTGTGCTAGCTCCACAAGTCAATTCTTACTATGAAGATATTAAGAAAGATACGGATAAATTGGGCATCAAACTTGTTGCGACAAAAGGTGCTGAATATATCAAATTGACACGTGATCCTAAAGGCGCTGTGCAATTCGTTCTTTCGCATTTTGAATAACTAGCCTTCTTATAAAATGTTTGTTTAAAAACTGATAAAACCTATTTCTTGTTTTATCAGTTTTTTAAAGCGAATACTAAAATATTAAACAAAATAGAAATGGGAAAACTGTATGAAAATAGGATTAAGATTGTCGCTTGTTTTTGCTGTTAGCCTTTGTTTATTTGGAGGAGTCATTCCTATTAAAGCTAATGAAAATACTAAAATACGTGTTGATAAAGTAGAAAATTTATCATCTGATTTTATCATGGGGACGGATGTCTCGACAGTAATTGCTCAAGAACAAAGTGGTGTAGAGTACAAAGATGAAAATGGGAATGTCAAAGATATCTTTGATATTTTGAAAGAAAATGGTGTGAATTATATTCGTGTCAGAGTATGGAATAATCCTTATGATCATAACGGACATGGTTATGGCGCTGGAAATAGCGATATAGAAAAGGCAATTGAGATTGGAAAACGAGCTACAGCACATGGTATGCGGCTACTAGTGGACTTTCATTATTCAGATTTTTGGGCTGATCCAGGACGTCAAGTTCCACCAAAAGATTGGACAAATATGAATGTGTCTGAAAAATCAGAGGCTTTATATCAATACACCAAAACGAGCCTTCAAAAAATAAAAGCAGCTGGTGTCGATATTGGAATGGTTCAAGTTGGTAATGAAACAACGAGTAGCGGGATAGCAGGTGAAGCAGGAGAGGAACGCTATCAGTTGTTTGCAGCAGGCGCCAAAGCAGTGCGAGAAGTGGATGCAACTATACTGATAGCTTTTCATTTTACAAACCCAGATAAAACGGAAACGATACTAAATTACGCAAAAGGTTTATCAGATCACCATATTGATTATGATGTATTTGCTACTAGTTATTATAGTTTTTGGCATGGTAATTTAGATAATCTGACTTCAGTTTTAAAGACAGTGACCGAAAAGTATGGGAAAAAGACACTTGTAGCAGAGACTTCTTATGCCTATACATTAGAAGATGGAGATGGTCAACAAAATGTTATCCGAACACAAAATCAAATGCTGGTAGGTAGCTATCCCGCCTCTGTTCAGGGGCAATCGCATGCCTTACGAGATGTCATTGATGCAGCGAATAAAGCAAGTGCATTAGGCATCTTTTATTGGGAACCAGCTTGGACACCGGTTAGTTCCAAAGGAAAAGAAGTAAATACACCTATTTGGGAAAAATACGGTTCGGGCTGGGCTTCTAGTGCCGCCATTGGGTATGATCCAAATGTTAATCAGGAAAATTACGGTGGCTCTGAATGGGATAATCAAGCATTGTTTGATTTTACAGGAAAAGCTTTGCCATCACTTGCAACATTTAAATATGTTTATACTGGGTTGAATACAAATCTAAAATATGATAAGAATGAAGAAGCAGAGCTGCAAGAGAGTTTGTTATCAAATTCTAGCTTTGAGGAAGAAGATCTTTCAGATTATACTTTTAACGATTTTATCAAGCGTAGACAAGACACGCCTAAAACAGGCAAGTATGCCATGAATTTCTACAATGGCGCAAACGATTACACAACTGGCATTGAAAGAAAGATAACACTTCCAGCAGGAACTTATCAATTTTCTGCTCAAATTCAAGGTGGTGATACGAATGGCTCTGAAGATATTTATGCTTTTGCTCGTGCTGAGGCAGTAAATGTTCAAAGTGAAAAAGTCAAACTAGCTGGTTGGTCAAATTGGCAGACAGCGAAATTGAACTTTACACTAACAAAAGAGACAGAGGTGACACTGGGAGTATTTGTGAAAGCAAATAAAGGTTCATGGGGAACAATTGACGATTTGCTTTTAACCAGAGAAGGAGTAGATAAGACAAAGTTGGGAACCGCTCTTTCTTCGGCAAAAGAAAAATTAGCGGAAACTATGCATTATACAAAGGATTCACTTGCGAACTTAAAAGAACAAGTAGAAGAGGTGCAAGCTATTTTACAAAAAGATGATGCGACACAAGCAGAAATTGATGCAGAATGTGAAGCATTACAGACTGCCATTCAAGCCCTTGTACCACTAGAAAATCAATCTTCATCTAATGTTCAGCATGAAGATGGTAAAAAAACAAAGGAAAATTCTAATAATAAAGAACAAAAAGGAGAAAACTCCCATGCTGGGTTGACAGATTCTGATTCGTCTAATAAAAATGGGAAGTCTTCTCAAACGAATAGGAACAAGGAAACTTTGCCTACTACAAGTGACAAAAAATTAGCTAAAACCAAAGAATTATTACCAAGTACAGGAACTAGCATGTCATATTTAGCTGGTATCGGTGTTGTTTTTCTGAGTGTATTTGTTGCTGTCATTTCTAAGAAAAATAACCAATAAATCATTGCAAAAAAGTAGAAAGACCTCCCGCTTTCTACTTTTTCTTATCTGCAATATATTCTAATTTTTGTTGTCGTGTTTTTCTTTTAAAGAGGGCCTCGGCTGACATGGCAGAAGGTTTGTTGGGAAATTCTTCTTGATACAAAAGAGTAACAGGTAATCGTGCACGGGTATATTTGGCGCCTTTTCCAGCATTATGTGTGTCTACTCGTTTTTTGACATCGGTCGTATACCCTGTGTAGAGAGAGCCATCGGAACATTCCAGAACGTACATATAGGCTTTAATTTCCATAGTAAATCTCATGAATTTCTGGAGTGTAGCTGCCATCTTCATTATGAATGAAAAGCGGTGGCAGGATTTTTAGACCATCACGAGAACCATCTTTAATAGCTTCAATGAGGAGCATATTGGCTTCGCGATTTGCTTTTGGGTAAACAAACTGAATACGTTTGGGAGCTAGATTGTGTGCTATCATGGTGTCAATAATATCAAGGAATCGTTCGGGACGATGAACTATTGCTAAGTGTCCGTTGGATTTCAAGACCCGTTGGGAAATTTGACAGATTTCTTCCAGATTTGTCGCAATTTCATGCCGTGCAAGTAGATAATGTCGGCTTGCATTGAGATTAGAATGTTCATCCACTTTAAAATAAGGCGGATTGCATAAAATCATGTCCACTTTACTACCGTCGATATAGTGGGTGAGATATTTCAAATCATCCTGAATGACCTGCATTTGGTGGGTTAAGCCATTTAGCTCAATAGAGCGCTCTGCCATATCTGCCAGTCTCTCTTGAATTTCAACTGCTATGATTTGGGCTTTCGTGCGCGTGCTTGCAAAAAGTCCAACAGCACCATTTCCGGCACAGAGGTCCACGATAAGACCACGCTTAGGTAAGTTTGGAAAGCGGGAGAGGAGCACGCTATCTACTGAATAGCTAAAGACCTCTCGATTTTGGATAATTTTGACGTCAGTAGAAAAGAGCTGATTGATTCGCTCACCGTCTTTTAAAAGAATTTCTGCCATATACCCTTATTATATCATGATGTAGAGGAAAAGAAGCAACAAAAATAAGTAGTAAGACAAAAAATGTACGGTTTTGCTTACTGCTTATAGGTATTATTCTTAAGATTTATAAACTTTGCTCCCGTTTGTTCTGTATGTGTGTCACGACAATAAAAGTAATTGTAAATAAAATCATCAAAATGATATAGATTGGGAAGCTATTGCTGGTTAGAGTAGCGATTTCGATGTACTTTTGCAGGAGAACGGCTGTTCCAAAGAAGCCAATGAGTGACCAGAGGATCAGCAGAATTCGCCAGAGATTGAGTGGCAGGCAGGCACGAACAACAGATAGAAAGCCGATAGAGCCTAATAAATAATAAAGTAGAGTTGAGATTTCCACCTGTGACCAGCCATGCAGCCCACCGAAAATATTGACAAATAAAACGCTAAAGACGACCATTAAACCGCTCGGTAGAGCCTTAAAAATAGCTTTTTTAAGAAAGTCGGGTTCGACTGGTTTGATATTGCGCTCAAAGGTGAGGACAAAAGGTGGTAAACCTTCAACAAATTGGTCAATTAAGGTGATTTGAATGGGGATAAATGGAAAGACCAAGAGCCATTCTGCTCGTCCCAGTAAGATACTAGAAATACAAATGATTGTCAAAATGAACGAATAAGTTGTTTTAATAAGGAAAATTGGTGCAATGCGGGCGATATTATTAACAACACGGCGTCCTTCAAAGAGAATTTCAGGGACATCGTTAAAGTCAGAATTGAGCAAAACGAGATTGGCAACTTGTCGTGTTGCGGGATCTCCTTCAGCCATGGCAATTGAGCAGTCTGCTTCCCGTAATGCCAGAATATCATTGACTCCGTCACCAGTCATAGCTGTGGTGTGCCCTGCTTTTTTCAGGGTTTGAATGATAAGTTTCTTTTGATGAGGAGAAACGCGGCCAAAGATAGCTGTCTTTTCTGTCAGCTCAATCAACTCTTGATCCGTTACTTTTGAGCAATCAACATAACTTTGGTAGTTTGCAAATCTTGCCTTTGCAGCAATGTTTGATACAGTAATTGGATTGTCACCTGAGATGATTTTTAAGCCCACTTCTTGTGAGCGTAAGTATTCCAAAGTATCAGTTGCTCCGTCACGAATCGGGTCTGTGATTTCTAAAATGGCAATGGGTTGAATGCTACTTGGTAAGTGAATGTGTTTATGGCCAATGCGTTCAGGACTAATAGCTAAAGCGAGCACACGCGAACCACGCTTTTGAGCTTCCTGTGCTAGCTCAATTTCTTCATGAAAGAGCATTTCAGGCGCACCGAGAAAGACAGTACCTAAGTCCGACATTTCCATAGCTCCCCATTTACGGTCACTCGAAAATGGAATCATATTACTTGTTTGATAGTCAGTCGGAGTAGTAAATTGCTTGCGAATGGCTTGGGCAGTTGGATTATTGTCATCGCTTGCAGTGATATAAGCACTAAGAATGTCAGAGATTGCTTGTTCTGAAAAATCTTCTGTGAGTGGGCTGACTGTTTCAACATGCATTTTTCCTTGTGTAATGGTACCTGTCTTATCAAGACAGAGCATATCAACACGGGCCAATGTTTCAACGGAGTACATTTCTTGTACGAGGACTTTTCGTAAGCCCAGCTTGATGACAGCTGTTAAAAGAGAAGTAATCGTTAAAAGAGCAATTCCTTTTGGCAACATTCCCAGAAGAGCTGTCGAAGTATTGACAACCGAATCTTTGACAGGCAAGTGTTTTACCAAAAGTGCTTCTAGAAAGAGCGCAATTCCGAAAGGGATAATGATTTTTCCTGTAAAACCTGCAATCCTGTCCATGGATTTCATGATACGAGAATTGATTGGTTTGACAGTCTTAGCCTCTAGCATCAGTTTAGAAGCATAATTATCAGAGCCTACATGAGTGATTTTAGCAATAACACGCCCGCTGGCAAGAAAACTTCCTGAGAGCAATTGCTCCCCAATCTCCTTTTGAACAAGGTCACTTTCACCTGTCAACATGGCTTCGTTCACTTCTGCAAAACCGTCTAAAACAGTTGCGTCACTTGGAATCTGCTCCCCCGTAGCCAGTTGAATACAGTCATCCAAGACTAAGTCTTCTGGATTGATTTGACTAGATTTGCCATCGCGAATGACCGTTATCTTTTCTTTGTTTAAAAGATTCAGTTTGTCGACCATGTGTTTAGCTCGCAATTCTGTCACGATACCAGAGAGGGCATTAAAACAGATAACAGCAAAGAAAACCAAGTTGCTCCATGCTTGCACAGCAACAAGCGCCAGGGCAATTGCAAAATTTAGTGCATTAAATAGCGTAAAAACATTGCGCTTGATGATTTGCCAGGTGCTGGTACTTGTATTGGCTGTAAAATTATTGGTAAGTCCTTGTGCAATTTTTTCTTGGACTTGCTGGTGGGTTAATCCTGTAAATTCTTTCATGTTCATGAGGATAATCATACCATTTTTTTAATAAAATTTCTAATAGAATCCATTCAGCTGTAACAGTTTTAAAGCAAAAAAAGTTTGCGAGTGGGCATTGGATAAGGTATAATGGAAGAAATAAGAAGGGAGAGCCTATGTTTTATAGATATTTGAGAAGATTGGTGATGTTGATTTTATGGGCTTTAAATGGTAATGCTCACTACCACCATTTGGAGAACATTCCAGACCAAGAGGAAAATTATATTTTAGTGGCTCCACACCGTACTTGGTGGGATCCTGTTTACATGGCTTTTGCAACAAGACCCAAGCAATTTATCTTTATGGCAAAGAAAGAACTGTTCACAAATCGCGTTTTCGGCTGGTGGATTCGCATGTGTGGTGCATTTCCGATTGACCGTGAGAATCCAGGAGCATCTGCTATTAAATACCCCGTCAAGATGTTGAAATCAAGCAATCGGTCTTTGATTATGTTTCCAAGTGGAAGTCGGCATTCGACAGATGTGAAAGGTGGCGTTGCACTGATTGCTAAAATGGCAAAGGTACGCATTCTTCCAGTTGTTTATGTAGGACCGATGAGCCTGAAAGGTTTAGCAAAAGGTGAGCGTGTGGACATGGATTTTGGTCAACCGATTGATATTTCAGACATCAAAAAGATGAATGATGAAGGCCTGGAAGAAGTCGCCCGTCGTATTCAGACAGAATTTGATCGTTTAGATGCAGAAGTAGCAGCTCTTGAAGTGAAAAAAAATACAAATATATTATTGTTGCTCCCCCGTTTGATCGCTCTGTTACTGTCAATTGTTGTTGGCTTACTAACATTTGCTTTCAGTTTCATCGCAAGTTTCGTTTGGGATCCTGATAAACATAGGAAATAAAAATCTTGTAGAAGAGGTATGCCTCACCTTTCGAGAAGGAGCATCTATGAAAATAGCAGTTTTGCTGTATCCAGCATGTTCATTGCAGGAAATCACAACTTTGACATCAATACTTTGTCTTTCTTTTGGACAATCTTTGGATTATCTTGCTTCAGAAAAGAAAGTCTATACGAGTGAAGAAGGATTGCAAGTTATTCCAGATTTTACTTTTAAAGAAGTGCAAAATGAAAAGTATGATTGCATCATATTGCCAGGCACACTAGATCCATTTGTTAGCCTTTATGATTCCAGACTAATCTCTTTTTTGGAGAGGGTAGACACAAAGCGGACGATGGTAGCGGCTATTTCCTCATCGTCTATGTTTTTAGGAAAAGCTGGTTTGTTGAGAAGCCGGTATTACACAGGTGGTCTGTATATGGAGTTGGTAGAGTATTTTTCTTTTTTGGAAACAGGAAATTTCCTCCATCAGCCTGTTGTAAAAGACAAGAATGTTATTACAGCCATTGGATTTGCTTATGTAGAATTTTCTCAGACCGTTTTGGATACTTTAGGATTAGAAGTGCCGAGCGATTTCTTTTTGAGAAAAAATTCCTACACTCCAGAAGAGTTAACGTATCATTTAGAGACTGCTGATTACCAAAAAATACTGCAAAAGATTTCACAATATGAACGATGTACCCAGGAATGATTTCCTGGTTTTTTATTGTAAATTTTAGGACAAAAAGAATAATCGATACATAAATTGTACATGAAAGCGCTTGCTAAAATAGATTTAAAATAGTATACTAAATTTAAGGTATACGGTTTTAAAAAGGTAATAAGAGTGATGCTCACTCTTAAAAGTTGATGTATTCAACATGCAATCATAAAAGGAGAAATATATGAAAAAATTGATTTTTCGATTAACAATTATGTTATCTGCTCTTATTCTCTTTCCTTTTCAAGCAGTTGAAGCCTGCACAGGTTTTATTGTTGGGAAGAACTTGACAGCAGATGGTTCGACTTTGTATGGTCGTACAGAGGATTTGGAGCCTAATCATAACAAAGTCTTTAAAGTTCATCCAGCCAAGGACAATCAAGCAGGAGAAAAACTGATTGATGAAACGAATGGCTTTGAATGGCAATTACCTGCACATAGCTATAAATATACTTCTGTTTCGGACGTTACACCAAAAGAAGGTATTTTTGATGAAGTAGGCTTCAATGAGCATGGAGTTTCCATTTCTGCTACAGTATCAGCTAAGGCGAATAAAGCTATCCAGAAAGTTGATCCTTATGTAGAAAAAGGGCTAGCAGAATCCATTATGACAACGGTTGTCTTGCCACATGTCAAAACAGCTCGTGAAGGTGTGGAGCTCATTGCAGAGATTGTCAAAAAACAAGGTGCTGCTGAAGGAAACATTGTGACAATTGCAGATAAGACAGGTGTCTGGTACATGGAAATCTTATCTGGTCATCAATATGTTGCCATTAAATATCCAGACGACAAATATAGTATTTTCCCTAATACCTTCTTCTTAGGAAGTGTTGATTTTAATGATAAGGAAAATGTCATTGCTTCAGAAAATGTAGAAAAAGTAGCACGAGATGCAAATTCCTACAAGGAAATCAATGGCAAGTTCCATATTTCTCAATCTTACAATCCGCCAATGGCAGAAGCTGATCGTTCACGGGCCTGGGCTGGTATTAAGGCTTTGAACCCAGACGCACCAGTCAATTATGATGATAAATATTTTGATTTGTTGCAATCTAGCAATAAAAAAATCAGCGTTGCAGATGTGATGCGGATGCAGCGGAACCGTTTTGAAGGAACGCAA
The DNA here is from genome assembly GCF_001838575.1 of Streptococcus sp. HMSC034B03. Taxonomy (NCBI): domain Bacteria; kingdom Bacillati; phylum Bacillota; class Bacilli; order Lactobacillales; family Streptococcaceae; genus Streptococcus; species Streptococcus sp. HMSC034B03. Next base: position 126,397 of record NZ_KV837633.1, read on the forward strand.
TTTAAACCCCTTGACCAAATGGAATTGGACGGGAAGGGCATTCCTCAGCGTGGAAAAGTAGATCCAGTCTATAAATATCCTCTTGGCAATCCAAACGTAATGGAAGCGCACATTTTCCAATTGAAAGATAATATCCCTGCTAGCATGGGTGGTGGCACAATGTGGCTTTCTGTTGGTAGTCCTCGTTTCGCTCCATACCTACCATATTATGGAAATATTACCAATACGTATTCAGCTTACCAAGTTGATACAACGAAGTACGACAAAAATTCGTGGTACTGGGTTGCGTCACACATTTACGATATGGCAGCCAAACATCAAAAATTATTTGGCAATAGCATTCAAGAAAAATGGAAAGCTTTGGAAGCACGATTGATTGAAGAACAAGCCAAATTAGATGAACAATACGCAGCTGCAGGTGGAGCTTCGTCAGAAGAAGTGACTGCGTCTAGTATGGCGCGTGCAGAGGAAGTCTTTAAAGAAATGAAAGCTCTAGAAGCTGAAATGGAAGAAAAGATTAAAAATGAGCAAACGCCACCAAGCTCTAGCTCAGAACCATCTTCAAGTACAAGTGAGTCATCTTCAACTTCGTCTACATCTCAATCTTCGTCAAGTACAAACGAAACTTCTACATCTAGTTCATCAGATGTTGAAAAACCAAAACCAAACGAAACTTCTGATACCTTAGTGGATACAGCTACAGGTGTTCGTTTGCAAAATGCAGATTTAGTAAAGGCTAATCTCAAATTAGCAGTTAAAAAGACGATTGAAGAAAACGCAGACAGCTATGACATTACCTTGACCAATCCAAAAGGTGAAGCAGTGTCACAAGTTAGCTCCACATTAGTGACAGTACCAGTGAAACAAGGTGCTACGGTGGATTCTGTTTATGCTATGAAAGACGGTAAGCAAGCGGAAAAATTTGATTTTGTTCTCAACGAAGACCAAACGATTAGCTTTAAAACAACACACTTCTCTACTTACAAAGTGAATTATAAAGTTGTTAAAGAAGCGCCAAAACAAAATAGACGTGGCTTCCTTCCGTCAACTGGTGAAAAAGTAACCTTCCTTGGTTTAGTAGGAATTGTCATTTTAGGAGTTGTCATCTTCATCTTAGCAAAACGTTCAAAAAAGAATAATGACTAGTTGAAGTAAGAAAATCAACATCATGTTGAAGGGATTCCCTCAAAGTTAGGTACAAACTAATTTTGGGGGATTTTTATATGAATTGGATAAATTTCTACATTGAATTGACAATGATAATGTCATTTTTGACAATAATAGTTGTCAAAAATGACACGAATGAGTTACAATAGAGATGAAAGGAGAGGAGCATATGAAGCTGGAAAATCGATTAAAAGAACTTCGAGCGCGAGATAGGTTGAATCAAACAGAGTTGGCTAAAAAAGCAGGAGTTTCTCGACAAACCGTCAGTTTGATTGAGCGGGGAGAGTATGCTCCGTCTGTCATCATTGCCTTGAAGATTGCACATATTTTTGGAGAAAACGTAGAAAATGTATTTTATCTAAAGGAGAATAGCGATGAAAATATGGATGAAAATTATCGGTTTACTAGTAGTGAGTGTTTTGCTAGGAATTTTTGTAGCAAATAGTTGGCTCGGAAATTTCCATTTTCCAACTTTTTTAAATAGTACACCTTTTGGGTGGATGATTCGTGTGCTCAATCTGCTTTTATTCTGCATGACAATTTATTTACTACAGTCTAGTCGGACAATTCAGAAACAATCGGAATCAAGAAAATGAGTTAAATGAGCAGCTTTACCAGAAGATGTTTGAAAATCTGGAATATGGTACTATCTTATTAGACGTTGTGACAATCTTGACGATTTTTGATATACTAACATCATTTAATGTATTCATTACTAAAAATAGTGTTTTGATTACAGGCAGTTTATTTCCTTATGTAGTACTTGTTTTTATTCTATATGGACAATATTGTCTCCAAAAGACAATTGAGTAGGTTCGGCATTTTAAATTGCCAATCGTTACATTTCCTGAAGATGTTTTAACCTTGATGAAGACCTATGATGAAGCAGAAAGAGAAGCACATTATGAGCAGAGCTTTAAGATTCTTTTTCAGTTAAATCAGTTCATTTTGCCAGCGTTCTACATCCTCCTGTTTACTATTTCGCTTCTATTACGTGAAGTTCAATACCTTCCTATTGCAATCGTGGTCTTTATCCACCTCTACATCAATGTAGTAAATATTTCTATGATAAAGAAATACTTTAAATAAGGCTGGTCAAAAAGTATCTCTGACTCTATCTCATTTAGTGATAAGCGAATAGCACAGTAGGTGATTGCTCAAAGCATTGCTTTGAGGTGGCGGATAGGGCTTGCGAAGCAAGTCTCAAACCTGTTCGCTTTTCAAGCTAGAAAGAACACTTTTGACGAAAACTCTGTTTTCTTTATCCACCGCCTCAACAGTCAGGGAGACTGTTGAGCAGTCTTGCATGTAGGGAACTACGAACTTAAATTTTTCAAGATAAGTTCTGGCCCAATCTTATGAAACATAACTAGTTATACGAGGAGCATTTTAATGAAAAAAATAGCCCATCTTGGACTTGGAATTTTAAAATTATTGGGACTGATTGTGTTAGTCATGGCTATCAATGGCATTCCTATGTTGTTTCTAGCTAGAGGGCAAGATTTGCCCGTGTATATAGAAATTTTACTGGTGTTAGCCTACCTTGTGCTCGTGTTTTTTGCTATCCGCACTTTATGGAGAAGATACCAAACACACATCTCAAAAGACGTCAAAGTTCTGTCGTTTTCTTGGGGAGATTTTGGAAAAGCCTTGTTATTCTTTTTAGTGGCGAGAGTGGTAGCAGTAGTTGGAACTTATCTAAATATTCTTTTAACAGGACAAAGTACGACCAGCAACGATAACGCTTTACAAAGTCTAGGAAAAATTATGTCTGTTAATCATATCTTTTTTGCTCTGTTATATGTAGTAACTGTTGCAATAATAGCTCCGGTGATTGAAGAATTAGTATTCCGTGGTTTTGCGACAATCTTTTTCTTTGAGAAAGATCAAAAAATATCAGCAGCCATCATAACATCTATCATTTTTGCACTTCCTCATATTTCAAAATGGACAGAGTTTCCACTTTATTTTGCCATGGGATTAGTGCTTTATGCTGCCTTTGCACGTCGAGGAAATCTCAAGGATTCAATAGCTGTGCATATTTTAAACAACACACCAGCAGCTCTCGTTATGCTGCTTACGATGTTTCAATAGTGGTTTAAAAATGGCAAATCATTCATAATTTAAAATCAAAAACACGAAAGGAGTAGTACCACTTATTGTTGGTATGTCCCATTCGTGTTTTTGTGTTATTAGATATTATTTTTGTTAATTGATATTTTATAACCCGTAATTATAATCGTCATCTTGCATGGCTTCAACTTCACCAAGAAGATAACCATTTCCAACTTGAGAAAAGAAATCGTGGTTAGAGGTTCCAGTTGAAATACCATTCATGACAATCGGATTGACGTCATCGGCCGTGTCAGGGAAAAGTGGGTCTTGACCAAGATTCATCAGAGCCTTATTAGCATTATACCGAAGGAAAGTTTTGACTTCTTCTGTCCAGCCGACACCGTCATATAAGGTTTCTGTGTAACCCTCCTCATTTTCATAGAGGGTGTATAGCAGGTCGTACATCCATTCTCGGAATGTTTCTTGTTCTTCTTCTGACAATTCGTTGAAACCAAGTTGAAACTTGTAGCCGATATAAGTACCGTGAACAGATTCGTCACGGATAATCAATTTGATGATTTCAGCGACATTGGCTAATTTGTTATTCCCAAGATAGTAGAGCGGAGTAAAGAAACCAGAGTAGAAGAGGAAGGTTTCCAGAAAGACACTGGCAACCTTCTTTTCAAGAGCATTTCCATTGAGGTAAATCTCATTGATAATTTCAGCTTTCTTTTGTAAATAAGGGTTTGTATTCGTCCATTCAAAAATTTCGTCAATTTCTGATTTCGTGTTAAGGGTTGAGAAAATAGATGAATACGATTTGGCATGAACAGACTCCATGAATTGGATGTTATTCAACACAGCCTCTTCATGAGGCGTACGAATATCCCCTCGGATAGCTTCAACACCTGATTGGGATTGCATCGTATCCAATAATGTTAATCCGCCGAAGACCTTACCAACAAGGTCTTTTTCTTCAGGTGATAATTTTCTCCAGTCATCCAAATCATTGGAGAGGGGGATTCGCGTATCGAGCCAGAATTGCTCGGTCAGCTTTTCCCAAGTAGATTTGTCAATGACATCTTCAATGGCATTCCAATTTATGGCTTTGTAATAGGTTTTCATGTTGATTACTTTCCTTTATTCCAGTTGATTTTTATCGTTTACAGATAGTTTAAATTTGTTCTGAAAGGCTTTTAGAAACTTTATATAATACAAAAGAATCTCGCTCATAGCAGTTGTTGTGCTAACATAAACAAGAGAAATTTTAATCCTCGTTAAATCACGCAGCTCTCACACTGGTTGGCTCCAACTTCGCCGCCGTCATCTGTAAAGGTGCGGACATAGTAGATCGATTTGATGCCCTTGTTAAAGGCATAGTTGCGCAGGATAGACAGGTCGCGTGTCGTTTGTTTGTTTTCGGTTTTCCATTCGTAGAGTCCTTGCGGAATGTCGCTACGCATAAAGAGGGTCAGAGATAGTCCTTGATCTACATGCTCAGTCGCTGCTGCATAGACATCAATGACCTTGCGCATATCCATGTCGTAAGCACTGGTATAATAAGGAATCGTCTCAGTTGATAGACCAGCTGCGGGATAGTAGATTTTTCCGATTTTCTTTTCTTGGCGTTCTTCGATGCGTTGCGTAATAGGGTGGATAGAAGCAGATACATCATTGATATAGCTGATAGAGCCATTCGGTGCAACGGCTAGGCGGTTTTGATGGTAGAGACCGTCAGCCTTAACCTTATCGCGTAACTCTGCCCAGTCTTCTGCAGACGGGATAAAGATGCCTGTGAAGAGTTCTTTGACACGGTCAGACTGAGGTACAAATTCACCCGTCAGGTATTTGTCAAAGTAAGTACCGTTGGCATAATCAGATTTTTCAAAGTTGTGGAAAGTCATGCCACGCTCACGAGCAATATTGTTGGATTCAACAAGTGTCCAATAATTCATGAGCATAAAGTAAATGCTGGTAAACTCAACTGATTCAGCTGAACCATATTCAATCAACTGTTGAGCCAGATAACTGTGTAAGCCCATGGCTCCTAGCCCAAAAGTATGAGCTAAGCTATTGCCATGATCAATAGTCGGAACGGCTTTGATGTGAGAGCTATCTGTAACAAACGTTAGCGCCCGCGTCATGGTACGGATAGACTTACCGAAATCTGGTGAAGTCATCATATTGACTACATTGGTCGACCCAAGATTGCAAGAAACATCCGTTCCCAAATGTACAAATTCTTGAGCATCATTCAGGAGACTTGGTTCTTGTACTTGCAGGATTTCAGAGCAGAGATTACTCATGATGATTTTACCGTCGATTGGATTTGAACGGTTAGCTGTATCGATATTTACGACATAAGGATAGCCAGATTCTTGTTGGAGTTTAGAAATTTCTGTTTCTAAATCACGAGCTTTAATTTTCGTTTTATTAATCTTAGGGTTGGCAACCAATTCGTCATATTTTTCAGTAATATCAATATAAGCAAATGGGACACCGTACTCGCGTTCAATAGAGTAAGGACTGAAGAGGTACATTTCCTCATTCTTACGAGCTAATTCGTAAAATTTATCTGGAATGACAACTCCTAAAGAAAGAGTTTTAACCCGAACTTTTTCGTCAGCATTTTCTTTCTTTGTAGAAAGGAAAGCGATGATATCTGGGTGGAAGACATTGAGGTAAACAACCCCGGCTCCCTGACGTTGCCCCAGCTGGTTAGAGTAAGAGAAGCTGTCCTCAAACAGTTTCATCACTGGTACAACACCAGAAGCAGCCCCTTCATACCCTTTGATGGGAGCACCTGCTTCACGCAGGTTACTGAGAGAGATCCCAACGCCACCACCGATACGAGATAGCTGCAGAGCAGAGTTAATGGAGCGGCCGATAGAGTTCATATCATCTGTTACTTGGATGAGGAAGCAAGAAACTAGTTCACCGCGACGGGCACGTCCTGCATTGAGGAAGCTTGGTGTAGCCGGTTGATAGCGCTGGTGAATAATTTCATTGGCAATATCCTTGGCGATTGCTTCATTACCGTTGGCAAAATAGAGCGCATTGAAAAGAACGCGGTCTTCCATGCTTTCAAGGTAATACTCGCCGTCATTTGTTTTGAGAGCGTATTGATTGTAGAATTTATAAGCTGCCATGAAAGATTTAAAGTGGAAATCTTGCTCATGAATGAAGGAAGCTAGCTCTTCGATGTATTCAGGTGAATAAAGCTGGATGAATTCTTTTTCTAAATAGTTTTCTTGAATTAAATAGTGAATTTTTTCTGTGATAGAAGAGAATTTTTTCGTATTTGGTTCAACATTTTCTTTAAAGAATGCTTCCAAGGCTTCCTTATCTTTGTGAAGCATAATCTGTCCGTTGATTGGACGGTTGATTTCGTTATTCAGACGGAAATACGTCACGTCTTCGAGTTGTTTAAGTCCCATATTGTTCCTTTTCTAAATAATTGAATTGTTTTGCAAAAGAAAGAGCTTCTATGGTTTATAGAAGCGGCTGGATAGCTCTATGATTACAACAATTTTATGATAATTTTTTTAATTTACCAGGTTGAAAACCGGAAAATGCTTCCGTTGGAGTTTGAACGACTGGAGCAGCATTAAAGCCTAAGCTTTTCACATGATTGATGTATTCAGGCTGTTCGTCCAAATTGATTTCACGATATTCCACATGGTTAGTGTCTAAGAAGCGTTTTGTCATTTTGCACTGCACGCAATTGTTTTTTGAGTAAATAGTTACCATAATGAACTCCTAATTTCTTTAAATTCAGTATGGAATTAGTATATCCAAAGCAGGGAATTTTGTCAACTATTATGTTCTAAATATTGTGTTTTGTTTTGGGGTTTTAAATACCATGATACTAGATATAGTGTTTTCTTGGAAAAAGAAAAAGATAGAATGAACTCCTGTTTTGGGCTTCGTTAGACTAAGCTTTCCTTAGGGAACAATGGATTAAAAATGTGTCAATTAATTGGACAGTGAAAATCTCGTTTTAATGAAATTTCAGTAATTCTCATAAAAAAGACTTGCTGAATACACATAAAATTCTTGAAAAAATTTTACAAAGATGTTATAATCTAGAATTGTAAGGGTTATCACATGAGACCCCAAAAAGATTACATTAAAGGAGAGTCAAACTATGGCTTCTAAAGATTTCCACATTGTGGCAGAAACAGGTATTCACGCACGTCCAGCAACTTTGTTAGTTCAAACTGCTAGCAAATTTGCTTCAGATATTACTCTTGAATACAAAGGTAAATCAGTAAACCTCAAATCAATCATGGGTGTTATGAGCCTTGGTGTTGGTCAAGGGGCTGATGTAACAATTACTGCAGAAGGTGCAGACGCTGATGATGCAATTGTAGCAATCGCAGAAACAATGACAAAAGAAGGATTGGCTTAACATGACAGAAATGCTAAAAGGAATTGCAGCATCTGACGGTGTTGCTGTTGCTAAGGCATATCTACTTGTTCAACCGGATTTATCATTTGAGACTGCTTCAGTCGAAGATACAAATGCAGAAGAGGCTCGTTTGGATGTAGCTCTTGAAGCTTCACAGAACGAGCTTTCTGTTATCCGTGAGAAAGCAGTAGAAAGCCTTGGAGAAGAAGCAGCTCAAGTATTTGATGCTCACTTAATGGTACTTTCTGACCCAGAAATGATTGGTCAGATTAAAGAAACAATTCGTGCAAAAAAAGTGAATGCTGAAGCAGGTCTGAAAGAAGTAACAGACATGTTCATCACTCTCTTTGAAAATATGGAAGATAATCCATACATGCAAGAACGTGCGGCAGATATTCGCGACGTGACCAAACGTGTGTTGGCTCACTTGCTTGGTGTACGCTTGCCAAACCCTGCTATGATCAATGAAGAAGTGGTTGTGATTGCCCATGACTTGACTCCTTCTGATACCGCTCAATTAGATAAAAACTTTGTTAAAGCTTTTGTAACCAATATTGGTGGACGTACAAGTCACTCAGCTATTATGGCGCGTACGCTTGAAATCGCAGCGGTATTGGGAACAAATAATATCACTGAACTCGTTAAAGATGGCGATATCATTGCAGCAAATGGTATCACTGGTGAAGTAATCATCAATCCAACTGAAGAGCAAGTAGCAGAATTCAAGGCAGCGGGTGAAGCCTATGCCAAACAAAAGGCTGAATGGGATTTGCTGAAAGATGCTGAAACAGTAACAGCTGACGGAAAACATTTTGAACTGGCTGCAAACATCGGTACACCTAAGGATGTCGAAGGTGTCAACGCTAATGGTGCAGAAGCTGTCGGGCTTTACCGTACTGAGTTTCTTTATATGGATTCGCAAGATTTCCCAACAGAAGATGAGCAATATGAAGCTTACAAAGCTGTTTTGGAAGGCATGAATGGTAAGCCAGTTGTTGTCCGTACAATGGATATTGGCGGGGACAAAGAGCTTCCTTACTTTGATCTTCCAAAAGAAATGAATCCATTCCTTGGATTCCGTGCGCTTCGTATTTCAATTTCGGAAACAGGAAATGCAATGTTCCGCACACAATTACGTGCACTTTTGCGTGCATCTGTTCATGGGCAATTGCGGATCATGTTCCCAATGGTTGCTTTGTTGACTGAATTCCGTGCTGCAAAAGGTATTTTAGAAGAAGAAAAAGCTAAATTGCTTGCAGAAGGTGTGGCAGTTGCGGACAATATTCAAGTTGGTATCATGATTGAAATTCCAGCAGCAGCAATGCTTGCTGACCAATTTGCAAAAGAAGTTGACTTCTTCTCAATTGGTACCAATGATTTGATTCAATACACAATGGCTGCTGACCGTATGAATGAACAAGTTTCTTACTTGTACCAACCATACAATCCTTCTATCCTTCGCTTAGTGGATCGAGTGGTCAAAGCTGCTCACGCTGAAGGCAAGTGGGCTGGTATGTGTGGTGAAATGGCAGGTGACCAAACTGCTGTTCCACTTCTAGTTGGTATCGGTCTGGATGAGTTCTCAATGAGTGCAACATCTGTTCTTCGTACACGTAGCTTGATGAAGAAATTGGATACGAAGAAGATGCAAGAACTTGCTCAACGTGCTCTTACAGAATGTGCAACGATGGAAGAAGTTCTTGAACTTGAAAAAGAATATCTTGATTTTGAATAATATCGAAACGGAGACCATGGTCAATTAAGACAATTGGAATCTCAATTACTGAAAGAGGGCGTTGTTGTCCTCTTTTTTATATTGCAGATAATTTAGGTTTTCCATGCTCCTTTTCACTTCCTTTTGGTCATTTCTGCTATAATGTTAATTATGAATAACTTGATTCAATCAAAATTAGAATTGCTGCCGACTAGTCCAGGTTGCTATATTCATAAAGATAAAAATGGCACCATTATTTACGTAGGCAAGGCTAAGAATTTGCGCAATCGAGTGCGCTCTTATTTTCGTGGGAGTCATGATACTAAAACGGAAGCACTGGTGTCTGAGATTGAGGATTTTGAGTTTATTGTCACGGAGTCTAATATTGAAGCCTTGCTGCTTGAAATCAATCTAATCAAGGAAAATCAGCCTAAGTACAACATCATGCTCAAGGATGATAAGTCCTACCCTTTTATCAAAATTACCAATGAGAAATATCCACGTCTAATTATTACGCGTCAGGTCAAGAAAGACGGTGGCTTGTATTTTGGTCCTTATCCTGATGTAGGTGCTGCCAATGAAATTAAGCGTCTGCTGGATCGAATTTTCCCTTTTCGCAAGTGTACCAATCCGCCTGAGAAGGTTTGTTTCTACTACCACATCGGACAGTGCCGAGCTCACACTATTTGCCATAATGAGCAGCATTTTTTTCAAAATATGGCTCAGGAAGTAGCAGATTTCCTCAAAGGTCATGATAATAAGATTATTGATGAATTGAAAGGAAAAATGACTAGTGCTGCTGAAAAGATGGAATTTGAAAAAGCGGCTGAATACCGAGATTTGCTTCAAAGTATTGCGACACTTCGCACCAAGCAACGAGTGATGGCGAAGGATTTGCAGAATCGGGATGTCTTTGGCTATTATGTGGACAAAGGATGGATGTGCGTACAGGTTTTCTTTGTCCGTCAAGGAAAACTCATTGAGCGAGACGTGAATATGTTTCCTTATTACAATGATCCCGATGAGGATTTTCTGACCTATATTGGTCAATTTTATCAGGAAAAATCTCATCTGATTCCCAATGAAATTTTGATTCCATCTGATATTGATGAAATAGCTGTTCAGGCTGTGGTGGATACAAAAATTCTCAAGCCTCAACGAGGAGAAAAGAAACAGCTGGTCAATCTGGCAATTAAGAATGCTCAAGTTAGTTTACAGCAGAAGTTTGACTTATTAGAGAAATCTGTTGAAAAAACGCAAGGAGCAATTGAAAATCTAGGCCGGCTCCTCAATATTCCCACTCCAGTTCGGATTGAGTCGTTTGATAATTCCAATATTATGGGAACTAGTCCTGTTTCAGCTATGGTGGTCTTTGTCAATGGTAAGCCTAGCAAGAAGGATTACCGCAAGTATAAGATCAAGACTGTGGTAGGGCCGGACGACTACGCGAGTATGCGAGAGGTCATCAAGCGTCGCTATAGTCGGGTCATTCGTGACGGGCTGACGCCACCAGATCTGATTGTCATTGATGGTGGGCAAGGCCAGGTCAATATTGCTAAAGAAGTTATCCAGAATCAGTTGGGTCTGGATATTCCCATCGCGGGATTGCAAAAAAATGACAAGCACCAGACCCATGAGTTGCTCTTTGGCGATCCTCTGCAAGTCGTAGAACTGTCCCGTAATTCTCAGGAATTTTTCCTCCTCCAGCGCATCCAAGATGAGGTGCACCGCTTTGCCATTACCTTCCACCGCCAGCTGCGGTCTAAGAATTCCTTCTCATCGCAACTCGATGGTATCGAAGGCTTGGGGCCAAAGCGCAAGCAAAATCTGATGCGACACTTTAAATCCTTGACCAACATCAAAAAAGCCAGCGTGGATGAAATTGTCGAAGTGGGTGTACCGCGAAAAGTAGCGGAGGCTGTGCAGGAGAAATTGAGCAAATCTACAGATAAAAAGATAACCAACTCCTAGATTTTAGGGAAGCAACTTCATCAGACTATTTCTCGTGAAAAACCTCTGCAAGCTCTTCCAATTTATGGTAAAATGAAATTAGTATAATAAGAAAAGGAAAGTCCTTATGAAATTTCTTGAATTAAATAAAAAGCGTCATGCAACGAAGCATTTCAATGATAAAGCAGTTGATCCGAAAGATGTGCGGACGGCGATTGAAATTGCAACTTTAGCGCCAAGTGCTCACAATAGCCAGCCTTGGAAATTTGTAGTTGTGCGTGAGAAAAATGCAGAGTTGGCTGAGATTGCTTTTGGTGCAAACAAAGACCAAATCACAGAAGCACCTGTGACGATTGCTCTTTTTACAGATACAGACTTAGTTAAACGCGCTCGGAAAATTGCTCGTGTGGCTGGGGTCAATAATATGTCCGACGAATTGTTACAATATTATATGCAAAATTTACCGGTTGAATATGGGCATTATTCTGAGCAGCAAAAAAGCGATTATTTGGCTTTAAATGCTGGTTTGGTGGCAATGAATCTTGTTTTGGCTTTGACTGACCAAGGAATTGGTTCCAACGTTATCCTTGGATTTGATAAGTCGAAAGTCAATCAAGTGCTAGATATTGATGAACGCTTCCGTCCAGAACTTTTAATTACCGTTGGTTACACAGACGACAAACGGGAGCCAAGTTATCGTTTGCCAGTGGATGAGATTATTGAAAAACGTTGATAGAAAGGAATCTGATTTTATGACGATTGATTTTAAAGCAGAAGTTGAAAAACGTCGCGATGCTCTGTTGAATGACTTGTTTAGCCTTTTGGAAATCAGCTCCGAGCGAGATGACACGAAAGCAGATAAAGAACATCCTTTTGGGCCTGGACCTGTTAAGGCTTTGGAAAAATTCTTAGAACTAGCTGCGCGTGATGGCTATCCAACGAAAAATGTTGACAATTATGCAGGGCATTTTGAATATGGCGAAGGAAAAGAAGTGCTTGGAATTTTTGCGCATATGGATGTTGTGCCGGCTGGAAGTGGCTGGGATACAGATCCTTATACGCCAACTATCAAGGACGGTAAATTATTTGCGCGTGGTGCGAGCGATGATAAAGGGCCGACGATGGCTTGCTATTATGGACTGAAAATTATCAAAGAATTAGGCTTGCCGACATCTAAGAAGGTTCGTTTTGTAGTTGGTACAGATGAGGAATCCGGCTGGGCTGATATGGACTATTATTTCAAACACGTTGGTCTGCCAGAGCCAGACTTTGGCTTTTCGCCAGATGCAGAATTTCCGATTATCAATGGTGAAAAAGGAAACATCACCGAATATCTTCATTTTGCAGGGGAAAATGGCGGAGCTACGCACTTGCATAGTTTTACTGGCGGAATTCGTGAAAATATGGTTCCTGAATCTGCAACAGCAGTGGCATCAGGAAATGTGCCAAATCTTGAAGATAAATTAGATGAATTTGCAAAAGAACATGGACTTCGATTTGAATACCAAGAATTACCGAGTGGTCAAATAACAGTTACGATTGTTGGGAAATCCGCTCACGGAGCATCTCCACAATCCGGTGTCAATGGCGCGACTTATCTGGCGAAATTCTTGACCCAGTTTGATTTTGCAGATTCTGCTAAAAACTATCTTGAAGTGGCTGGAAACATTCTTTTAGAAGACCATGCAGGAAAAGCTCTGAAAGTGGATTATGTAGATGAAAAAATGGGTGCTCTTTCTATGAATGCAGGAGTCTTCCGCTTTGATGAGGCAAGTGATGACAACACCATTGCCCTTAATTTCCGCTATCCACAAGGAACCAATCCAGAAATGATCAAATCTAAATTGGAAAACTTGCCTGTAGAAAACGTGACATTGTCAGAGCACGAGCATGTTCCTCATTATGTTCCAATGGAAGATCCACTTGTGACAACGCTTTTGGACGTGTATGAAAAGCAAACAGGTCTGAAAGGTTATGAGCAAATCATTGGTGGAGGAACGTTTGGTCGTCTCTTGAAACGCGGTGTTGCTTATGGTGCTATGTTCCCAGGCTATACAGATACCATGCACCAAGCAAATGAATTTATAGATGTAGAAGATCTTTTCCGTGCAGCAGCTATTTATGCTGAAGCAATTTATGAACTGATTAAATAAAACAGGTAAACTCAGCTAGAAATAGTTGAGTTTCTTTCAAAGAAAGAGAACAATTATGATTTACACAATTACGAGTGCGACAGGTCAATTGGGGCAAAAGGTTGTTGCTGAAGCACGAAAACATTTAAATTCTAATGAAATTCGGCTATCTGTTCGAAGTCCCAAAAAAGCAAGTCAATATGTAACAGCAGGGATTGATGTTAGAGCAGCTGATTATTTAGATGTGAATTCTATGGTCGAGGCTTGGCGTGGAACGGATGTTTTGATTTACATTCCAAGTATTTCCCATCCAAGCATTGTGCGTGTGCCAGAATTTGAAAATTCGGTCATTGCAGCAGAAAGAGCTGGAGTTAAGCACTTTATCTTTGTTGGATTTTTCGCCGATCAAGTCAATAGTCCATTTCACATGGCAGCTTTCTTTGCTTATGCAAATACTCGTCTAGCGTCGGCTGGATTTTCTTACAGCATTATCAAAAATGCTATGTATGCTGATCCATTGGTGCCTTATTTACCTGAGTTAATAGAGCGCAAGGCTGTTATTTATCCAATGGGAAATGCCAAAATGAGCTTTATTTCACGGGAAGATAGTGCAGAAGCCATTGTCAAACTGGCTATGTCACCTGCCTTGCAGGGAAAAACGTATGTTTTGACTCAAGAACGCAATTACACAATGTTGGAGCTGGCTAATCTTTTGTCCGAGGTTTCTGGTCACGAGATTGGCTACCAACCAGTGGCGGTTGAGGAATTTGCTGCCATTTATGATCAACCAAAAGGTTTCGGTGTTGTGCTGGCTTCTCTTTATCAAGCTGGAAGTCAAGGCTGTCTGGATATTGTGACAGATGATTTTCGGACAATCACAGGACGGCAGGCAACTGATTTGAAAAGCTACATGAAGAAGAATTATCAAAAATAGAGGCAAGGAATGGAAACGTTAGAAGACATTAAGAAAGCTATTATGGTTGATCCACAAAATCAAGTATATACAGAGCGAGGAATTGAGCCACTTTTTGCAGCGCCTAAAACGGCACGTATTAACATTGTCGGTCAAGCACCGGGCATCAAAGCGCAGGAAACGCGCTTGTACTGGAATGATAAGAGCGGTGATCGCTTGCGTGAATGGATGGGGGTTGACTATGATACCTTTTATCATTCTGGCTATTTTGCTGCGATTCCAATGGACTTTTATTTCCCAGGTCATGGAAAGTCAGGAGATTTGCCACCGCGCAAGGGCTTTGCTGAAAAATGGCATCAGCCGATTTTAGACTTGCTGCCGGATCTTGAATTGACTGTTCTTATTGGCCAATATGCTCAGAAGTATTATCTTCATCAAAAGGGAACTGTAAAGTTAACCGATACGGTAAAACATTATCAAGATTATTTGCCAGAATATTTCCCACTTGTTCATCCATCTCCACGAAATCAAATCTGGCTGGCCAAGAATCCTTGGTTTGCAGAAACCGTAATCCCTGATTTAAGGGAACGGGTACAAAAGATTATTTCATAGAGTGGAGCAAAAGTTAATCATTTAAAAGTTTTTGATTTTGTTGCTCCACAGTGGTTCATTAGTACGGAAGCGCCTAATGAATTTCTCCAAACCGCTGCGCTTTGCAAGCATAACGCATAAATAATAGAAGCTAGGTATTTTTTCCAGCTTCTTTTTTAAAACAAAATCTTTGACAAAAAAGGTTCTATATAGTAGAATAATCATAAACTTCTATATCGTATATTTTAGAAAGAAGAAAAATGAGTAAAAAAGTAATCAATGGTGGGTTTTATATCGGGAAAATTCATCGTTTGTCCAATCGACTGATGAATCACATTTTGTTAGAACGAGGAATTCAAGCCTTTAATGGAGAGCAGGGGCGCATTTTGCATGCGCTTTGGCAAAAAGATTGTCAAAGTCAAACCGAATTATCAGAGCAGACAGGCTTGACACTCAATACTCTTACGAAAATGATTGATCGAATGATTAGCATGAACCTTGTAGAACGGTATTCTTACGAAAAAGATAAGCGCAAAAAGATGATTCGCTTGACGGGCTATGCCAAAGGTCTGCAAGATGAGTATAATGCGATTTCTAAGGAAATAATTGAAATCTTTTACAGCGGATTTTCTGACCTAGAAATTGATGAATTTGAGACTTATTTGGAGCGTATCGTGGCAAATTTAACCAAGCCAAGAAAGGATGAAGCATGAACGAGTTAATCAAATTAGTGACCAATCAATGGCAGTTTCTATTTAGTCTGGTGTGGGATCATATCTGGATATCGGGCTTGTCTATCTTGCTTGCTTTAATTTTGGGAGTTGGGCTTGGAATTTTCATCAGTTTCAAAAAAAGCTGGGTTGGAGTCGTTATTGGTTTAGTGAATATTCTTTATACAATTCCCTCCATTGCACTTTTAGGGATTCTGATTTCGATTACGGGGATTGGTAACAAGACAGCAATTGTAGCACTAACCTTATATGCTCTGTTACCAATGGTACGGAGTACTTATACAGGCATTTCTGGTGTTGACCCGCTTCTCATTGAAGCAGCAGAAGGAATGGGTTCTACACGCAAGCAGATTTTAACCAAGGTGCAACTGCCCCTTGCCTTTCCGGTTATGATGGCAGGTTTTCGCAATATGGTGACGATGACCATTGCACTAGCCGGGATTGCCTCTTTCGTCGGTGCTGGTGGTCTGGGGGTTGCAATCTACCGTGGGATTACAACCAATAATCAAACCCTAACCTTGGTCGGAAGTATTTTAGTAGCTTTGTTGGCACTGGTCTTTGATTTTCTCCTTTCTTTGATTGAAAAATCAATCTTAAACCATAAAAAAGTATCCAAAAAATGGTTGGTTGTTTTAAGTTTCATAACTTTTTTGACAGCAGGAATAATCGCGTTTTTCCAAATGAATCCAATGGGTGGAACGGTCAAAATTGCGACCAAGCCACAGACAGAAAACTATATCTTAGGGGAAATGCAAAAGCAAGTTATTGAAGAATACACCAATCTGAAGGTCAAAATGACCAAAGGTGTTGGTGGTGGGACAGCTAATATTCACCCGGCTATGTTGAAAGGTGATTTTGATATTTATGCTGAATATACTGGTACAATTTGGGAAGTTATTCTCAAACAATCAGGTTCTTATGATGAAAGTCAATTTAAGATACTTGAAAGTCAATATCGAAAAAAATATCGGTTAGAATGGGTAAATACATTTGGATTTAATAATACGTATGGTTTGGCAGTTCGTAAGGATATTGCAGAAAAATACAATATCAAAACCTTTAGTGATTTAGCTAAAGCAAGTCCCAATTTAACTTTTGGCGCAGAGTATGACTTCTTTGGTCGAGAAGACGGTTTTGCCCGATTGCGATCAACCTATGGTATGAAATTCAAGTCGCAAGTGGACATGGATAGCGGACTGAAATATCAGGCAGTTAAATCTGGTAGAGTGGATGCAATTGATATTTTCACTACAGATGGACAGCTTCATGGAGCAAATCTCGTCGTTTTGAAAGATGATAAAAAAATCTATCCTTCTTATCAAGCAGGAACGGTTGTTCGGTCAACAACTCTTAAAAAATACCCTCAATTGAAAAGAGCACTAGCTAAATTAGATGGTATTTTGAACGATAGCAAAATGGCAGAATTGAACCACAAAGTAGAAAATGATAAAGAAGAACCTGCTAAAGTTGCTCATGACTATCTTGTAGAGAAAGGAATTTTGAAGAAATGATTGAATATAAAAATGTCAGTAAATCATATGGAAATCAAGACATTATTAAACAATTGGATTTGAAAATTGAAGACGGTGCCTTTCTGACGATTGTAGGGACTTCTGGCTCAGGCAAAACGACATTGTTAAAGATGATAAATGGTTTGGTCAAGCCGAATCAAGGGCAAATCCTTATCAATGGTCAAGATGTGCAGGACACGGATTTGATTGAATTGCGGCGAAACATCGGTTATTCTATTCAGGGAAACGGCTTGTTTCCGCATTTGACAGTTGCTGAAAATATTGCTTACGTCTTAAATTTGCAAAAGAAAAGTCAAGCAGACATTGACCGGATTGTAGATAAAAAATTAGCTATGCTAGGCTTGGAAAATGATTTGAAAAATCGTTATCCGTCTGCTCTTTCTGGTGGACAGGCTCAACGAGTGGGGATCGCACGTGCATTAGCTGCAACGCCTAATATTTTGCTAATGGATGAGCCGTTTGGAGCAGTGGATGCTATTACTCGCTATCAGTTACAGCGTGAATTAAAGTTACTGCATGAAGAAACCGGAATTACAGTTGTGTTTATCACACACGATATAGCAGAAGCTTTGAAACTAGGTACGAAAATCCTCGTTTTAGATAAGGGAGAAATCCAGCAATATGGCACGCCGCAGGAAATAAAAATGCAGCCTGCAAATGATTTTGTCAAAAAATTACTAGAATTAGCAAGCTAAGGAGAAGTTCTATGAATCAAAAATGAAAGCCATGGTGATTTATGAGCCTGGTGGTCCAGAAAAATTTGTTCTAGAAGAACGAGAAATCCCGAATGTAAAAGCAGGCTGGACTCTAGTCAAGATTAAAGTTTTTGGTATCAATCATTCAGAAATTGTCACTCGGAAAGGTCTATCTCCAACTGTTCAATTCCCTTGTATTTTAGGAATTGAGTGTGTAGGACAAGTAGTTGAAACGACAAGGAGAGATTTGCAAGAAGGACAAAAAATAGTCTCTATCATGGGGGAAATGGGACGTGCTTTTGACGGTTCTTATGCTGAATATGCTCTACTTCCAAATGAGCAGATTTATCCCGTAGATAGCCAATTACCTTGGTCTGAGTTAGCAGCAGTACCAGAGACCTATTATACCGCTTTTGGCTCTTTCAAAAATCTGCAGATAAAAGAAGGAGATTCAATCTTAGTCCGAGCTGCGACAAGTGGTGTTGGATTAGCTTTCTTAAAATTGGTAAAGGCGCAATTCCCACAGAATCGTGTAGTTGGCGTAGTTCGTTCTCTTGCTAAAAAAGATTTGCTTCAACATCAAGGTTTTGATGAAATTATTTTAAATGAAAGAGGAGTTTTGCAAACTGAGGAAAAGTTTGATAAAATCCTTGAATTAGTTGGTCCGGCTACTTTAAAAAATTCATTTGACCATATTCAAAGTGCAGGAATTATCTGTAATACTGGTCAATTAGGTGGCAAATGGTATGTAGAGGAGTTTGACCCAATCGTAGAAATAAAAAATAATAGTTTTTTGACGAGTTTTTATTCAGGCAATGTGAGCCAGCAGCTTTTTGATGAACTTTTTAGCTATATTGATGTTTACCAGATAAATGTATCTCCTCAACGAATCTTTTCGTTAGAGCAAATCCTAGCAGCCCATTCTTATATCGAAAGTCAAGTGGGATTTGGTAAAATGGTCGTCTTAAATGATTAACTAGAAAAATTAAAAGTGTGCAAATTGCATGCTTTTTTGAATTGACATACAGTATATCTATGCTTATAATGAAAATTAGAAAATTCTATAAATGAGGCGATACAGATGAAAAAAGAATTGGGATTTTATTAGTAGCGAGTTTACTTCTTTTGACAGCTTGTGGGGAAAAGAAAACGAATGTGGAAACGAAACAAGAAGGAAAAGCAGCATCTGCAAAAGTTGCGTCCTCTGAGCAAGCAAAGAAAAAAGCAAAAGTTCATTATAATGGTTCTTACTATAGTGTAAAAGGAAAATACGATGAAATTGTCATCGCAAATAAACATTATCCATTATCTTCAGATTACAATCCTGGTGAAAATCCTACTGCTAAAGCAAAATTGCTGGAGTTGATTGCTGCTATGCAGCGCGAAGGCTATCCTATCAGTCATCAATATAGCGGTTTCCGTAGTTACCAAACGCAGGTTACTCTTTATCAAAATTATGTCAATCAAGACGGGAAAGAAGCAGCAGATCGTTATTCTGCTCGACCTGGCTATAGTGAACACCAAACAGGCTTGGCTTTTGACTTGATTGGCACAGACGGAAATTTAGTAACAGAAGAAAAGGCGAGTCGATGGCTTTTGAAACATGCAGCCGAATATGGTTTTGTCGTGCGCTATCTAACTGGGAAAGAAGACAAAACTGGATATATGCCAGAGCAATGGCATCTGCGTTATGTTGGGAAAGAAGCAAAAGCGATTGCGGATTCAGGACTATCTTTAGAAGAATATTACGGTTTTGCTGGGGGAGATTATAAGGATTAAAGTTGAACACAAGGAGACAATGCACATGAAGATTTATACAATGACCCCTACTATTGATGTCGTGGAAACACCTGTTGAAGAAACTAGTCGTATCATCCGTCACCTTCACTTAGGAGAAGGAAAAATGATTCCTGAACACAAGGCTGATGTTTTGGTGACTGTTGTTTGTCTAGAAGGAAAGGTTGATTTTACAGCATCTGGTCAAACCGTTCAACTTGTTCCCGGAAGTTTTTTAACCATGGAACCCAATGAACTTCATAGTTTATATGGTGTGAAAGATAACCATGTATTGGTTATTCAGCAATTAAAATACTGAATGTGAAAAAAGGTAAAACTTGGAAGTCATACTGTCGTAGATTCCAAGTTTTTTTGATTATATAAAAAAACCTTTCCCAAAATTGGAAAAGGCTTATTATCAACATTCTTTGTAATGTAAATACGATTTTTATTTGAGACCGTATTTTTTGTTGAAACGATCCACACGTCCATCTGCTTGAGTGAATTTTTGACGTCCAGTATAGAATGGATGTGAGTCTGATGAAATTTCCACACGGATCAAAGGATAAGTGTTTCCATCTTCCCATTCAACAGTTTCGCTAGAATACTTAGTAGAACCACTAAGGAATTTGTAGCCAGTTGAAGTATCCATAAAGACAACAGGACGGTATTCAGGATGAATATCTTTTCTCATTTTTAAAAATTTCCTTTCTGCCATGGTCTCTCTGCGAGCCATAGATTCGTTACTTTGATAGTTTACCAAATTCTAGCGGATTTGACAAGCCTTTTCTACCAAATTATTTTCTTTTTGCCAATTCTTTCAATTCTTGATAAACTTCTTCGATTTCTTCTTTGGAGTAAGCATTGGCACCACTGGCAAGAGGATGACCGCCTCCGTCGTGTTTTTTAGCTACTTCATTAATCGGGATAAATTTACTCCGCAACCGAACGCGATAATTGCCATTTTCTTGCTCAACAAAAATTCCCCATAATTCAACGCTGTCAATACGCCCCGGAGCTGAAACGATAGCAGAAGTGTCAGCATCTGTTAAATGATTGGCTTTGAGAAGTTCCTGAGTTAAAATGACACGAGCTGCACCATTTTCATCGACTTCTAAATGGTCATAAACATAGCCTTGAAGTTTAGCGATTTGATAGCTGAAAGAGTCCATTTTTCGAGCTAAAGCAGCAAAATCAAAGGGATACTCGCGAAGTTTACTTGCGACAGCCATTGTGCGGGCAGTTGTGGCAGGATATAGGAAACGTCCTGTATCACCGACAATTCCAGCATAAAGCAATTTAGCAGAATAATCATCTAGTTTCAGTTTATTTTCCAATGCAAAGAGAGCAATTAATTCACTAGCACTACTAGAGCTAGTATCCACCCAAGAAATGTCTCCGTAAATGTCATCGTTTGGATGATGATCGATTTTGATGAGAAAATCTCCTTTGTTGTACCGTTCGTCATCAATCCGAGCAGTATTTGCTGTATCACAAACAATCACTAAAGCATGTTTGTAATCATCGTCTGAAACATCATCCATTTTGGCCAGCCAAGCAAGAGTTGGTTCAGTTTTTCCTGCTGCTTTAATCTTTTTCTCTGGAAAATTGACTTGAAGTAATTTTTTTAAACCGACTTGACTTCCTAATGCATCGGGATCGGGCCGCATGTGACGATGGATGATGATTGTATCATATTCTTTAATTTTATGTAAAATTTGTTTGAAAATTTCCATATTCTAACCTCCACTCTACCTTCTATTTATTGTATCATAAGGTAGCTATTTTAAAAAGTAAAAGTGAGGAGCAACCAAACTTCAAGAGATTTCAAGTGCAACTATTTGTTCAATATGTTATAATAAATTGATAGAATTTTTTGGAGGAAATTATGGCGTTAGCAAAAATTGTATTTGCGAGTATGACAGGAAATACAGAAGAAATTGCAGATATTGTAGCTGATAAATTAAAAGAACGTGGTTTAGAAGTAGATATTGATGAATGCACAACGGTTGATGCAGAGGAATTTCTAGAAGCAGATATCGCAATCATTGCTTCTTACACATATGGTGACGGAGAGTTGCCTGATGAAATTGTTGATTTTTATGAAGATTTAGCTAGTCTTGACTTGACCGGAAAGATTTATGGTGTTGTCGGATCGGGCGATACATTCTATGATGAGTTTTGTAAGGCCGTAGATGACTTTGATCGTGCTTTTGCGGCAACAGGTGCTGAAAAAGGTGCTGAAAATGTCAAAGTCGATCTATCAGCAGAAGATGAAGATATTGAAAATCTGGAGAAATTCGCTGAAGCATTAGCCGAAAAAGTACGGTAATCATGTAAGAAGGCTGGGAAATTTTCCTAGTTTTTTTTAGCTTAATTTATTATATTTTAGGCATATATTCTGACATTTCTAATATAGAATAGTATAATAAGAGAAGAGAATTTGTATCAATGGGAGGAATGAGATGACGAAAGAACGAGATTATGCCTTTGGATTTCATGACGATGTGAAGCCTTTGTTCTCGACAGGCAAAGGTTTAACAGAAGAGGTTGTTCGTGAAATTTCTGAAATTAAAAATGAGCCGCAATGGATGTTGGATTATCGCTTGCGTTCTTTAGAGTTGTTCCATAAATTGCCCATGCCTGATTTTGGACCAGATTTATCCGGCATACGATTTGATGATATTGTCTATTATCAAAAATTAAGTGGGGATCGGGCTAGAAGTTGGGATGAAGTGCCAGATGAAATAAAGAAAACCTTTGAGCGTCTGGGGATTCCTGAAGCAGAGCGTCAATTTTTGTCAGGGGCTGTTGCTCAGTATGAATCTGAAGTAGTCTATCACAATATGAAAGAAGAATTTGCCAAGCAGGGCATCATCTTTACCGATACTGACACGGCAGTACAAGAATATCCGGATTTGGTCAAAAAATACTTTGGAACAGTCATTTCTAATGCAGAGCACAAGTTTTCCGCTTTGAACAGTGCTGTTTGGTCAGGTGGCACATTTATCTATGTTCCTAAAAATGTTCAATGTCAGGTGCCGGTTCAGACATACTTTCGTATCAATGGAGAGAATGCCGGTCAATTTGAACGCTCGCTCATTATCGTAGAAGAGGGTGGCTCTATTCAATACATTGAGGGCTGCACAGCGCCGACTTATACGACCAATAGTCTTCATGCTGCAAATGTAGAAATTATTGTTAAAAAGGATGCTTTCTTCCGCTATACAACGATTCAAAACTGGTCGGACAATGTTTATAATCTGGTGACCGAGCGTGGAACGGTTGAAGAAGGCGGTACTCTGGAATGGATTGACGGAAATCTAGGCAGCAAGGTTAATATGAAATACCCTTGCAGCATTTTGAATGGTCGTAATGCAAGAACTTCGGTCCTTTCTATGTCCTTTGCTAATTATGGTCAGCATTTGGATGCAGGCTGTAAAGTTTATCACAATGCGCCAAAGACTTCTAGCACATTGATTTCCAAGTCTGTTGCCAAAGACGGAGGTAAGACAGATTACCGCGGTCAAGTCCGTTTTGGCAAGAACAGTGCTGGTTCAAAGTCTCACATTGAGTGCGACACGATTCTTATGGATGGTGAATCCAGCTCAGATACCATTCCGTTTAATGAAATTCACAATTCAAATGTTGCACTTGAACACGAAGCTAAGGTTTCTAAGGTTTCAGAAGACCAGCTTTATTACCTTATGAGCCGCGGTATTAGCGAAGAAGAAGCAACTGCCATGATTATCAATGGCTTTATGGAGCCAATTACCAAAGAGCTCCCAATGGAGTACGCAGTTGAGCTCAACCAGCTCATCAACATGAGTATGGAAGGTTCTGTAGGATAAAAATAAAAACAGTCGTGAGGCTGTTTTTTTGTGCTCCTAATTGAAATAAGAGAAAGAAAAAAGCACCGAATCGGTGCTCACTTTTCAAGTTGGATACGGACAAAGCCTTATTTTAACTTGCTGTGCTGTTTCGAATGGTTCCAAAACCGTTCTGAACGCAAGCAACTTGCTAAAGAGGTTTTAGAGCTGTGCTGTTTCGAATGGTTCCAAAACCATCATGAGACAGTTACCTAAAGCTATTAGGTTTTAGAGCTGTGCTGTTTCGAATGGTTCCAAAACACAATACACTTTAATCATAGGACTTGCAAAATTTTTCAATCGTGCTATAATACTTTTTAGAGACATATCGCTGACTGGAATCTTTTAGAGAGCGCGTGGAGCTGAAAATCGCGCAGAGGAAGGCAGTTGAGACTACTCTGTTAGCTTTTATGCAAACATAAAACGGTGGCTACGTTAGAGCCAATCAGAGGTGTCAACAAACTTTTTTGTTGTACATGAATGAAGGTGGAACCACGTTGCGACGTCCTTTTCGGGATGTCGTTTTTTTTATTTTGTTGAAGGGAGAAAAAGTTATGCTCTATATGATTGGCGGATCACCCTGCAGCGGGAAATCAACGCTCGCTTCCCTTCTTGCTCGGAAGTACGATTTGCTTCATATCAAGCTGGATGATTTGGTAGACGAGATGATGAGTCAAGCAAGTGTAGACTCACGACCGATTTGCCTTCTTAGACAGGACAGAAATCCGGAACAAATCTGGATGAGAAATCCAGAAGAGATGGCAGATGAAGAATGGCGCTTTTATGAAGAGATTTTTCCTTATGTGAAATCTTGCTTGATAAAAGATCAAGACAAAGCCCTCTTGGTGGAGGGAGCAGGGCTTCTGCCTCACCTGATAAAAAGTCTTGAAGAACCAGCGGTTTCCTATCTATGCTTGACTCCGACAGCTGATTTTCAGAAAAAGCATTATAAACAGAGAGAATGGGTTCCTTATGTCTTAGAGGGAACATCCAATCCTGAGCAAGCTTTTGAAAACTGGATGCAGCGGGACATTCTGTTTGCCCAAATGGTGCGGAAGGAAGCTCAGAAATTAGGCTATCCCAGTCTCATGACAGATGGTAGTCGATCGGAAAAGGAGACTGCTGAAAAGATTGCCAGGCTCTTAAAATTGCCCAATACAAATAAAATAGATATTAAAGGAGAAAACTATGATTAAGATTACTTTCCCAGATGGCGCTGTTCATGAATACGAAAGTGGCAGCACAACTTTTGATATTGCTCAGTCTATCAGCAATTCCTTGGCAAAGAAAGCCTTGGCTGGTAAATTCAACGGCAAACTCATCGATACCACTCGTCCTATCACAGAAGACGGTAGCATCGAAATTGTGACACCTGACCATGAAGATGCTCTTCCTATTTTGCGCCATTCGGCTGCTCATCTCTTTGCCCAAGCTGCTCGTCGTCTCTTCCCAGACATTCACTTGGGTGTCGGTCCAGCTATTCAGGACGGATTTTACTATGATACAGACAATACCGCAGGACAAATTTCCAACGAAGATCTTCCTCGTATCGAAGAAGAAATGAAGAAGATTGTCAAGGAGAATTTCCCGTCAATTCGCGAAGAAGTGACAAAAGATCAAGCGCGAGAAATTTTCAAGAATGATCCTTACAAGTTGGAATTGATTGAGGAGCATTCAGAAGATGAAGGTGGTTTGACAATCTACCGTCAAGGTGAATATGTGGATCTCTGTCGTGGACCTCATGTCCCGTCAACTGGACGTATTCAAATTTTCCATTTGTTAAATGTAGCGGGTGCTTACTGGCGTGGAAATAGCGATAATGCTATGATGCAACGGATTTATGGTACAGCTTGGTTTGATAAGAAAGATTTGAAAAACTATCTTCAAATGCGTGAAGAAGCGAAGGAACGTGACCACCGTAAGCTCGGTAAAGAGTTGGATCTTTTCATGATTTCTCCTGAAGTTGGGCAAGGTCTTCCATTCTGGCTTCCAGATGGTGCGACTATTCGTCGTATCGTAGAGCGCTATATTACAGACCGCGAAGTCAATGACGGCTACCAACACGTGTATACGCCACCGCTTGCAAGTGTGGATTTATACAAAACTTCTGGTCACTGGGAACATTACCAAGAAGATATGTTCCCGCCAATGGATATGGGAGACGGTGAACAATTTGTTCTTCGTCCGATGAATTGCCCACACCATATTGAGGTTTATAAAAACCATGTTCATTCTTATCGTGAGTTACCTATTCGTATTGCGGAACTTGGTATGATGCATCGCTTTGAAAAATCAGGTGCACTTTCAGGACTCCAACGTGTTCGTGAAATGACCCTAAACGATTCTCACTTATTTGTCATGCCAGAGCAAATTCAAGAAGAATTTAAACATGTGCTGGATTTGATGATTGACGTTTACAAAGACTTTAATATCACAGATTATCGTTTCCGTCTGTCTTATCGTGACCCGAATGACAAACATAAATATTTTGATAATGATGAAATGTGGGAAAATGCTCAACGCATGTTAAAAGGAGCAATGGATGACTTAGGTTTGGACTACTTTGAGGCAGAAGGCGAAGCTGCTTTCTACGGTCCTAAATTGGATGTCCAAGTAAAAACGGCTCTTGGGAATGAAGAAACCCTTTCCACTATTCAATTGGACTTCTTGCTACCAGAACGTTTCGACCTTCATTATGTCGGAGCAGACGGTGAAGAGCATCGTCCAGTCATGATTCACCGTGGTATTGTATCTACTATGGAACGCTTTATTGCTTACTTGATTGAAACATACAAAGGTGCTTTCCCAACTTGGCTTGCTCCTCATCAAGTGACGGTTATTCCGATTTCTAATGAAGCACATGCTGACTATGCTTGGAAAGTGGCGAAAGAACTGCGCAATCGTGGTGTCCGCGTGGATGTTGATGAACGCAATGAGAAAATGCAATACAAGATTCGTCAAAGTCAAACCCATAAAGTTCCTTACCAATTGATTGTAGGGGACAAGGAACAAGCAGACGGTACAGTAAATGTTCGTCGTTATGGTAGCAAACAAACGCATACAGAAACAGTTGCAGAATTTGTAGACCATATTTTGGCTGATATTGCTAGAAAATCACGCTCAGATGATAGTGAAAACTAAGCTAGAAAAGATGTATATTAAAAACTCTATCTCTAATTGGGAAAATCCCTTTTAGAAATAGAGTTTTTTCATTTTATCATTGCCAAGCGTCATAATCAAAGGTTTGTAAAATCGTATCGGTCATTTCTTCAGGTGTTTCTTTAACTCCACTTGAAATCCAAAGTGAGATAATGCCCTCTACACTAGATAGAAAAACTTCAAGCGCATATTTTTCAGAAATGGTGAAATTTTCTTTTAAAAAGTATTCGGTTTGAAGTCTGTGCTGTTCGTTCGTTAAAATGCTAAGCATAAACTCACGGATTGTTTCACGGAAATTGAGGTAATGACTTTGAGAAACGGCATAAATCAGGTCATGGTTTTGTTGGAGATAGCTTAGATTGGCAATGAGTAGGTCGCGCGTGTTTGTCGTTTCTTCAAAATTTTTGCGCAATTGGGCGATAATTTCTCCTTTTAGCGTTTCGATTAAATCGTATTTATCAAGATAGTGAAGGTAAAAAGTTCCACGATTGATACCTGCCCGCTGGCAGAGTTTACTAACGGAAATTGTTTCAAATTTTTCTTCTAACAAGAGTTGAATGAGAGCTTCTCTGATGTGTTGTTTAGTTGATGTTTGCCGATTTTGCATCATAATACTCCTTAAATGAACACTCTGTTGATGATTGATGATTGCCTTTATGTTAAGTCTATTTTATAATAAAGATAGGATCTAATCAACAGCTTGTTTATTTAATTGGACATGGAAACTGAAAGAGGAAAAGACGATGGCTTATATTGAAATGAAGCATAGTTACAAACGATATCAAATGGGAGACACAGAAATTATTGCCAACAATGATATCTCTTTGGACATCGAAAAAGGAGAATTGGTCATCATTCTTGGAGCTTCTGGTGCTGGAAAATCGACGATTCTGAACATTCTTGGTGGAATGGATAGTAATGACGAGGGAGATGTCCTGATTGATGGGCAAAATATAGCGCATTACAACGCTTATCAACTGACAGACTATCGGAGAAATGATGTTGGTTTCGTCTTTCAATTTTATAATTTAGTTCCTAATCTGACGGCGTTAGAAAATGTTGAGCTGGCTTCGGAAATTGTTCAAGATGCACAGGATGCAGCAGAGGCGTTAGCAGCAGTTGGTTTGGGAAATCGGCTGCATAATTTTCCTGCTCAATTATCTGGCGGCGAGCAGCAACGGGTTTCCATTGCGCGTGCCGTGGCAAAAAATCCTAAAATTTTGCTTTGTGATGAACCAACAGGTGCGCTAGATTATAAAACAGGTAAGCAAGTACTGCAAATCCTTCAAGATATGTCGCGCAAGCAAGGTGCGACAGTGATTATCGTGACTCACAATGGTGCGTTAGCTCCGATTGCAGACCGCGTGATTCGTATGCATGATGCACGGATTCAGTCCGTCACTTTGAATGAACATCCTCAAGATATCGCAAGTCTAGAGTATTAGTGAGGAGTGGTGATATGAAAAAATCCATTCTAAATAAGGATATCTGGCTCTCTTTTCGTCAGTCCAAAGGACGCTTTCTGTCCATTATGTTTTTGATGATGTTAGGTTCTTTTGCGCTAGTAGGACTGAAAGCAGCCAGTCCAGACATTGAAAATTCAGCCAATCGTTATCTTTCACAGATGAAAATGATGGATTTGGCAGTGATGTCAGACTATGGTGTTAGCAAAGCTGACCAAAAAGAACTGAATACAATCCCAAATGCACAGGTAGAATATGGTTATTTTACAGATACGGTGATTGGCGATAGTTCAACTTCTGTTCGAGTTTTTTCTCAGACAACTAATATTTCTAAGTTCAAGCTTGTCTCAGGTCATTTTCCAACCAAGGAAAATCAAGTGGCTTTGGCTAGTTTTTATCAAGGAAAATACAAGATTGGCGATAGCATTACTTTAAACGAGGAAGGAACCAATGAGTATGCTTTGAAGCAGCATACCTTTACGGTGACGGGATTCGTCAATTCAAGTGAATTGGCTTCGACGATTTCTCTTGGCAATTCTAACTCAGGGAGTGGGACCTTATCTGCTTATGCAGTGGTGATGCCAAAAACATTTCAAAGTTCAGTCTATACAGTTGCTCGTTTGAAGTATGACGATTTAAAAACACTTAATTCTTTTGGAGATTCCTATCGAAAAAAGGTAAAACAGTATGAAAATGAGCTGGAAAAGCTAGTGGCTGATAATGGGAAAAATCGTTTATCAGAGATAAAAAAACAAGCACAGACAAAAATTGCGGAAGGCGAAGCAAAAATTCGAACTTCTCAACAAGTATTGGCAGATGTCAGACAGCAACTAAGGACTGCGCAGGACCAAATTGATCAAAAAAGAGCAGATTTAGAGGCTGCTCAAGGTCAGATAACTGAAAAAGAAAGCTTGCTGGCGCAAGGAGCTGCTCAAATTGCACAGGCTGAACAAACTTTAGCAAGCTCAAAAGCAAAATTGGATACAGCCACTGCTCAACTTTCTTCAGGTTGGGCACAATTGAACCAAATGAAAACCCAATTAGATCAGGCAGCTAGTCAGTTGTCTGCTGCAAAAGAAAATGTAACAAATACTCAAGCTACATTAGCCATAGCGCAGGCGGAATTGGAAAAAGGTCAAGTTCAATTAGCAGCAGCTAAAGTGGATTTGCAGACCAAAATAGCTGCGCTACAAGCACAAGGAATTGATCCAGCAACAGTGCCTGAAATTGTGGCAGCACAAACTCAACTAGCACAAGAAGAAGCAAAATTAAATCTTGTCCGTACAGAACTGGAGCAAAAGCAGGCTGAATTTCAAACTGGACTGTCGCAGTACAAAAGCCAAGAAGCGCTTTATCAAGCAGGACTTGCCCAATACCAATCTGCAGCTGAGGCATTGAATGCGAAACAAGCTGAATATGATGCAGGCTTGGCTCAATATCAAAGTGGTCAGGCAACCTTAAAAAATAAACAAGCTGACTACCAAGCAGGTCAAGTCCGATTAGCACAAGCAAAACAACAAATCGCAGACGGTCAGGCACAATTGGACCAAGCTCAGGCAACATTGAACGATAAAAAAACTGAATACGAAAAGCAAAAGAAAGATGCTGAAACAAAAATAAAAAATGGGCAAGCAGACATTCAAAAGGCAAAAGATGAAGTAGCTGGTTTGTCTGTACCAACCTACCGTGTGTATACACGTCGGACATTTCCAGGAGCTGACGAGTACACAACAACGGGGAATCGTGCTTATGGCATCTCAGCTGTAGGGAATGCTTTCCCGATTGTACTGTATCTGGTAGCTGCCCTTGTAACGGTAACGACAATGACGCGTTTTGTCAGCGAAGAACGCACAAATGCAGGTGTTTTAAAAGCTTTGGGTTATCGGAACCAAGATGTCGTTAAGAAATTTGTCGTCTATGGCTTGGTTTCAAGTTTGTTAGGTACAGTAATGGGAAGTTTGTTAGGTACTTATTTCTTACCCTACATCTTAGGGAAAACGATTTTTAAGACATCAACTTATCCAGCTTTGCGATTAAACTTTTATTGGGAAATCAGTCTCATTGCTCTCGTGTGCTCGGTCTTGTGTGGCGTTGTACCAGCCCTTTATATTGCTCACAAAGAATTGAAAGAAAAACCATCTCAATTATTGTTGCCCAAGGCACCTACCAAAGGCTCAAAAATCTTGCTAGAGCGGATTGACTTCATCTGGCGTCGGCTTAGCTTTACGCAAAAAGTGACGGCTCGAAATATCTTTCGTTACAAGCAAAGAATGCTGATGACCATTTTTGGTGTGGCAGGCTCCGTCGCCCTCTTATTTGCCGGTTTGGGGATGTCTTCTTCCATGGAAGGTATGGGAAATCGGCAGTATGGAGAAATTATCAAATACGATGCGGTCATTTCGCAAAAACATCATCTCAAATCAGACGAGCAAGCAGCAATCAATCATTTATTAGCAGATAAAAAAATAGCTAAAAAACGCGGTATTTATCAAGAAACATTTACCAAAAAAATCAAGGGTGCTAAAGATGAACAGTCTCTCGCGTTATTTGTGACAACAGGCAAGGATTTTCATCATTTCATAGAGTTATATGATAGTCAAAGCAAAGCGAGCTTGAACTTGTCTTCGCATGGAGCGGTCATTTCTCAGAAATTAGCAACCATTATGCATGTTTCTGTTGGAGATACTTTTGAGGTGACATCCGATGAAGGAAAACGCTATAAAATCAAAGTTTCTGGTATCACTGAAATGTACGCAGGGCATTTTATCTTTATGAATCAGGACTATTATCAAACGGTATTTGCTCGTAAGTTCCAAGAAAATGCTTATCTGATAAAATTGAAAGATTCCTCTAGCAAAAATGTGCAGGATACCGCAGCAGCCTTCATGAAATTAACTGGTGTGCGAGCAGTCGTACAAAATACGGGGATTTTGGAACAAATTGATGTCATTGTCAAATCTCTTGGCTTTGTAATGCAGATTTTAACTGTTGCCTCTATTTTACTAGCCATTGTGATTCTTTATAATTTGATGAATATCAATGTTGCAGAGCGGATTCGAGAATTATCAACGATTAAAGTATTGGGATTTCATAATAAAGAAGTCACGCTTTACATTTATCGAGAGACCATTCTTTTGTCTGTTATTGGTATTATTGTAGGCTTGTTTTTAGGAAATATTTTACATCGCTCCCTTTTAGAGACGATTGCCCCAGACGCCTTTCTTCTCAATCCGGCAGTATCGGTGTTTGTATATCTTGTACCAGTCTTTTCTATCATCATGATTTTGATTGTCTTAGGCTTTATGGTCAATGCAATATTGAGGCGTATTGACATGTTGGAAGCGTTGAAGTCGGTAGATTGATGAGGCAGTAAAACTTTCACTCAAACTTGGGAGTGGAAGTTTTTTCTTGGTTTGTTATAATATTTTATAAAGGACAGATGAAACGGTACAATGAAACGAAAAATTGCTTTATTATCAGATATTCATGGAAATGTAACGGCATTAGAAGCTGTTTTGGCGGACGCTAAAAAGGAACAGGTGACCGATTACTGGTTTTTGGGAGATTTATTGGCACCGGGAACGGGTCGAAGGAAGATTCTCGACTTAATGGCTACTTTACCAATCAGTCTCCAAGTGCGGGGAAATTGGGAGGATAGCATTTGGAATGCCCTTCATGGGAAATTAGATATCAGTCGCCCTAGTCATTTATATATGGTTTGTTTATGCCAGTATCTTTTGGAAGAAGTCACACCTGAAGAACTGAACCGATTGCATGAATTGCCTTTGCAGCTTTTGACAAAAGTTGGCGATTTAGAAATTGCTGTGACTCATCATTTGCCAGATAAAAATTGGGGACGAGAGTTGATTCATATTGGTCAACAAGAGAATTTTGATCGTCTGTTTGAAGGTAACAATTGTGCCATTGCCATTTATGGTCATATTCATCAGCAATTTCTTCGTTATGCGACGGGGGGACAGATGATTATCAATCCGGGATCTATCGGTCAGCCGTTTTTTCTAGATGCTTGTTTGCGAAAGGATCTGCGAGCTCAGTATGCTATTTTAAAAATTGATGAACAGGGATTAGCAGATGTCGATTTTCGACGAGTGGCTTATGATGTAAATAAAGAACTGGAAATGGCGAGAATATTGAAGTTGCCTTATTATGAAGTGTATTACGAAAGTTTAGTCAATGGAATTCATCATACGCATAATCATGATTTACTTCGGGCGATTAGTGAGCGAGAAGATTATGTTGCACATCTCAAGGAGTTTTTAAGAAGTAACACTTGAAGTTACAACATAAATAAAGTATACTAGTAATAGAATCAGCAAATGAAAGGAGTTTTACATGCAAATTTCGAGTCGTTTCACCATTGCCACGCACATGCTGACTGTTATAGCACTAGAATGTCAAGAACATAAGGTAACTAGTGATTTTTTAGCTGATAGCGTTGGAGTAAATCCTGTCATTATTCGCAAGACATTATCACAGTTGAAAAGCGCAGGCTTGATTTCCGTTGCGCGTGGAACGGGCGGAGCTATCATCAGGAAAGATTTAAAAGACATTACCCTTTTAGATGTCTATCAAGCAGTAGAAAGTCTAGGCAAATCTGGGCAACTCTTTAGCTTTCATGAACATCCCAATCCGTCTTGTCCCATTGGCAGAAATATTCATTTCGTTTTAGATGATAAATTATCAGAAATTCAAGTAGCAATGGAAAAAGAACTGAGTAAAACCAGCCTTGCAGATGTCGTTGCATCTGCCCAAGAAAAGATAAAAAAACAATCCATTTCGTAAGAAATGGATTGTTTTTTGGAGAAAAAGAGGATCTAAAAATAACAGTTGATTTCATAATCAAGAAAAACTTGCTGATAATCATAGAGGTCTTCCGGATGTAGAGCTTGCACATTTTCCATTTCATAAGAACGTTTTAGTAATTTATATTTATTTTCACCGAATTGATGAAAAGGTAAGAGTTGTACTTGGTCAATAGATAATTTTTTAAATAAAATAGCAAATTGTTCGGCATCTTCTAGAGAGTCATTAAAGCTAGGGATAACAGGAATACGCAGGACAATGGTTTTTTGTTGCGAAAAAGCATAATGAATATTTTTGATAATTAGTTCATTTTTGACCCCTGTGACTTTGCGGTGATTGATGGTGTTGTAATGTTTTAAGTCAGTATAGATAAAATCTACATACTGGAGCAAATCAACGAATTTGTTATGATCTACAAAGGCTGTCGTTTCAATCGCTGTATGGATACCTTTTTCTTTGGCAGCTTTAAGGATTGCTTTGGCAAATTCAAACTGAGCAAAGATTTCTCCACCAGACAAAGTCAGGCCCCCACCTGATTCTTCATAAAATTCTCTATCTTTGAGAACTTCTTTGATAATCTCTTCAACGCTTTTTTCCTCTCCCATGGTGATAGTCTTTTTGCTAGAAGCGTCTAACATGGGCTCAGGTTTAAATTTCTGAGATTCTGGATTGGCACACCAAGGACAGCGTAAGGGACAGCCTTTTAGAAAAACAGTTGTCCGAATTCCTGGTCCGTCGTGAATACTAAAATGTTGAATATTAAAGATGATTCCTTTTTCTGCACTCATGATGTACACTCTTTTCTTGCTTATTTTCTTTTATTATATCAAACAAACGAAAGAAAAACAATTACGAATGAAACTATTTTTTATTTTATTTATTCCTTAAATTCTGTTAAAATAAAGAATGAGGTGAATAAGATGGAACGTTTAGATGAAATCGTTAAGCTCGTTTCGGAGTTTGAAAAAATTGATGTTAATACTTTATCTGATAAATTAAAAGTCTCTAAAGTAACGATTCGGAAAGATTTGGATAAGCTGGAAATGAAAGGCTTGCTTCATCGGGAGCACGGTTATGCGGTCTTAAATAGTGGTGATGACTTGAATGTCCGGCTTTCTTTTCATTATGATACCAAGCGAAAGATAGCACAAGAAGCGGCAAAAATTGTTGCAGACAATGAAACGATTATCATTGAATCTGGTTCAACTTGTGCTCTGTTAGCTGAAGAAATCTGTCGTACTAAGAAGAACGTGAAAATTATTACAAATTCTTATTTTATCGCAGACTATGTGAGAAAAGTAGATTCTTGCAAGATTATCTTGCTAGGCGGTGAATTTCAGAACGATTCGCAAGTTACGGTCGGTCCTTTACTTAAGGAAATGATTCAATTTTTCCATGTAGAACATGCTTTTGTAGGGACTGATGGCTATGATGAAGAGCTTGGTTTTACAGGTAAGGATTTAATGCGTAGCGAAGTGGTGCAATATATGTCGGAAGCATCTGATAAAATGATTGTGTTAACAGATTCGAGTAAATTTGATAAAAGAGGGACTGTCAAGCGCTTTGGTTTGAAACAGGTTTCGCAGGTGGTAACCGATCAAGCTATTCCGACAGCCGCGGTTCAACGCTTAAAAGCAGCCAATATCAAATTGACTCTAGTCTGATAAGTAGAGGGAGATAAGATGAAAAGTGAAAGAAAAAGGCTATTAGCTAAGATTGCTTATCTTTATTATGTAGAGGAGAAAAGTCAGGCAGAAATTGCAGCAGAGACAGGGATTTATCGGACAACTGTGAGTCGTATGCTGGCTGAAGCTAAAAAGGAAGGCATTGTCAAAATCGAGATTGAAGCCTTTGATACGCGTTTGTTTCATTTAGAAAATGTAGTGAAAGAGAAGTATGGGTTAAAAGGACTTGAAATCGTAGCAAATCAAGTGGATGATTCACCTTCTGATTTGGAGCAGCGGTTAGCTCAATCAGCGGCAGGAATGCTTCGGGGGATGATTGATGACAATGCTAAAGTTGGATTTTCATGGGGAAAGAGTCTTAGTCTCTTGGTAGAACACTCGGGCAGTCGGCACTTGAATAATGTGCATTTTTTTCCATTGGCTGGCGGACCTAGCCATATTCATGCTCGTTATCATGTTAATACCCTCATTTACAGTATGGCTAATAAATACCATGGGGATTGTCGCTTTATGAATGCGACGATTATACAGGAAGACGAGAGCTTAGCAAAAGGAATTTTATCTTCTAAATATTTTGAGGACTTAAAAAGAAGTTGGCAAGAACTAGATGTGGTTGTTGTTGGTATTGGCGGACAAGTGGATGAAAAGAATCGGCAGTGGTTGGATATGCTGACGGCTGAAGATTTTCGTACAGTGGAAAATGAAGGAGCTGTCGGAGAAATTTGTTGCCGCTTTTTTGATGAAAATGGTGAGTTGGTTGATGAACAGTTGCAAAATCGAACAGTTGCTATTTCTTTAGATTATTTAAAAACAGTTCCTCACAGTCTGGCTTTCGCCTATGGTCGTCAAAAAGCTGCCGCTATTTTGGCGGTTTTACGTGCTGGGTATGTCAACCATTTAGTTACAGATGAAGCAACTATTTTAAAAGTGTTGGAATTGGATAATAGTGCAGTTAATTAGTAGTTTATAAAAGTTCTCCTTTTCCTCATTATTTCATTTTCAAAAGGTCAAGAATAATGATTCTGACCCTTTTTATTTTACTTGATAAGCACAAATGTGCGATAAATATAAAAAAGAGAATTTGTTCAGTGATATATTGACGGAATAAGAGAAAGATGATAAATTTGAGTTACAAACAAAAATAAAACGCTTTCAAATAAAAGAAAGATATATTTTGTAAATAAAAATAGGAGTAACGTTAAATATGGAAGTGATTGTAGCTGATCAAATCATTATGGGGTTAATCTTGCATGCTGGGGATGCCAAACAGCATATTTACCAAGCTTTGTCATTAGCAAAAAATGGTGAGTTTGAAAAGTGTAATGAATATCTAGAATTGGCAGATCAGGCATTATTAGAAGCTCATAATCTTCAAACGGAGTTTTTGGCACAGGAAGCGGGGGGAACAAAGACAGAAATTACAGCTTTGTTTGTCCACTCTCAGGATCATTTGATGACCAGTATTACAGAAATTAATCTTATCAAGGAAATCATTGACTTGAGAAAAGAATTACAAGTGAAAAAATAAATCATCAGGAGGATGAAGATATGATTAAAATTGGGTTGTTTTGTGCAGCAGGTTTTTCAACAGGAATGTTGGTCAATAATATGAAAATAGCTGCGAAAGAAGCTGATTTAGAGGTTGAGATTGATGCTTATTCTCAGGCCAAGTTAGCAGATTATGCACCAAACTTGGATGTTGCTTTGTTAGGACCACAAGTAGCTTATACTTTGGATAAGTCAGCTGCCATTTGCGAAGAGAACCATATTCCAATTGCGGTCATTCCAATGGCGGACTATGGCATGCTAGATGGTAAAAAAGTATTGAATCTCGCTTTGGGGCTTTTGGAACAAAAACAAGGAGCTTAGTTATGGCTAAAATAGATACTCAAAAAATTATTGCGCCGATTATGAAATTTGTCAATATGCGCGGTATTATTGCCTTAAAGGATGGTATGTTGGCAATTCTGCCCTTGACAGTTGTTGGAAGTATCTTTCTGATTGTAGGACAGTTACCATTTGAAGGCCTCAATCAGGCGATTGCAGGCATTTTTGGAAAAAATTGGACCGAGCCGTTTATGCAGGTTTACTCAGGAACTTTTGCGATTATGGGTTTGATTTCCTGTTTCTCCATAGGATATTCTTATGCTAAAAATAGTGGTGTAGAGCCGTTGCCGGCAGGTGTGTTATCTGTGTCTTCTTTCTTCATTCTTTTAAAATCTTCTTATATTCCAGAAAAAGGTGAAGAAATTACAGACGCAATTGCCAAGATTTGGTTTGGCGGTCAGGGGATTATTGGAGCCATTATTATTGGTTTGGTTGTCGGTAGTATCTATACCATGTTTATTCAAAAACATATTGTTATTAAGATGCCAGAGCAAGTTCCTCAAGCGATCGCCAAGCAATTTGAGGCTATGATTCCAGCTTTTGTGATATTCTTCCTTTCCATGGTAGTCTATATTCTTGCTAAAATGCTGACAAAGGGTGGTACTTTTATCGAAATGATTTACGGTGTGATTCAAGTACCGCTACAAGGATTGACTGGTTCCCTTTACGGTGCAATCGGTATTGCCTTTTTCATCTCTTTCCTATGGTGGTTTGGTGTACACGGACAATCTGTTGTCAATGGTGTAGTGACCGCTCTCTTACTTTCAAATCTGGATGCTAATAAAGCCTTGCTTGCTGCTGGAAAGTTATCTGTTGGAAAAGGTGCTCACATTGTCACTCAGCAATTCTTGGATAGTTTCCTTATTTTGTCTGGTTCTGGTATTACTTTTGGTTTGGTGGTAGCCATGCTCTTTGCAGCTAAGTCTAAACAATACAAAGCACTAGGAAAGGTTGCTGCTTTTCCAGCAATCTTTAATGTCAATGAACCAGTTGTGTTTGGGTTTCCAATTGTTATGAATCCCGTCATGTTCTTGCCTTTTATTCTTGTACCTGTTTTAGCGGCTGTAATTGTTTATGGTTCTATAGCAATTGGCTTTATGCAGCCATTTTCAGGGGTGACCTTGCCATGGAGTACACCAGCTATTATTTCTGGTTTCTTAGTAGCAGGATGGCAGGGTGCTCTCATCCAAGTTGTCATTTTAGCTATGTCCACTCTCATCTATTTCCCATTCTTTAAATTCCAAGACAATCTTGCTTACAGTAATGAACTGAAAGCGGAAGGATAAACTACATTGTATCACTGTAAAGAAATTATTTTAATGTTGATTGAGCACAAATGTGCAAAAAATCTTTAATTTGATAATTGATTATAAATGATTGAATTTTTGCATCTTGCGTGCTACAATAGTTACGAAAGAAATAAAAATAATTTCATAAGAAAGGTTGTGCTGTGATGACTAATGTAAAAGAAATAGAAAAAACGACTATACAAACAAGTTATTTTGGTAGTTTAACGGACCGAATGAACAAGTATCGGGAAGATGTGCTGGACAAGAAACCTTATATTGATGCTGAACGTGCTGTTCTTGCAACAAGAGCTTATCAAGAGCATAAAGAAAAGCCAAATGTTCTGAAGCGTGCTTATATGCTTAAGGAAATTTTGGAAAATATGACGCTTTATATTGAAGATGAGACCATGATTGTTGGAAATCAGGCTTCATCTAATAAAGATGCACCTATTTTCCCAGAGTATACTTTAGAATTTGTACTCAATGAATTAGATCTTTTTGAAAAGCGCGACGGTGATGTTTTCTATATTACAGAGGAAACCAAAGAACAAATCCGGAGCATCGCTCCCTTCTGGGAAAACAATAACCTCCGTGCTAGAGCTGGGGCTTTACTTCCAGAAGAAGTTCAGGTTTATATGGAAACTGGCTTCTTTGGCATGGAAGGAAAGATGAACTCTGGTGATGCTCACTTGGCAGTCAACTATCAAAAATTGCTTCAATATGGTTTGAAAGGTTTTGAAGAAAAAGCTCGGGCAGCTAAGGAGGCCTTGGATTTGACAGATCCGGCTAGTATTGATAAATATCATTTCTATGATTCAATTTTCATTGTAGTGGATGCTGTGAAAGCTTATGCGGATCGTTTTGTCAAATTAGCTCAAGATATGGCAGAGTCTGCAAGCCCAGAGCGCCGTCAGGAATTATTGGAAATTGCTCGAATTTGCTCCAAAGTGCCTTACGAACCAGCGGAAACGTTTGCTGAAGCTATTCAGTCTGTCTGGTTTATCCAGTGTATTTTACAGATTGAGTCTAATGGTCACTCCCTCTCTTATGGGCGCTTTGACCAATACATGTATCCTTATGTTAAGTCGGACTTGGAAGCTGGTCGCGAGACGGAAGAAAGCATTGTCGAACGCTTAACCAATCTTTGGATTAAGACGATTACGATCAATAAAGTACGCAGTCAGGCTCATACTTTCTCATCTGCTGGTAGTCCTTTGTATCAAAATGTGACAATTGGTGGACAAACACGTGATAAAAAAGATGCTGTAAATCCCCTTTCATATCTGGTTTTGAGATCTGTTGCACAGACGCATTTGCCACAGCCGAACTTAACAGTTCGCTACCATGCTGGTCTAGATGCTCGTTTTATGAACGAATGCATAGAAGTTATGAAACTAGGTTTTGGAATGCCTGCTTTCAATAATGACGAGATTATTATTCCGTCCTTTATTGCCAAAGGCGTTTTGGAAGAAGATGCATACGACTACAGTGCTATCGGCTGTGTGGAGACAGCTGTGCCAGGTAAATGGGGTTATCGTTGCACGGGAATGAGCTATATGAATTTTCCTAAGGTGCTTCTCATCACTATGAACGATGGAATTGATCCCGCATCTGGCAAGCGTTTTGCACCAAGCTTTGGTCATTTTAAAGACATGAAGAGCTTTGCTGAGTTGCAAACGGCTTGGGACAAGACTTTGCGCCACTTGACTCGTATGAGTGTCATCGTGGAAAATTCTATCGACCTGTCTCTTGAAAGAGAAGTGCCGGATATCCTCTGCTCAGCTTTGACAGATGATTGTATCGGACGCGGTAAGCATTTGAAAGAGGGGGGAGCTGTCTATGACTATATTTCTGGTCTCCAAGTCGGTATTGCCAATCTATCAGACTCACTAGCAGCAATCAAGAAGCTAGTCTTTGAAGAAGGAAAACTGACTCCAGCTGAACTCTGGCATGCGCTTGAAACGGACTATGCAGGTGAGCGTGGCAAGGAAATTCAAGAGATGTTGATTCATGATGCACCGAAATATGGTAATGATGATGATTATGCGGATAAGCTGGTGACTGATGCTTACGATATTTATGTGGATGAAATCGCTAAATATCCAAATACCCGTTATGGACGCGGTCCAATTGGCGGTATCCGCTACTCAGGAACATCTTCTATTTCAGCCAATGTTGGTCAAGGTCGCGGTACTTTGGCGACACCAGATGGCCGCAATGCAGGGACACCGCTCGCTGAAGGCTGTTCTCCATCTCACAATATGGACAAGAATGGTCCGACTTCTGTATTGAAATCTGTTTCTAAATTGCCGACAGATGAAATCGTTGGGGGGGTTCTGCTCAATCAAAAAGTGAATCCTCAGACCTTGTCTAAGGAAGAAGATAAAATTAAATTGATTGCTTTACTTCGTACGTTCTTTAACCGTTTGCACGGTTATCATATTCAATACAATGTTGTTTCTAGAGAAACCTTGATTGATGCGCAAAAGCATCCTGAAAAACACCGTGATTTGATTGTGCGTGTTGCAGGATATTCGGCATTCTTCAATGTACTCTCAAAAGCAACACAAGATGATATTATCGGACGTACAGAACACACATTATAAAAGAGGTCCAGTTTATGGAATTCATGCTTGATACATTAAATGTAGAAGAAATAAAAAAATGGTCGCAAGTTCTCCCCTTGGCAGGAGTGACTTCTAACCCGACCATCGCTAAAAAAGAGGGAGAGATTGATTTCTTTAAACGTATCCAAGAAGTTAGAGAAATTATTGAGGAAGCTCCTTCCATTCATATTCAGGTTGTTGCCAAAGATTATCAGGGAATTTTAAAAGATGCAGCTGAAATTCGCAAACAGTGTAGTGGAAATGTGTTTGTCAAAGTACCTGTAACCCCTGAAGGTTTAGCCGCTATAAAAGTTTTAAAAGCAGAAGGTTACAAGATTACGGCAACTGCTATTTATACCATTTTCCAAGGTTTATTAGCCATTCAAGCAGGCGCAGATTATTTAGCTCCTTATTATAACCGTATGGAAAATTTGAACATTGATTCAGATGTAGTTATTGGCCAATTGGCAGATGCGATTGCGAAAGAAGGTTCATCTAGCAAAATTTTAGCAGCTTCCTTTAAAAATGTAGGACAAGTCAACAAGGCTTTTGCTGATGGTGCCCATGCTATTACAGCAGGTGCGGATGTCTTTGAAGCAGCTTTTGCTATGCCGTCTATTTCAAAGGCAGTAAATGATTTTGCAGCAGATTGGTCATTCATTCATGGTAAAAAGTACATCTAATCTCCATTTTTGCGTAGGAAGAGGTATTTTATGAGAACTTTTGCAAGCCCTTCTCGCTATATTCAAGGTGAAGATGCCTTATTTGAAAATGTAAAACAGATTTTGAACTTAGGAAACCATCCAGTTTTGCTTTGTGACAACACTGTTTATCAAATTGTAGGAAAGAAGTTCCAATCCTGTCTTACTCGCTATGGACTTCATGTATTGCATGTCAGTTTTAATGGTGAAGCTTCGGATAATGAAATCAATCGGGTAGCTGCTTTAGCTGAAAAAGATGGAGCAGATCTAGTGATTGGTCTTGGTGGTGGAAAAACAATTGACAGTGCTAAGGCAATTGCAGATTTATTGGGAAATCCCGTCGTGATTGCACCGACTATTGCTTCGACAGATGCACCAACATCAGCTCTTTCAGTAATTTATACCGAGGAAGGAGCATTTGAAAAATATATTTTTTACACCAAGAACCCAGATCTTGTTCTAGTAGATTCAAAGGTCATTGCTCAAGCTCCAAAGCGCTTGTTGGCTTCTGGAATTGCAGATGGTTTAGCGACTTGGGTTGAAGCGCGTGCGGTTATGCAGGCAAATGGAGAGACCATGCTGGGACAAAGACAGACTTTAGCAGGCGCAGCTATTGCTCAAAAATGTGAAGAAACTCTTTTTGCAGATGGTTTACAAGCACTGGCTGCTTGTGAGGCGCAGGTGGTAACACCAGCTCTTGAGCATATCATTGAGGCTAATACGCTTCTCAGCGGTGTTGGTTTTGAAAGTGGTGGATTGGCTGCTGCTCATGCCATTCACAATGGATTTACAGCTCTGACTGGTGATATTCATCATCTGACTCATGGAGAAAAAGTAGCTTATGGAACGCTAACACAGCTCTTTCTTGAAAACCGTCCAAAAGAGGAGTTGGAAAAATATATTCGTTTCTATCAGAAAATTGGTATGCCCACGACCTTGGCAGAAATGTATTTAGAAAATGCCAGCTATGATGATTTGCTCAAGGTTGGTAAGCAAGCTACTATTGAAGGTGAAACCATTCATCAGATGCCGTTTAAGATTTCAGCATCTGATATTGCAGGTGCTATCCTAGCAGTCGATCGTTATGTAAACTCCTTATAAAAATAAAAAGAAACAAGTCCGATTAGATTGGACTTGTTTTTTCGTGTAGTGATAGCTAAAAGTTTTAATCAGAAATAATAAACGCCTGATGCACATTGAAAATGTTATAATGATAATAAATGTGAGAAATAAATGCAAACTAGTGGAGTACAGATTGAGTAAAAAATTAGAAGATATGAGTTTAGAAGAATTATGGCAGTTGTTTCCCATATTTCTTGTAAAACATAATAAAGAATGGGCGGATTGGTATGATGAGGAAGCAACTGCTATTTTGTCCCTGATACCAGCTAAATATATAGTAAGAATATTTCATATTGGTAGTACTGCGGTTCAAAATATATGGGCAAAGAATATAGTAGATATATTACTTGAGGTTCGATTAGCAGAAGAACTAGAAATAGTGAAAAATATTCTTGTTGAAAATAATTGGCTATGCATGAGTCAAAGTACACGACGAATCTCATTAAATAAAGGATACACGGAGCAAGGTTTTGCAGAAAAAGTCTTTCATCTTCACATTAGAGTTGTCGGAGATAACGATGAACTGTACTTCAGAGATTACTTACGTGAGAATCATAATGTAGCGAAAGAATATGAGCATTTAAAGCTGAACTTATGGAAGAAATTTGAACATGATAGAGACGGCTACACTGATGCAAAGTGTAAGTTTATTAAACGATATACTAAAATTGCAAAAGAAAAATTTATAGGAAGATATTAAAATAGGTACGAGCGCTGTGATCGTGCTTTTTTACTTGCTTGAAATGTGGTAAAATGGATGTAACTAAAATATGAAACGAGTATAAAATGGCGAAAAAATCAAACGCAAATATTGGATTTGAAAAAGAGGTAGTGTATGCGATTTATATTGAAAATTATCTTATTCCCGATTAGTCTTATCTTATCAATTTTAACAACTTTTCTGACATTCTTGCTTGGCATAGGAACGGCGTTGTTGTATATCGTTATGATGTTGCATATTTGGAACATTAGCTTCTTTCAATCAAGGAAAAGTCGGAATAGGTATATCAGGATTGATTATCGGCTTCCTATTTAGTCCTTACGGGCTTCCGATGATAGGAGAAACAGTGATAGCGTTTATCAAATTAATAAATGATAAGATTAGGGCGATATAGATAAATTTGAATTTGGAGGGGGATAATCAAGGTGAATGAAATTAATGAATATGTTCGCGATAGTTTTTCTAAATCCGGCGATATTGTCATAAAATCTATGATGGGCGGATACCTTGTATATTTTAATGGTAAGCTGATAGGTGACATTTGCAATAATGAACTGTTTTTAAAGAGAACGCCGACATCGGATAGACTGCTTGCAGATTCCGAACTGCGTTATCCGTATGAAGATTCAAAAACCTTGATGCATGTATTTGATAGTTTTGATGATAAGGCTCTAATTCTGGAACTTCTGGATGGTATGTATGCTGAACTTCCGGAAAAGAAACCTGCGAAAGCCAGATGAGAAAGACAAATCTTAATTTATTAGATGAGAGTTAATTAGAAATTATGGAGGTAGTAATGAATAAGATTACTTGTATTTGTTTAGGTGTTAGCGATATGGAAAAGTCAATAAAGTTTTACAGAGATGGTTTAGGATATAAGACTGACTGTAAAGAAAATAATCCGCCAGTATGTTTTTTCAATACTCCAGGAACAAAATTTGAACTATTTCCTTTAGAACAATTGGCAAAAGATATTGATGAACATAACCCACCAAAGAGAAATGGATTTTCTGGAATTACATTAGCGTACAATGTTGAACAAAAAGAAGATGTTGATAGTGTAATTGAATTAGTACGAAATGCTGGTGGAAGAATTGTAAAAGAACCACAAGACACCTTTTGGGGTGGATATCACGCCTATTTTTCTGATTTAGATGGATATTACTGGGAAGTTGCATGGGGACCAAATTTTAAGTTTGACAAAAATGGACTATTGAAATTTTAGTAATTAAAGGAGATATAAAAAAAGGTATCAAGCAAAGAATACTTAGACTTTATTTTAGAACAAGTATCTGAATTAGATAATATTAGTTATAGAGCTATGATGGGAGAATTTATTATCTATTATAATGGAAAAATTATTGGCGGAATACATGATGGTAGATTACTTGTTAAACCTGTGCAGATATGCCAAATGTAGTGTATGACTTGCCGTATGATGGAGCAAAAGAAATAATTCTTGATTATAGTAGAATTTTGAACGAAAAAATTCAATTATGATAGAGTTAAAAAATGACCTTGTCCCTCTTGAACGAGGGAGCAAGGTCATTTTTGTTATCTCAGTATTCATTTGATAAGAAATTGTTTATTTCATCGTAGGGAAGAGCAATACGTCACGAATAGAAGTGACATCTGTCAACAGCATAATTAAGCGGTCAATTCCAATTCCGAGGCCGCCAGTTGGTGGCATACCGTATTCAAGAGCTTCTACATAGTCGTAGTCGATACCAGTCGCTTCATCATCTCCGAGTTCCTTAGCTTTGGCTTGCGCTTCAAAACGCGATAATTGGTCAATTGGATCGTTCAACTCGGTAAAGGCATTGGCAAATTCGCGCCCAACGATAAAGAGTTC
Organism: Streptococcus sp. HMSC034B03; assembly: GCF_001838575.1. Taxonomy (NCBI): domain Bacteria; kingdom Bacillati; phylum Bacillota; class Bacilli; order Lactobacillales; family Streptococcaceae; genus Streptococcus; species Streptococcus sp. HMSC034B03. The sequence goes on from NZ_KV837633.1 coordinate 171,242, forward strand.
AAAGCGGTCGGTAAAGCGTGGGTCATCTGTATTTTTCTTAGCAAGAGGCGAGACTTCAACTGGATGCCCATAAATAAATGTAGGTTGAATCAAGGTATCCTCAACAAAATCTTCAAAGAAAGCATTGATAATATGACCGACTGTAAAATGCTTTTCAACCGTTACATGATGTTCCTTAGCTAGTGCAGTGGCTTCTTCGAGAGTCATTTCTTTCCAGAAATCAATGCCCGTCTGCTCTTTAATGGCTTCTAGCATATGCTTGCGTGCAAATTTGCGACCGATAAAGATTTCAGTACCTTGATAAGGGACGCTTTCAGCATCTGTAACGGCTTTAGCTGCACTTTGGATAATCCCTTCTGTCAAGTCCATGATATCCTCAAAATCCGCATAAGCCTGATAAGCTTCAATTGTAGTAAATTCAGGATTGTGAGTGGCATCCATTCCTTCGTTACGGAAAATGCGTCCCATTTCATAAACACGTTCCATACCACCAACAATCAGACGTTTTAAGTGCAATTCAGTTGCGATACGAAGTACCATATCAATATTTTGTGCATTGTGATGAGTAATAAATGGACGAGCAGCAGCACCACCAGCTTCATTATGTAAAACGGGTGTTTCAACTTCAAGGAAGCCTTGGTTATCAAGATAACGGCGAATTTCTGAAACGATACGACTGCGAGTTACGAAGCGTTCAAAGCTTTCCCGATTGGAAATTAAATCCAAATAACGCTTACGATAAATCGTTTCAACGTCTGTTAGTCCATGGAATTTTTCTGGTAATGGACGAAGTGCTTTAGAGAGGTGTGTGATGTGAGTTGCTTTGATTGACAGCTCTCCCATATCTGTGCGCATAACCTCACCTTCAATACCAAGGAAGTCCCCAATATCTGCCTTTTTGAAAATTTGATAATTTTCTTCACCAACAGTATCTTTTCTAACATAGATTTGAATTTGACCTTCACGGTCTTGGATATGAGCAAAACCGACTTTGCCTTTCCCGCGCTTGGTCATAAGTCGTCCCGCAATGGTAGCAGTTTCCGCTAATTCATGTAGTTCTTCTTTTGTTTTATCACTATATTTTTCTTTTAATTGGGCAGAATCTGCAGTACGTTCAAAACGTTTACCAAATGGATCAATACCTTGTTCTGCTAAAGCAGCCATTTTTTCACGACGAATCAGTTGCTGGTCATTTAATTCTTCAATATGTTCAGTAGTCATATTCTTCCTCCTAAAGTTTACCTTCCTCATTCTATCATAAATAAGGCAGAAATTCATCTATAAATAAAGAAAAACCGTGATTTTATACGCTCACAGTTTTAATTGCTTCTAAGTGGTCAACATTGTTCCAATCAAGAAGTGTAAAATGCTCAAAATCTTGTGTTTCAAGAATGGTGACACTTCCATTTGTAAGACCGCCCTGCTGGCGAAGTTGAGCAAAGTCATAACCTAATAACAAACGTAAAGAAGCGGTTAAATTCGCTCCATGACCAACAAAAAGAAGATTTTCATAAGATTGTCCTTTTTGTGATTTAATAAAGTCTATTGTACGTCGTGTAGTATTGTAGACTGATTCCGCACCAAAAATAGAGTTGTTAAATTTCGCTAGATTGTGACGGAAAGCTTCCATTTGGTGAGGATAGATAGCCGTAATCGTAGAAACCTTTTGTCCTTCTAGGGAGCCTAGTTGCCATTCACGCAACTCGGCATGTGACTCAATGACTTGTGAAAAATGATTTTCACTATTGATAATCTGTGCAGTTGCCATTGCGCGTGGTAAATCACTTGAAAAAATCTTGTCAAATTTAATGTGAGCCATGTTTTTTCCAAGCAAGTGCAATTCTTCAATAGAAGTCTCAAGCAGCGGTGAATCACCATTGGCTCCTTGAAAGCGTCCTTCTAAATTCCATTGAGTTTTCCCGTGTCGAACGAAGTAGAGTTTCATACAGTTTCCTTTCTATTTTGAATCCTCTTTTAAATCTGCAAAGGTCGCCTCGACAAAATGAGCTAAATCCTCTGCGTTAATTTCAATACTGTGTCCTAATTCTCCAGCCGATACAATAATAGTCTCATCTGTTAAAGCTGAATTGTCAATGTAAATAGGAAAGTGGTGTTTTTGACGAATGCCGACAGGATTATTTGCTCCGTGAATGTAGCCAGTCGTCTTTTCTAAATCTTTTTGCGGAATCATGCTTACTTTTTTGTTACCAGATATTTTGGCCAGCTTTTTTTCAGCTAGATGTTCTGTTATGGGCAAAATCCCAATAATTGTCCCTGTTTTATCGCCTGTTAGAGCCAATGTTTTGTAAATCTGTGAGCGCTCTATTCCTTTGGGCAATTGTCCTTCTAAAGCATTGATTTGAAGGCCTTTGTGAGGGATTTTTGCTTTTGTCAAAATTTGTTCTACAAGAGTTTTCTTAATTTTTGTTTTTTTAGCCATTATTTATACTTTTCCTCCAATTGGCTCATCCAAGCGCCCAGCCAAGTTCCTAATCCAAAGAAGAACGCAGCAGTAACGAAGGTGATGATAGAAGTATTAGCATAATGAATACTTTCGCTATTTCCAGGGTTTGGTACCAAGATGAGAACAGTACTAGATAAGACAATCCCAATGATAAAATGGTACACTTGAGAATGATAATTTTCCAAAGCATAATTCATGGATTTTGAAAAAATCACAAGTGCGAGGAGACCGCCAATTCCGATTGGTAAAAAGGTTCCCAAAATATCTAAAGATTTAAAACCGATTAGCATCGGGGAATACAGTCCCAAAATCAAGAGCAAATTTGAAGGACTTAAACCTGGAACGAGAATTCCCAGTGCGATAAGGGCACCAGCTAAAATAAAAGTCAAGAAATTTGCAGGTAACGTTCCAACGAAACTATTGAGGAAATAAAGGCAAATCCCAGAAATGAAAAAAGTGGCTACGAACCAAATAACATCAGTTCGGTCGCGATCAGATTCTCTGATAGATTCCTTTAGCAAGCTTGGAATCGTACCGATAATCGCTCCTGCAAATCCCCATAAAACAATGATTTTATAATGCTCTAAGAGATATTCAACTGGCAGGGAAAATAGTGCAATCCCTAAAACCATTCCAATACCAACAGGTAAAAAATAAAGTACATTTTCACGAAAATTCTCTTTTATATGCGCTAAAAAATAAATCATCCGCTCGTAAATCCCCAAAATAGTGGCTAAAACTCCACCAGATACCCCAGGGAGAATAAATCCTAGCGCGATGACAATTCCCTTAAAAATTCTGATTAACCAAGAAATCATTCATTACTCCCTAAACTTTTCTTTGTTAGTCATTATAACATATTTAGAAACAAGAAAGTAGTGATAACTGGACGAGAAGAAAAGAAAAACTCTGCAAAGTTTTCGATTCAAACTATTACAGAGTTATTATTTTCCATTACCAAATAATTTTTTAAATGTTTTTGTCTGATTTTTTAAAGGAGATAGCTGATTAAGATCGACATCATGTGCAAAACCACCAATTGAGCCTTGTGATGTGTATTGATGTAAATCGTATTTTAAGTCTGTCTTAGGGGCAGTGTTGTAATAACCGTCATTATAGCCGTAAGTTGGAATCCAAATAGCTGTGAATTTCTTAGTTGAGATACTGTGTTCTTCAAGGAAATAGGTTCCGACATAAATCCCGATGTTCTTAGCACCCAATGATGCTAACTTAGCGCGAAAAGCTTCGACACCAGCATTCATGTCATCCATAGTTTTTTCTTCAACATCTAGCCAGTAGTAGGTAGGTTTGTATTTTGAAGCGGCTTTATAAAAACTTTCGGCAGCTTTTTGCATTTCTTTCTTGTTGCTACCAGCCACATAAGCATAGACAGCGACAGGAATATTTCGTTTTTGAAATTCTTCTATGTGGCGTTGATAGGATTTATCAATTCCGTTTAAGTGTGTAGCTGCATTTTCTTTTTTTGCTTGTGCTCCGCTATGCACGCGTATAATGGCGCCAGAAACATTTTTTGCTAGTACGTCATAGTTAATATCACTTGGCAATTGCCAGCCGGACAAGTCAATGATTGGTTTATAGGCTTTGTCTGCTTCATCGGAATCTGAAGTATCAGTTGACTGAGAAGCAGCTGATGTTTGTGTAATAGCGTCCTTTTGCTGTTTAGTTTCCTTGTTTTCTGAATAATGCTTCGCTCCTAAAATAATCGCAATGAAGCTAACAAAGAAAACAAAGACAACAAGCGGTTTAATCCTCTTTCTCATATAATTTCATTTTAACGTAAAGTCAGATAAAAAGCAAAATAAACTAGTAGAAAATAAGTATTTGTCATCAAATTGAAATATTAAAGAAAGCGGTTTATTGGACATAATGGTGAAGAATGCTTATAAATCCTATTCATAAACTCAGCTTATTGTTCTTTTTTTAGTTAAAGTTTAGCCTAGATACTGCAAGGATTTAAAAAATACCGTTCGTCAAATACTTTTTTTTTACCCTGAAAAGTGGTATAATGTTCGGTGAAAATTTAATAATATTAGGTGAACTATGAAAATTGATAAACGCCACCTGCTGAATTATTCCATTTTGATTCCTTATTTGATTTTATCTATTTTGGGATTGATAGTTGTTTATTCAACGTCAAGTGCCACTTTAGTACAGGTAGGAGCAAATTCGCTCAGATCTGTTTTAAATCAAGGAATTTTCTGGGTAATCAGCTTACTTGCCATTGCTTTAATTTACAAAATAAAGTTAGATTTCTTAAAAGACAATCGACTGATTGTCATTGTTATTTTTGTGGAAATCTTGCTTTTAATTTTATCTCGCTTCCTTGGTGCCCGAATCAATGGTGCACATGGTTGGTTACGATTTGGTCCGATTAGTCTCCAGCCGGCTGAGTATTTAAAAATTATTCTGATTTGGTTTTTAGCACAGCGGTTTTCTCATCAGCAAGATGAAATCGCAACGTATGACTATCAGGCTTTAACACGAAATCAACTGATTCCACGCGCACTGAACGACTGGCGAATCCTAGTCGTTGTGTTAATTGGAATCGTAGCAGCGCTGCCTGACTTGGGGAATGCGACCATTCTTTTGCTGACGACCTTAATCATGGTAACGGTTAGTGGGATCGGTTATCGCTGGTTTTCAACTCTTCTTGGGATATTGGTCACTCTTTCCACAGTTGTTTTAACCAGTATTTGGCTCATTGGTGTGGAAAAAGTTGCTAAGGTTCCTGTGTTTGGCTATGTAGCAAAACGATTTAGTGCCTTTTTTAATCCTTTTAAAGATTTATCAGGCGCAGGTCACCAGCTAGCTAATTCCTATTATGCCATGAGCAATGGCGGTTGGTTTGGCTTAGGATTAGGAAATTCTATCGAAAAACGTGGTTATTTACCAGAAGCACAGACAGACTTTGTCTTTTCCATTGTTATTGAAGAATTTGGATTTATCGGTGCCAGCTTGATTTTAGCCCTCTTGTTTTTCCTTATTTTGCGGATTATCCTTGTGGGAATTCGAGCGAAAGATCCATTTAATTCTATGATGGCTCTTGGTGTTGGTGGAATGTTACTGACACAAACGTTTGTCAATATTGGAGGAATTTCCGGTTTGATTCCTTCGACGGGTGTCACCTTCCCATTCTTATCACAAGGTGGAAATAGTTTGTTAGTATTATCCGTAGCGATTGCTTTTGTTTTAAACATTGATGCCAATGAAAAACGAGAAAGTTTGTATAGAGAAATCGAAGAAACCAATCACGGTTTAAGAATTATTCGCTAACGTTAGATTGAGCAAAAGCTTATTGAAAGGTGTAGATTATGTCACTTCAAAAATTAGAAAATTACAACAATAAAGAAGTTATCCAAGAAGAAGTTACGATTTTGACGGACTTATTAGAAGAAGTTACAAAAAATATGTTAAGTCCTGAAACCTTTGAAAAAATCATCGCTTTAAAAGAATTGGCAGCAGTTGGAAATTACGAAGGATTAAATGAAATTGTTCAGAATCTGTCGAACAAGGAAATGTCCTATATTTCACGTTATTTTTCTATCTTGCCTCTTTTGATCAATATTTCAGAAGACGTTGATTTAGCTTTTGAGATTAACTATCAAAATAATGTGGGGCAAGATTATCTTGGGAAATTATCCACAACGATTGATTTGGTTTCTGAAAAGGAAAACGCTGCTGAAATTTTGGAGCATTTGAATGTGGTTCCTGTTTTAACAGCTCACCCAACTCAAGTGCAACGAACGACTATGTTGGATTTGACTAATCATATTCATGTCTTGTTGCGTAAATACCGCGATGTGCGAATGGGCTTGCTCAATGAGCAAAAATGGCACAATAATCTTCGTCGATATATCGAAATTATCATGCGGACAGATATGATTCGTGAGAAGAAATTAAAAGTGACCAATGAAATCACCAATGTGATGGAATACTACAATAGCTCTTTCTTGCAGGCGGTGACTAATTTAACAGAAGAATACAAGCGCTTAGCCAAACAGCACGGGATTGACCTGAAAAATCCTACCCCTATTACGATGGGAATGTGGATTGGTGGTGACCGAGATGGAAATCCTTATGTTACAGCTGAAACATTGAAAAAATCCGCTTTGACACAATGTGAAGTGATTATGAACTATTACGATACGAAAGTTGCTAATTTGTACCGTGAATTTTCTTTGTCAACAGGTATCGTAAAAGTAAGTGAAGCGGTGCAGGAAATGGCTTATCTGTCAGAAGATAATTCTATTTACCGCGAAAAAGAATTGTATCGTCGAGCCTTCTACTATATTCAAACAAAACTAAAAAATACAAAGACTTACTTTATTGATCAGATAAAAACCGAGCCACATTACCACAAAATTGAAGAATTTAAACATGATTTACTAGCTATCAAGCAGTCTCTTCTTGAAAATAAAGGCGAAGCAATGATTTCTGGTGAGTTTACTGAGTTGCTTCAAGCAGTAGAAGTATTCGGTTTTTACCTTGCTTCCATTGATATGCGTCAAGATTCCAGTGTTCATGAAGCCTGCGTTGCAGAGTTATTAGCGAGCGCAGGAATTGTGGAGCATTATAGCGACCTTTCTGAAGACGAAAAATGTCACGTTCTGCTAAATGAACTTCTCTATGATCCGCGGATTCTCTCTGCTACACATGCTAAAAAATCTGCCCTTTTGCAAAAAGAATTAGAGATTTTTCAAACGGCGCGTGAGTTGAAAGACAAACTAGGAGATGCGGTTATTAAGCAAACAATTATTTCTCATGCAACGAGCGTGTCTGACCTTTTAGAATTGGCTGTTATGCACAAGGAAGTTGGTCTCATTGATAAAGAATTTGCGCGTGTACAGATTGTGCCGCTCTTTGAAACCATTGAAGACTTGGATAATTCCTATGGCACGATGAAGAAATACTTATCTCTTCCAATCGCTCAGAAATGGATTGCCTCTAATAACAACTATCAAGAAATCATGCTGGGCTATTCAGACAGCAATAAAGACGGTGGTTACTTATCATCCTGCTGGACTCTCTATAAAGCGCAACAGCAACTGACAGCTATTGGAGATGAATTTGGTGTAAAAATCACCTTTTTCCACGGTCGTGGTGGAACGGTTGGTCGTGGTGGCGGCCCTACTTATGAAGCTATTACCTCTCAGCCTCTCCGCAGTATCAATGACCGAATTCGCCTGACAGAGCAAGGAGAAGTCATTGGCAATAAATACGGAAATAAAGACGCTGCTTATTACAATTTAGAAATGCTGGTGTCGGCAACGATTAATCGTATGATTACCAAGAAAAAGAGCGATACCAGCACATCTAACCGCTACGAGCGCATTATGGATCAGGTAGTGGAACGAAGCTACCAAATTTATCGTGATTTGGTTTTTGGCAATGAGCATTTTTATGATTATTTCTTTGAATCAAGTCCGATCAAAGCTATTTCCAGCTTTAATATTGGTTCGCGACCGGCTGCGCGTAAAACAATTACTGAAATCGGTGGCTTGCGTGCCATTCCGTGGGTATTTTCATGGTCGCAAAGTCGGGTGATGTTCCCTGGTTGGTATGGTGTTGGATCCAGCTTTAAAGAATTTATTGATGAAAATCCAGAAGAAAATCTTGCTTTCTTGAGAAAGATGTATAAAAATTGGCCTTTCTTCCAATCGCTTTTGTCCAATGTAGACATGGTGTTATCAAAGTCGAATATGAATATCGCCTTTGAATATGCTCAATTGTGTGAAGATAAAGAAGTACAAGAAATTTATTATACAATTTTGGATGAGTGGCAATTAACCAAGAATGTTATTCTTGCTATTGAAGATTATGATGACCTGTTAGAGGAAAATCCATACTTGCGAGACAGTTTGGACTACCGCATGCGTTACTTTAACATTTTGAATTATATTCAGCTAGAACTCATCAAGCGTCAACGCCGTGGAGAATTATCCTCGGATGAAGAACGATTGATTCACATCACAATCAACGGAATTGCGACAGGACTGAGAAACTCAGGCTGATGAAGAATGAAAAATCGGATTATTTCCGATTTTTTTATATCTTTGTAACCCAAAACGCTTCCAATTCGTTATACTAGTGAAGGAAGGGGGATGAGGATATCAAACTAGATGATTATGAAAAAGTCTTGATTACCTTTGCAAAAGAAATCGTCTATTATCTGCAAGGCTCAGGCGTTCCAAAAGAGCAAGCAGAAGATGTTGTTCAGGATGTTTTTATCAAAATGCTAGAGTCTGATTTTGTCATCCCTGCTCAAAAAATGCGAGCTTGGATGTATCGTGTGTCCATTCGCCGCTATATTGACAAATACCGGCGCGATAAGCATTATATGGAAATCCTGCGACGAGATTTTTTTACAAAGGAAAATCAATTGATTGTTGAAGGAGCAGATTATGACTTTCTCATGGAGGAGGTAGAAAAGTTACCAACACAGGATAAAATCATGTTGGATCTTTATTACTTTCAAGGATTCTCAACAGGCGAAATAGCAGAAGTGCTTCATTATTCTAAAAGCAAGGTCAAGGTTCAGCTCATGCGCAGTCGAAATAAACTTCGACAGGTTTTGGAAAAGAAAGGATATCATCATGGAAACTTTTGAAATCGTTGCAAAGAAAAACAAAAAGAGAAATAGAAAGCGAATCATTCTCTGGTCAACAACAGTAGTGGTAGTATTTTTTGGAATATATATTGTTGCTCGTATGATTACAGGAAAACTCATTAGTGATCAAGCTTGGAAGGTGGTCAATGAGGTACAGCTAGTTGAAAGCGTCGCCTTTCCTAATATTGAAACGTATACCTGGTCTGCTAATGGTGGGGATATGTTCCACGGTGGTATTAAAGGTAGACAAGCTAAAGATATTTATGGGATTCCGCTAGACTATGGTGAATACAAGACAGATTTTGGAATTTTTAATATCAATCGAGGAACTCTTTTTCATGCAAATTCTGGCAGATATACGGAATCTGGATCAACTATTCAAATAGAAAACAATCAAAAAGTGCCACAATTCTACAATAAAAAAGCTAAAGAAGAGAAAGGAGAACCTGTCCATGAACCAACCCAAGAACTTCCTTATATCAAAGAAATGAAAAATCAACTGGTAGAAGTGGCTCTGACCTTTGATAAACCATATAGTTTAAAAGAAATTCGGGCTATAATACCTAAGAATCTAAAGACCAATTGGTATTGGATTGGTACAAATTCAACAAGCGATCCAAGTTGGTGGCAACCGAGCAATCTATATGGCACAAGTCCAGATTATCTAACGCAAAAAGAATATGTTCACAAGAAGGAAGCAGAAGAAGCTATTAAAAATCTCAAAGAAGGAGAGAAACTGAATGACAGACTTTCCGAAATGAAGGATGTAGATGGATTCTTGGCTAATCTGAAGAAATATATTAAAAGTGGATTTGGAAAAAGTAGCTACAATAATGCAACTCCGTCAGATGACATTAAAACCTACTTGAAAAAATTTGGTAAGCTAGACTTGTCTAAGAAAGAAGACCTAGAAAAATTAGAATTCTCAGGCGTTATCCTAACAGGAAAAGCTGAAAATTTTGCACAGCTGGAAGGTAAGGAGTGGATTTATGCATCAAGCATTGGAGCTTCTATACCAAATCAACCATACTACAAGTTGGACAAAGAATAAATTGATAAAAAAGGCGTAAAATGCTTGCAATTTGAAGAAAATTTGATAAAATAGTAAGGAAAGTTAGACTGTATTGCCTACTGTCTATCTATAAAATATATTTTATTGGAGGCTTTTACTCAAATGGCAAAAGAAAAATACGATCGTAGTAAACCACACGTTAACATCGGTACAATTGGACACGTTGACCATGGTAAAACTACCCTAACTGCAGCTATCACGACTGTACTTGCACGTCGTCTTCCAAGTTCAGTTAACCAACCAAAAGATTACTCATCTATTGATGCTGCTCCAGAAGAACGCGAACGCGGAATCACTATCAACACTGCACACGTTGAATACGAAACTGCTAAACGTCACTATGCTCACATCGACGCTCCAGGACACGCAGACTACGTTAAAAACATGATCACTGGTGCTGCTCAAATGGATGGAGCTATCCTTGTAGTAGCTTCAACTGACGGACCAATGCCTCAAACTCGTGAACACATTCTTCTTTCACGCCAAGTAGGTGTTAAATACCTTATCGTCTTCATGAATAAAGTTGACTTGGTTGACGATGAAGAATTGCTTGAGTTGGTTGAAATGGAAATCCGTGACCTTCTTTCAGAATACGATTTCCCAGGTGATGAAATCCCAGTTATCCAAGGTTCAGCTCTTAAAGCTCTTGAAGGTGATGAAAAATATGAAGACATCATCATGGAATTGATGGATACTGTTGATGAATACATTCCAGAACCAGAACGTGACACTGACAAACCATTGCTTCTTCCAGTCGAAGATGTATTCTCAATTACTGGACGTGGTACTGTTGCTTCAGGACGTATCGACCGTGGTACTGTTAAAGTCAACGACGAAGTTGAAATCGTTGGTATCCGTGACGAAATCCAAAAAGCAGTTGTTACTGGTGTTGAAATGTTCCGTAAACAATTGGACGAAGGTCTTGCTGGAGATAACGTAGGGGTTCTTCTTCGTGGTATCCAACGTGACGAAATCGAACGTGGACAAGTTCTTGCTAAACCAGGTTCAATTCATCCACACACTAAATTCAAAGGTGAAGTTTACATCCTTACTAAAGAAGAAGGTGGACGTCATACTCCATTCTTCAACAACTACCGTCCTCAATTCTACTTCCGTACTACAGACGTTACAGGTTCAATCGAACTTCCTGCAGGTACTGAAATGGTAATGCCTGGTGATAACGTAACAATCGACGTTGAATTGATCCACCCAATTGCCGTAGAACAAGGAACTACATTCTCTATCCGTGAAGGTGGACGTACTGTAGGTTCAGGTATGGTTACAGAAATCGAAGCTTAATTCAATTAAGTTCCCAGATGAACAATTAAAGTCAGACAAATGAGCTCCGCTGTTGCGGGGCTTTCTTTTTTATGATTTCATTCGACTCAGTCTTTATTTCTCTATTAAATTATGGTAAAATAATAGATGTAAATAAAAAAAGAAGAGGTATGTGAAATGTCACGTAAACCATTTATTGCTGGTAACTGGAAAATGAACAAAAATCCAGAAGAAGCTAAAGCTTTTGTAGAAGCAGTTGCAAGTAAACTTCCTTCATCTAATCTTGTTGAAGCAGGTATCGCAGCTCCTGCGCTTGATTTGACGACAGTTCTTGCTGCAGCAAAAGGTTCAAATCTTAAAGTTGCTGCACAAAATACTTATTTTGAAGACGCTGGTGCATTTACTGGTGAAAATAGTCCCAAAGTTCTTTCTGAAATGGGTCTTGATTATGTTGTAATTGGTCACTCTGAACGTCGTGACTATTTCCATGAAACAGACGAAGATATCAACAAGAAAGCTCATGCTATCTTCCGCAACGGTCTTCTTCCAATCATCTGCTGTGGTGAATCTCTTGAAACTTACGAAGCTGGTAAAGCAGTGGAATTTGTAGGTGCTCAAGTATCTGCAGCCCTTAAAGGATTGACAGAAGAACAAGTTTCTTCACTTGTTATCGCATATGAACCAATCTGGGCTATTGGTACTGGTAAATCGGCTACTCAAGACGATGCTCAAAAAATGTGTAAAGCAGTTCGTGATGTTGTAGCAGCTGACTTTGGTCAAGAAGTGGCTGACAAAGTACGTGTACAATACGGCGGCTCAGTAAAACCGAACAATGTAGCTGAATACATGGCATGTCCAGATGTTGACGGTGCCCTTGTTGGTGGAGCATCACTTGAAGCAGAAAGTTTCCTTGCATTGTTGGACTTTGTAAAATAATTTCTTAAAAGAAATAGTTAGCTTGCCATATTTTATGGCAGGCTTATTTTAAAATGGAGAAATAAAATGAAAAAGAAAAGTTTATTTTATTTAGCAAGCACAGCTATTTTAATTGCAGCTAGTTCACAGCAAATTTTTGCTGATGAACCTGTAAAAACTTCTACGCTAGAGCCGACAGTAGAAGTCAATAAACAAGAAACTCATTCTTCAGTTGAACTCCAAACAAAAGAAGTAATTCAAACTGCTCCAATAAATCAAACAACTTCATCTTCTTCATCTAAAAACGAAGCAACTGCTTCATCAACCGCTTCAACTGAAGCTAAAGTTTCAGAAGAACAAAATGTTGTAAAAGAAAATTCGACAACTACAACTGAGACTAAAAAAGACAACAAGTCAACTTTTTTTGCTGCACAGAATAATCAAGCAACAGCTAGAAGTAATCCTGATGCACAAGTGAAAAAATCAACTTTTGTGGATGTCAGTAGTCATAATGGACATATCAGCAAAGAGGATTATCAACATTTAGCTGAAAAAGGGGTAAATGGGGTTGTTGTCAAATTAACAGAAGGAACGAGTTATAAAAATCCTTATGCGGTTTCTCAAACACAGAATGCACAAGCGGCAGGTATGCAAGTGTCGGCTTATGCTTTTTCTCATTATACTAATGAAGCAGAAGCAAGAGCAGAAGCGCGCTATTTTGCAGAGGAAGCAAGGCGATTGAACCTTCCTTCCTCAACTGTTATGGTAAATGATATTGAAGATTCTGATATGCGTCCGAATATCAATGCAACTACTCAAGCTTGGGCAGATGAAATGCGGCGTATGGGCTTTTCAAATTTGATGTACTATACAAGTGCAAGTTGGCTTGATCGAAATAATCTCAGAACGAAAGGACCAATCCAAACAGAGCAATTTGGCTTGGAGAATTTCTGGGTAGCGCAATATCCAACTTCAAAATTAAGTGCAGATGATGCGAAAACACTGAAATATAATAGTGAAGCAGGTGCTTGGCAGTTTACTTCGCAAGCTGAACTACTACTTGGTCGTCATGTTTTTGACCAAAGTGTGGATTATACTGGACGTTTTACGAATAAGGCAACTCCAAGCAATCGTGCTGCAAATCAGCCAATAAAAGGAAAAATCACAGTTCAAAACAAGAATCCTAACACAGGAACCTTTGATGTGATTGTGTCGGACGTTTCTGCTCCTTATGGCGTTCGTGAAGTGAAAGTACCGACCTGGTCTAATGTCAATGGTCAAGATGACATTATTTGGTATACAGCTGCTAAACAGGCTGATGGAACCTATAAAGTAACAGTAAGGGCAGTAGATCACAAATTTTCTACAGGACTCTATCACATTCACCTTTATTACATTCAAAATAATGGGAAATTGGTTGGCGTAGGTGGAACAACTACCGAGCTTTCATTTGGACGACCTCAAGGAAAAGTGACTATTGCTAATAATAATCCTGACACAGGAACTTTTGATGTCCTTATTTCCAATGTTTCTAGTCCTTATGGCGTTCGTGAAGTGAAAGTTCCAACTTGGTCCAGCATCGGTGGTCAAGATGATATTATCTGGTATACTGCTAAGAAACAAGCCAATGGAACTTACAAAGTAACAGTTAAAGCGACTGATCATAAAAAATCAACTGGAGAGTATAATATTCATGTATATTATATCCAAGAAAATAATCAGTTGGTAGGAGTAACAGGGACAACGACAACAGTTTCGATTGCGCATCCTAAAGGTACTTTGACTATCACAAATAACAATCCAGACGCAGGAACCTTTGATGTGATTGTCTCAGGTGTTTCTAGCCCTTACGGTGTTCGTGAAGTGAAATTACCGACCTGGTCTAATGTAGATGGTCAAGATGATATTATCTGGTATACCGCTAAAAAACAAGCTGATGGAACGTATAAGACAACTGTCAAGGTAAGTGATCACAAATATTCAACAGGTCTATATAATGTTCATCTGTATTATATCCAAGACAATGGCAAAATCGTTGGAGTAGCAGGAACGCAAGTAATTGTATCTTTAGCAAGAGCAAAAGGCAATATTACAATTGCGAATAATAATCCTAACACAGGAACCTTTGATGTGATTGTCTCAGGTGTT
>NZ_KV837633.1:185846-209294 GCF_001838575.1 Streptococcus sp. HMSC034B03
TTACCGACTTGGTCTAATGTCAATGGTCAGGATGATATTATTTGGTATACTGCCACTAGACAAGCCAATGGAACTTACAAAACAACTGTCAAAGCGAGTGACCATAAAAGAAGTACAGGTTTATACCACATTCATCTGTATTATATCCAAAACAATGGTAAACTCGTTGGAGTAGGTGGTACAACGACAGAAGTTTCAATTGCACGTCCAAAAGGTACATTAACGATTCAAAATAAAGATGCGAATAAAGGAACTTTTGAAGTAATTGTCTCCAATGTTTCTAACCCAGATGGTGTTCGTGAAGTGAAATTACCGACTTGGTCTAATGTCAATGGTCAGGACGATATTATTTGGTACACTGCCACTAGACAGACCAATGGAACTTATAAGGCGTTCATTAAAGCAAGTGATCATAAGAATTCAACTGGTTTGTACTATATTCATTTGTACTATGTTCAAAACAATGGAACATTGATTGGAGTAGGCGGTACATCAACCGATGTGACAATTTCTGCAGAAAACCTTAAACCAACTGGAAAAATCACGATTCAAAATAATAATCCTAAAACAGGAACGTTTGATGTGGTGGTGTCTAATGTTTCCGGTCCTTATGGTGTTCGTGAAGTGAAGCTGCCAACGTGGTCTAGTGTAAATGGTCAAGATGACATCATTTGGTACACTGCTGCGAAACGAGCTGACGGTACCTATAAGATAACTGTCAAAGCGAGTGACCATAAGAACTCAACCGGCGAATACAATATTCATTTGTATTACATTCAAAACAATGGTAAGCTGGTTGGAGTGGCGGGCACAACAGTACAAGTTTCTAAAACGTCTTATTCGACACCATATTTTTCTCAACGTGATGGTCGTTGGGCAGGACGAACTTATGGTGGCTACACATTTGCTGCAACGGGTTGCGTTCCAACAACAGTTGCTATGGCAATTTCTGGTATTACAGGACAGACTGTTTTACCAACAACTGTGGCAGATTATCTCTATCATTCTACGAACGAATTTAATAAGAGAAGCTACGGCACAACGAGTCGGGGTATTGTCTTAGCAGCTCGACATTGGGGCTTGAAAACGGATGTTTTAGGTTCAACTGCAGCTGTGCGAGAAGCACTTGCTATGGGATACCATGTGCTTGGTGCAGTAGGAACCAGTATATTTGCAAATTATCCTGTTACGCATGAGCTAGTCATGAGGGGCTATAACAACGGAATGACTTACGTAATGGATCCGTATAATGCTAATAATAATGGCTATTATTCAGTAGATTATTTATTTAGAGTACGGAGTTTGGATCCAACTGATAATACAGAAGGTTCTCCGTTCATGACAATTAGATCGTAATGTTGTGTCTGCTCTGTGAGAACGAAGTTTCTGCCATTTTATCGGTTTAGTAATGAAAGGTTGAAACTACGAACTAAAAATTTTAAATGTTTAGTTCTGTCTTATTCTCTTTTTGATGAAAAGTAAGAAGCTCTATGATTTCTAAGGTTATTCCTATAGAAATCATAGAGCTTACTTGTTTTTGTTCGAATTTGTTTACTATTATTTTCCCAAACAAAATTGGCTGAAAAGTTGGCTAATGAGTTCATCAGGAGCGGCATCACCTGTGATTTCACCAAGGATTTCCCATGTTCGGGTGAGATCCACTTGGACTAAGTCAACAGGCATTCCTAAATCCAGTCCCTCATTGACAGCTTGGAGACTTTCGACAGCTTTTTCAATCAGAGAAATATGGCGAGCGTTAGAGAGATAAGTAGCGTCTTGTTCTACAATGCCTGCATTTTCAAAGAAAAGTTGGTTGATTCGTTCTTCGATTTTATCAATATTTTGATTTTGAAGAACAGAAATCTTGATAAAATCATCGGGAAGCTGGTCAACTTCGATCTTCTCCTCTAAGTCAGTTTTATTGAGCAGCAAGATACGATTGGTGTCTTGACTGATTTCTAACAGTTTGCGATCTTGTTCTGTCAATGGCTCACTAGCATTTAACACAAGAAGTACAAGGTCAGCGTCTTGGAGCGCTTTTTTGGAACGCTCTACTCCGATTTGTTCGACAATATCATCTGTATCACGAATACCCGCAGTATCAATCAACTTGAGTGGCACTCCGTTGATGTTGACATATTCTTCAATGACATCGCGAGTGGTTCCAGCAATGTCCGTTACAATAGCCTTATCTTCACGGAGCAAGTTGTTAAGGAGACTAGATTTGCCAACATTTGGGCGACCAATAATAGCAGTAGAAATTCCTTCGCGCAGAATCTTACCGCGGCGAGCTGTTTTTAAAAGTTGAGTCAGCAGTTTTTCAAATTCAGCTGTTTTTTCACGCAACAGTTTGGTAGTCATTTCCTCAACATCGTCGTATTCTGGATAGTCAATATTGACCTCGACTTGAGCTAGTGTGTTAAGAATTTCCTGACGTGTATTATTGATGAGGTCGGACAGAGAACCGTCCAGTTGCTTGACGGCGATATTCATGGCTTTGTCCGTTTTTGCTCGAATAATGTCCATAATAGCCTCTGCTTGCGTCAAATCCACGCGTCCATTGAGAAAGGCGCGCTTAGTAAATTCACCAGGTTCCGCCATTCTAGCACCTTCTCGAATAGCTAATTGGAGGATTTCGTTGGTCACAGCAATTCCTCCGTGAGTGTTAATCTCAATCACGTCTTCGCGCGTGAAGGTTTTAGGAGAACGCATAACTCCAACCATAACTTCATCTAAAATTTCGTTTTTTTCTGGGTCAATAATATGCCCATAATTTAGTGTGTGACTGGCAACGGTACTCAAATCTTTTCCTTTAAAGATTTTTTGAGCAATGGCAAAGCTGTCCGTCCCGCTCAGTCTAACAATGCCGATAGCTCCTTCACCAAGAGGGGTGGAAATGGCAGCAATCGTATCAAATTCTTTGGTTATCATCAATTTAATCCTTATAATGTGTTTATGCAATCTATATTCATTGTAACGCAAAACAAGGTTCGTCGCAAGATTTTTACATGCTGTTTTTGTTCAAATAAATTCATCATCTCTTTTTAATACAATAAAATAAATTTTAAGAAAGCTTCAAATATCATTCGTTTATTCATTTGATATATCAAATTATAGCAAAGAAAATCTGGAATTTTTGGTGTTTTATAATCAAGAAAAATAGAATATTCGGATTTTAGAATGTTTGTAAAAAAGGGATTATTTAAAAAGAAAGTGGTTTCATTTTTTGGGTGCTAAAGTTGGCAAATCATGGTATACTAGAAGCAGATTGAATAAAGGAGCAAAAATGGAAAACCTCAAAAAAATGGCAGGAATCAAAGCTGCAGAATATGTGAAAGACGGTATGGTAGTTGGTTTAGGAACGGGTTCGACTGCCTATTATTTTGTGGAAGAAGTTGGACGGCGTATCAAGGAAGAAGGACTGAAAATAACAGCAGTTACAACTTCAAGCACAACGAGTGAACAAGCTCGGTGTTTAGGTATTCCTTTGAAATCAATTGATGAAGTAGATGAAGTAGATGTGACCGTTGACGGAGCTGATGAGGTGGATACTAACTTCAATGGTATCAAAGGCGGTGGCGGCGCTCTGCTTATGGAAAAAGTTGTCGCAACTCCCACCAAAACCTACATTTGGGTAGTTGATGAAAGTAAAATGGTTGGTAAACTAGGTGCTTTCAAATTACCAGTAGAAGTCGTACAATACGGAGCAGAACAGCTTTTCCGTCGTTTTGAACATGCAGGCTATAAACCGTCATTTCGTGAAAAAAATGGGCAGCGCTATATCACTGATATGCAGAATTTCATTATCGATCTTGACTTAGGAGTGATTGAAAATCCAGTCGAATTTGGGCAAGAGCTAGATCATGTAGTCGGTGTGGTAGAACATGGACTCTTTAATCAAATGGTGGATATGGTCATTGTTGCTGGAGGAAATGGTGTACAAATTTTAAAATCAACCGAATCAAAAGGAGAATAGAATTTTATGTCACATGTTATTATATTTATGTCATTATCATGGATTCAGTCCGAATTAGTGTTGCACTAAATGCTGATGTTCAAAAAGAATAAGAAAGATTAGAATATGGTCTTGAGAGTGGAGCGTAATTGTGTCATTCAACATTTTTCGAGTGAAAATTAAAAAAGATATAAAAGGATAAAGATATGAATTTAATGGATAAAATTAACGAAACAGCACAGTTTTTAAAAGATAAAGGAATGACCGCACCAGAATTTGGTTTGATTCTCGGTTCTGGTTTGGGAGAATTAGCTGGTGAGATTGAAAATGCTGTCAGCATTGACTATGCAGGCATTCCAAATTGGGGTCGCTCAACAGTGGTGGGGCATGCTGGTAAATTGGTTTATGGCGATTTAGCAGGTCGGAAAGTACTGGCTTTGCAAGGACGTTTTCATTTTTACGAAGGAAATCCAATGGAAGTAGTGACTTTCCCTGTCCGTGTAATGAAAGCGCTAGGTTGTGAAGGTGTCATTGTTACCAATGCCGCTGGAGGGATTGGATATGGTCCAGGGACGTTAATGGCTATTTCAGACCATATCAATCTGACGGGGCAAAATCCTTTGATTGGAGCGAATTTGGACGAATTTGGACCACGCTTCCCAGATATGTCTGATGCTTATACAAAAGCTTACCGTGAAAAAGCCCACAGCGTAGCAGAAAAATTAGGCATTGAATTGAAAGAAGGAGTTTATCTGGGTGTGACGGGACCAACGTATGAAACACCAGCTGAAATCCGCGCTTTCCAAACCTTAGGAGCTAGCGCTGTCGGTATGTCAACTGTTCCAGAAGTAATTGTGGCAGCCCACTCAGGCTTGAAAGTATTGGGAATTTCTGCTATTACAAACTTTGCAGCTGGTTTTCAAAGCGAGCTAAACCATGAAGAAGTCGTAGGAGTGACAGAACGTATCAAGGAAAACTTTAAAGGACTTGTAAAAGCAATCCTTGCAGAACTATAAAAAACATAAATGTAAAAAGAGTCGAAGATTGAACTTACAATCACATCTCTTTCTGAACTCAACTAGAAACGAAAGGAATAAAACCCGTACGCAATCCTTTCTGAGATGAATAAGCTCCTAAGAAAAGTTTTTTAGCGCTTGTACTTTTCAGTTTGGATTTTTGATTTTTGACGGGCTTGGTATCTTACTTATGTCAATCCATATTGCAGCAAAACAAGGCGAAATTGCCGATAAAATTTTACTACCTGGAGACCCACTCCGTGCCAAATTTATTGCCGAAAACTTTTTAGAAGATGCTGTATGTTTTAATGAAGTTCGCAACATGTTTGGTTATACAGGGACTTATAAGGGGCATCGTGTTAGTGTTATGGGAACTGGAATGGGAATTCCGTCTATTTCTATCTATGCTCATGAGTTGATTGTTAACTATGGCGTGAAACGTTTAATTCGTGTAGGAACGGCTGGTTCGTTGAATAAAGACGTTCATGTACGTGAATTGGTATTAGCGCAAGCAGCAGCGACAAATTCAAATATCATTCGTAATGATTGGCCTCAATATGACTTTCCGCAAATTGCAAGTTTTTGTCTTTTAGATAAGGCTTATCACCTTGCCAAGGATTTTGGTATGACAACGCACGTTGGAAGTGTCTTATCATCAGATGTTTTCTACTCAAACTACGGTGAAAAAAATATTGAACTTGGTAAAATGGGAGTTTTGGCTGTGGAAATGGAAGCGGCAGCTCTTTACTATTTAGCTGCTCAATATAATGTCGAAGCACTTGGCATTATGACTATTTCAGATAGCTTGGTTCATCCAGACGAAGATACAACGGCAGAAGAACGTCAAACGACTTTCACAGATATGATGAAAGTTGGTTTAGAAACGCTTATTTCAGAATCATGATTAAAAATTTAGACGTGAAAGAAGAGATAACCTACGCTATTTCTCGCTATGATTATGCTCATGCTTATAAATTAGCTCAAAGGCTGAATGGTGCAGACTCAAACTTAGTTGAACTTTTGTATATCATGGCAGAGCGGAGAGAGTTGAATATTCGCCCTGCTATGGAATATCAGTTGAAAATTAGAAATGATTTTCAACTTTTTTGTCATGATTCTGAGGAAGATGAGCAATTAGCGAATTACCTATATGACTTAGAAGCAAAGCTCAAAAACGAACAAGTGATTGACTTTATTCGTGCCGTTAGTCCGGCGATTTATCGGATTTTTATGCGTTTGATTAAGCAAGAAATTCCTGATATTGAATCCTATATTCATAATTCTAGAGAAGCGAGTTACGATCGTTGGAATTTTGAAAAGATGAAAAATACAGATCATCCTATTTTGAGTACTTTCCATGCTGAAAGTCCAGTTCATTCTTCTAGTCTGGCTAGCTTGATTTTACTGTTGGATTTACCAGAGCAAGTTAAAATCATGGTCAAAGAACTACGAAAGTTGGAGAAATCCGTTCGGAACCCATTAGCGCATTTGATTAAACATTTTGATGAAGAAGAATTGCATTCCACTACAGGTTTTTCTTCTCAATTTTTTATGGAAATATTGATTTTGTTGGCAAAAGCAACAGGCATTACTTATGACGAGGAGCAATTTTACTTTGATCGGGTTAATCAAGTCATCAAAATATTGATAAATTAAGTGTTTTGTTTCATTATAAAATCCCATACAGTTCATTTTACTTGTATGGGATTTTTGGTTATTTAGAAGAAGAGCTGGATTCTTCTGTTGATGAGGAAGAACCGTTACTTGTTGATTCAAATTGTTCAGGGTGAAGAGCACGATAGCTTGGGGAATTAAACAGATCAACAGTTGAATTACCACCTCGTTTGCTATAAAGACTTGTAGATTCATCACCTTTTTTCTTTTCAATAGATAATAATGATTTAAGTGAATTAGTGTAAGAATAGTCCTTAGGATTCACTTTCCCTAAATCATTTCCAGTATAGAAGCGAAGTAAGTCTCCGGTTTGAATCAGGTCACTCATTTTCAACTGCTCATTGGTTGTGTTGCGGATTTTTTCCAATTCTGCCTTAGTTGTTTCATCTGGATTGGTAATTTCTTCTCCTGTTTCTGTGTAGTAAGTACGTCCACTGTAGCTAGTATACTTAGGAGTTACAAAATAGTTTGATGAACGAAAGGCAACGGTTTGTTGATGTTTTAGAGAGAGTAAATCTTGTCCGACTTGTAGGTATTGTTTAGAATCAATACCGAGCAAATGTTCTAAAGTAGGCAAGAGGTCAACTTGTCCGCCATAGGTATTAACGACTTTTCCTTTTGTCATGCCAGGAATAACAACCATATAAGGAACTCTTTGCAGCATAGCATTGTCATAGCTAGACCAAGTTTCAGAATTTTTGCCTAGTAATGGCGCCAGCGAAGGATTCCGTGAATTAGAGATACCGTAGTGGTCACCATAAAGAACGATGATTGAATTCTCATAAAGACCAGACGCTTTTAAGTAGTCAAAGAATGATTTAACGGCAGAATCTAGATAATTGGCCGTTGCAAAATAACCATTGATTGTTTCATCCTTGGTTGAAGCAAGTGGAAAACCAATCTCGTCTCCAATCAAGCTAGTTGTATAAGGATAGTGATTAGAAACGGTGATGTATTTTGCATAAAATGGTTGTTGTAAATGTTCAAGATATTTAATAGAATCTTTGAACATAATCTTATCATTCAGACCATATTGGAATGAATTCGTTTTGTCTTGCTTAGAAAAGTAAGAAGAATCGAAGAAATAGTTATATCCCCATTGTTTGTAGGTGGTATTTCGATTCCAGAAACTACCAGCATTTCCGTGGAAAACGGCACTAGAATTATAACCATTTTTTGAGAGAATGTACGGAGCAGCTTGCTGCGTGTTTGTTCCACCATAGTTTACCATAAAGGAGCCCTGATTGAGACCGAACAAACCAGTTTCTAACATCGTTTCTGCATCAGATGTTTTTCCAGCTTTTACTTGATTAAAGATATTAGAAAAAGCAAACGTTGAGTTTGAATGATAAAGAGAATTGAGGAATGGAGTTACTTCGTATTCTTTGCCCTCAGACTTTAATTTATAATCAATCAGGAATTGTTGGAAACTTTCTAAATGAAGATAGATGACATTTCTACCTTTAGCAATTCCGTAATACTCTTTATTTGGCTCGGCATAGTGTGACTTGACGTATTCTTCAACTGGTTTCAAATCTTCAGCACTTGCTTTAGAGCGTTCTTTGTTGGCGCTATAAGTCTGATTAGCACTATAGCCAAGAAATGCTGGCAACCCTAGGGCGCGGACAACATAATAATTAGAGAAGCCGCGTGTCAATAACTCTGGGCGGTCAACTTCCGCTAAAAAGAGGTTGGCTGAAAAGAGCATACTAGATAGAGCAGTAATAGCAAAGCTAGCTCGCTTGTTGAACGACCGATCATCCAAACGAATCCATTTCTTATAGAAAAGAAAACCTAAGATTGGAAAATCAATGATGTAAATCAAATCTCCAGGTCTAAATAACTCAAGAGCAGCTTCTCCTAGACCAGCAGAAACACTACTTGAAGCGAGCATGGTATTAACAGTGACAAAATCACTAAACTCGCGATAATAGATTGAATTTGAAATGAGCCAAACAAATAATAAAATGTAAAGCGTAACTGCGAGAATGTAAAAAACCTTGGTTCTCTTAATATAAAGTGCTAGCCCAATCAGTAATAATCCTAATGGAAGAGGATTGATGATAGAGAGAAAGACTTGATAAGCGCCTTGAATATCCAGATTAAAATCAACAGAATAGGCCCACATGGTTTTCAGCCAATAAAGAGTCAGTAAGGTCAAGACAAAACCTAGTCTTGTACTCATGAAGTTGAGTATCTTCCTAGTCATAGTTTTCACAAATATATACTTCCTTGTCTTATTTCCTAAAATTTTCACTACTAAGTATAACATATTTTTGATTTAAGTTGGTAATTTAAAATGTTGCATTTTCTTTTGCTAGATAAAAAACAGAGAAAGGATTTTTATCGATTGAGAATAAATAGAATTTTTACATATGAACACATTTTTTGCAATCATTTTGTAATAAGTAGTACATTTTTTTGAGAAAATTCATAACATTTGATATAATAGAGCTTATGAAACAGCTTACGATTCCTTCTTACACTGAAGAAAACATAAAAAAAGGACGATTTGTTTTAGAAAAACAAGATTTTCCCTCACTTTCTTTTCATCATCAAGTTGTAGAATTGGTAAATGCAAAAGGAAATTTTGTAGGTATCGCATACTTATCAGAGCAAAACAAGGGTATCGGCTGGTTTATCTCACAGAAGAAAGTAACTTTAGATGTCTCGTTTTTCTGTCAGTTATTCCAACATGCGAAAGAAAAGCGACAAGTTTATCAACAATCAAAAGAGACAACAGCTTACCGCCTTTTTAATCAAGAAGGAGATGGATTTGGTGGGTTGACAATAGATTTGTATCAAGAATATGCTGTCTTTTCTTGGTATAATTTCTTTGTTTACGAAATTAAAGATACCATTGTTCAAGCGTTTCAGCAGGTTTTTCCAGAAGTTACAGGAGCGTATGAGAAAATTCGTTTCAAGGGTTTGAATGTTGAATCTGCTCATTTGTATGGGCAAGAAGCACCAGCATTTTTCACGATTTTAGAAAATGGTGTTCGCTATCAAGTGTTTTTAAACGATGGATTGATGACGGGAATTTTCCTCGATCAGCATGAGGTGCGTGGTAGCTTGGTAGACGGTCTAGCAGCTGGCAAGTCGCTGTTAAATATGTTTTCCTACACGGCAGCTTTTTCAGTTGCGGCAGCCATGGGAGGAGCCAGCCAGACGACCTCTGTTGATTTGGCAAAACGCAGTCGTGAATTGTCGGAAGCACATTTTAGAGAGAATAATCTTGACTTAAGCAACCATACATTCTTTGTAATGGATGTGTTTGACTATTTCAAATATGCAAAACGACATGGTTTGACTTATGATGTAATTGTGTTAGATCCGCCGAGTTTTGCAAGAAATAAAAAACAAACTTTTTCTGTGGCGAAGGATTATCATAAGTTGATTGCTCAGTCTTTGGAAATTTTAAATCCCCAAGGGATTATCATTGCTAGTACAAATGCTGCGAATGTTTCACGTACTAAGTTTAAAAAAGAAATTGAAAAAGGTTTTGCAGGAAGCAAGCACCGTTATTTGAAAGAATACGGTTTGCCAGCAGATTTTACTTATAATAAAAAAGATGAAAGAAGTAATTACCTCAAGGTATTTACCATTAAGGTGGACAAATGAAATTAGTCGTATCAGTGATGCCGAAAAATTTAGAGGAAGCGCAGAATATTGATAGCTCGCGTTATGATGACGCGGACATTATTGAATGGCGTGCTGATTTTTTAGCAAAAGATGAGGTTTTGACTGTTGCACCTGCTATTTTTGAAAAATTTGCTGGTCGTGAATTGATTTTCACTTTGAGAACAATTGACGAAGGTGGAAATATTGAATTGACGGATGATGAATATATTTCTACCATCAAGGAAATTTCAACGATTTATCAGCCGGATTATATTGATTTTGAATATTTTTCTCACAAAAATAGATTTGAGGAAATGTTGGATTTTCCAAATCTTGTTTTGAGCTATCATAATTTTGAAGAAACGCCTGAAAACATGATGGAAATTTTATCTGAATTGACCAGTTTGACACCAAAAGTGGTGAAAATTTCTGTTATGGCGCGCAGCGAGCAAGATGTACTAGACTTGATGAACTATACGCGTGGTTTTAAAACTTTAAATCCAAATCAAGATTTTGTAACGATTTCCATGGGACAAATTGGAAAGATTTCGCGGATAACAGCAGATTTGACAGGCTCAAGCTGGTCGTTTGCAAGCTTGGATGAATCCAGTGCACCAGGTCAAATTTCTCTTGCTAGTATGAAACAAATTCAGGAGATTTTGAATGAAAATTGACGGCTATACTCGTTTAGCGGCAGTTGTCGCCAATCCAATCAAGCACAGTATTTCTCCTTTTATCCATAATTTAGCATTTGAGCAAACGGGTGTTAATGGTGTTTATGTGGCTTGGGAAATCTCACAGGATGACTTGAAAGCAACTGTTGAAAACATTCGCCGCTATAATATGTTTGGAATCAATTTGTCCATGCCTTATAAACAGGCTGTGATTCCTTTTTTAGATGAAGTGACACCTGCTGCGCAGATGATTGGAGCAGTGAATACTGTTGTGAATCAACATGGAAAATTGATTGGTTATAACACAGATGGCAAGGGATTTTTTATGAGCTTGCCTTCTTTTGTCATCACGGGTAAAAAAATGGTCATGCTTGGAGCTGGCGGAGCTGCAACAGCAATTATTATACAGGCTGTTTTGGATGGTGCTGAGGAGATTTTTGTGTTTACGCGCCAGTCCTCTTTTGAACGCGTTTCACAGAAAATGAAGGAAATTCAGCAGAAGACTGCAGCGAAGATTTGGGTATTACCTTTAGAAAATCAAGAATTACTACAAGAAAAAATTAATGTTTCCGCTTTATTGGTCAATGGGACTAGTTTAGGCATGGACGGTAAGGCTTTACCAATACCAAGCAGTATTCGTTTACCACATTCACTTCTTGTGGCAGATGTGATTTACCAGCCGTTTGAGACCCCATTTTTAAAATGGGCAAAAGGACAAGACGTTGAAGTAGTGAATGGCTTGGGAATGTTGTTGTATCAGGCGGCAGAAGCATTCAAATTATGGACAGGAAAAGAAATGCCGACTAAAAAAATTTGGCAGACATTGGAAAAGAAGTACAAATAAGGAGTTGCCTATGAAATTAAATGTGAATATCCCCAATCATCCTTACGATATTGTCATTGAAAAAGGTACTTTAGCCAAAGCTGGAGAATGGCTGGCAAGTTTATGGTCAGCTCAAAAGGTCGTTGTTATCACAGATAATCATGTGGCAAGTCTGTATGCTGAAACGGTTAAACACAGCTTAGAAGTTGCTGGCTTTGAAGTGTTTGTATTTGATTTTCTGGAAGGAGAAGCTAGTAAAAATTTAACAACGGTCAATAAAGTTTATGAATTTCTCGCTAAAGTAGGGATGACTCGCAGTGATGGTATTGTTGCCTTGGGTGGCGGTGTGGTTGGTGATTTGGCTGGCTTTGCAGCTTCAACTTATATGCGAGGCATTCATTTTGTACAGATGCCGACGAGTTTGACGGCTCAGGTAGATTCTTCGATTGGTGGGAAAACAGGAGTCAATACGCCGTGGGCTAAGAACATGGTAGGTACTTTTACTCAGCCGGACGGGGTTCTGATTGACCCAGATGTTTTAACAACTTTAGGACAACGTGAATTGATTGAAGGTATGGGAGAGGTCATCAAGTATGGTTTGATTGAGGACGTGGAGCTATGGCAGGAACTGTCTGACATAGATGGTAGTCCAGAGTCCATTTTGGAGCACGCAGAAAGTATCATCTATCATTCTTGCAATGTCAAACGAAAGCTAGTAGTGGAAGACGAACTTGACAATGGTGTGCGCCTTTATCTAAATTTTGGACATACGATTGGTCATGCAGTGGAGGCAACTGCTGGTTATGGCAAAGTCATGCACGGAGAAGCTGTGGCTATTGGAATGGTTCAGGTAGCGCGTGTAGCAGAAAAAAAGGGGCTGATGCCTAAAGGGATTACCACAGATATTGAGCAGATGTGTCGCAAATTTGGGCTTCCAGTTGATTATCAACCTTGGCGACAAGAAGAACTCTATCATGCCTTACTTCATGATAAGAAAGCTCGGGGCAAGACAATCAAATTAGTCATTGTTCCAGAATTAGGCAGGGCAGCCATTCATCAGATTCCTTTAGAAGAAATGAAAGATTATTTAGAAAAGTAAGTGCTAAATAGCAACAACAGATGAGGTAACGGAATGAGATATTTAACTGCTGGGGAGTCACATGGACCGCGTTTAACAGCTATCATTGAAGGAGTGCCAGCTGGGCTTCCTTTGACAGCTGACTATATCAATGCAGAATTGAAACGCCGTCAGGGCGGATACGGTCGTGGAGTTCGTATGAAAATAGAGAGTGACAAAGTGGAAATTACTTCTGGTGTTCGGCATGGGCGAACCATGGGGGGACCGATTACACTCAATGTGACCAATCTAGATCATCAAAAATGGTTGGACATCATGAATGTAGCAGATGTGGAGGACAAGAAAAAAGGGCTGCGCAAGATTACCAAACCTCGTCCAGGTCATGCAGATTTGGTCGGCGGTATGAAATATCGTTTTGACGACTTGCGCAATTCATTGGAGCGCTCTTCTGCGCGTGAAACGACCATGCGGGTTGCGGTGGGAGCTGTTGCTAAGCGTCTTTTAGAAGAAATCGGAGTTGAGGTAGCTAGTCATATCGTAACTTTCGGTGGCATTGACATTGAGGTTCCGGAAAATCTGACCGTTTCTGAAATCAAGAAACGTGCTCGTCAGTCAGAAGTTTCGATTGTCAATCCAGAACGTGAAGAGGAAATAAAAGCCTATATTGATCAGATTAAGAAAGATGGCGACACGATTGGTGGAATTGTTGAAACCATTGTCGGTGGTGTGCCAGTTGGGCTTGGTTCCTATGTTCAATGGGATAGAAAGCTAGATGCTAAAATTGCTCAAGGAGTGGTTTCTATCAATGCATTTAAAGGTGTGGAATTTGGAGTTGGTTTTGAAGCAGGGCGGCTTAAGGGCAGTCAGGTGATGGATGAAATAATCTGGTCTAAAGAGGACGGCTTTACTCGTCGTACTAACAATCTAGGTGGTTTCGAGGGCGGTATGACCAACGGAGAACCTATCGTAGTGCGCGGAGTGATGAAGCCAATACCAACTCTCTACAAGCCACTTATGAGCGTTGATATTGAGACACATGAGCCTTATAAGGCAACGGTGGAGCGAAGCGATCCGACAGCTCTTCCAGCTGCTGGTGTTGTTATGGAAGCTGTTGTTGCAACAGTGCTTGCAACTGAGGTTTTGGAGAAATTCTCTTCAGACAATCTGAAAGAATTAAAAGAAGCCGTTCAACAACACCGCGATTATGTGAAAGGATTTTAATGCTCACCTATATTTTTACAATGACTTTGGTCGGAATTTTTGCAGGAATTTTGGGCGCTTTATTAGGACTTGGAGGCGGAATTGTTATCACGCCTGTACTCACTCTCTTATTTGGAGTAGACATTAAGTATGCGGTAGGAGCCTCTATTATTGCAGTTTTAGCAACTAGTTCAGGGTCTGCGATTGCCTATCTCAAAGATGATATGCTCAATCTGCGAATTGCCATGTTTTTGGAAATTTTTACGACTTTAGGAGCTTTTGTAGGCGCTATGTTATCAGTGATAACAGATTCACAAGTCCTTTTCTTACTTTATGGCGCTCTCATGCTCTTTCAAGCATTTAATATGTACCAGAAGATTCATGATAAAAAGGACAATCAGAATGTGAGTCACAATGATGCTATCGCAGAGAAATTAAATCTTGGTGGTGAATATTTTGACAAAGGTCTCAATCAAACAATCAAGTATCAAGTGACCAATGTCCCTGGTGGCTCTGTTGTCATGTTCTTTGCAGGTGTTATGTCGGCGCTTTTAGGAATTGGTGCGGGTGCTTTCAAAGTATTGGCCATGGATACTGTTATGAAAATGCCTTTAAAAGCTAGTTCAGCAACTTCTAACTTTATGATGGGAGTGACAGGAACGGCTTCAGCTATCTTTTACCTTTTTATAGGACAAATCAACCCGGTATTGGTTACACCAATCGCCTTGGGTGTTTTAGCAGGTTCTTTCATCGGAAGCCGCATCATGCCTTATGTACCTGTAAAAGTATTGCGCTGGATTTTTCTAGTCGCTTTATTAGCTCTGGGTGTGCAGATGTTTATACGAGGTATGCAATGACAGATAAAATGCAAAAAGAAGAGCTGGATTTGGTCATGGGGAAAATTCTTCGCATAGGGATTTTTCTCTCCATTCTTTTTATGTTTATTGGCTTGGTTCTTTACCTTTTTAGTGGTCAGCAGGTCATTTCTTTAAAGAATTTGGAACAGTTTAATCCAGTTGCCTATGTGAAGAGCCATTCCATTTTTGATGCAGTGACGTTTATGTTACTAGGGGCTTTTATGCTTATTTTGACACCGATTTTTCGAGTGATTTCAACTTTTATCATTTTTGTCAAAACAAAAGATAAAATGTATACGATTTTCACAGCGATTGTTATGGTTATTATTTTAGTGTCGATTATTCTGGGATTTATCGTTGAGCCAAAGTAAGGAGTAAGCATGGAAAAGAGAGTTATTTATATTGCAGGTCTTGGTTTGATTGGTTCATCAATCGCGCTTGGAATTCGACGTGATCATCCAGACTATACTATATTAGGTTACAATCGTGGCGAAGAATCCCGAAAAATTGCCCTTGAAAAACGCATGGTAGATCAAGTGACCGACCAATTTGCTGAATTTGCTCCTCTGGCAGATGTGATTATTCTTGCTGTCCCTATCAAGCAAACCATTGAGTTTATCAGGCAATTAGCAACTCTAGATTTGAAAAAAGATGTGATTATCTCAGATGCAGGTTCTACCAAAGCTGAAATTGTAGCTGCTGCTGAAGAAGCTCTAAAGGAGAAAACCATTCGCTTTATAGGTGCTCATCCGATGGCTGGTAGCCATAAGTCAGGTGCTAGTGCAGCAGATGTAAATCTCTTTGAAAATGCCTATTATATTTTTACTCCGTCTCATTTGACGAAAGACGGCACGATAGCAGAAATGAAGAATCTCTTATCTGGTCTGCATGCTCGCTTTATCGAAATTGATGCCAACGAGCATGATCGTGTCACCAGTCAAATTAGCCATTTTCCGCATATTCTCGCTTCTAGTCTTATGGATCAAGCCACTGCCTATACTCAGCAACACGAGATGACGCAGCATTTCGCTGCTGGAGGATTTCGTGATATGACACGGATTGCAGAAAGTGAGCCGGGCATGTGGACTTCGATTTTGTTGACAAATCCAGATGCTATTTTAGAGAGGATAGAGGATTTTAAGAAGCGCTTGGATACTATTTCAGGTGCTATTCAGAATAAAAATGAAGATGTGATTTGGAAATTTTTTCAACATGGGCGGCAAGTCCGAAAAGCTATGGAAATTCATAAACGAGCTGGTGTGGATAGCTTTTATGACATTTTCATCAATGTTCCTGATGAAGAAGATGCTATTTTAGGTATCCTAGAACTTCTAAGAGGAACGTCCATTGTTAACATTCACATCAACGAAGAAAATCGTGAAGACATTAACGGAATTCTCCAAATCACCTTTAAAAATCGTGAAGATTTGGAAAAATCTGCTAAAATAATAAGAGAAAAGACACATTATCCAGTCTTTTTAGATTAAGGAGGAAGACTATGTCAAATATTTATGATTTAGCAAATGAACTTAGCCGTACTCTGCGTGACCTTCCTGAGTACAAAGCTGTTGTCGAAAGCAAAAAAGCAGTAGATGCTGATAGTGAAGCAAAGAGTCTTTTAAAAGACTATCTAGCTTTCCAGCAAGAACTGCAAGGCATGGCGCAATCAGGTCAAATGCCAACGCAAGAAGTGCAAGACAAGATGAAGTCGTTTGGGGATAAGATTCAAGGCAATCCTGCCCTGACTGAATTTTTCAATAAACAACAACAATTGTCTATTTACTTGGCTGATATTGAACGTATCATTTTTGATCCGGTTCAAGAATTGTTGAAATAATGTTATGATTCAAGCTGATTCAAGATTTTGGTCAGCTTTTTATGTGCATGAAATCCATAGGAGAAGAAAGGATTCAACAAATTAGCGAGAATTTTCTGAATATTTCCGCTAAATACTTGTGTTTTACTAATTTCTGAGTATAATGAAATGTATCAACTAGACGGATTTTCAGTTTAATGGTGAAAGCTGAACAGTGTATTTTATGGAGGTGCTTTATGTCACGTAAAATTGCGATTATTGGTATGGGAAATGTTGGTGCTGCAGTCGCGCATGGTCTGATTGCGCAAGGTGCTTTTGATGATTATGTATTGATTGATAAAAATGAAGCGAAAGTCAAAGCAGATGCACTTGACTTTCAGGACGCTGCAGCAAATTTGAATCATCACGCAAATATCATTGTTAATGATTATCAGGTAGTGGCAGATGCGGATGTGGTGGTATCAGCACTGGGCAATATCAAATTACAAGATAACCCCAACGCCGATCGATTTGCGGAATTACCCTTTACATCCAAGGAAGTTCCTTTTGTCGCTGAACAATTGAAAAAAGTTGGATTTACAGGGATTATCATTGTTATTAGTAATCCAGTAGATGTCATTACTAGTCTTTATCAACACTATACTGGTCTGCCTAAAGAGCGTGTTATTGGAACGGGAACGCTACTGGACACAGCTCGTATGAAACGTGCAGTTGGTGTTCGCTTTGGTGTCGATCCTCGAAGTGTTTATGGCTACAATCTTGGAGAACATGGGAATTCTCAATTTACAGCTTGGAGCCAAGTACGGATAAAAGGGCAACCGATTTCTACATTTGCTTCAGTCGAGGAGTTGGATGAAATTGCTCTAGAAGCCCTTAAAGGAGGGCATACCGTCTTTTATGGCAAAAAATACACATCTTATGGTATTGCGAGCGCAGCTATCCGTTTAGCAGTAGCCCTTGTATCGGATTCGCATGAAGAATTGCCAGTATCAAATTATTATCAGCCATTAGACACCTACCTGAGTTATCCAGCGATTGTAGGACGTGAGGGAATTGTTGAGCAAGTCAAACTTAGTTTAACGGAAAAAGAGGAAGAAAAATTAGCGTATTCTGCACAATTCATCAAGAAAAAATTTGCAGAAAGTTTATAATTTTAAGAGGGTGAGGAAAAGTTGAATTCAACGAAATGAAGCTTTTTCCCCGCTCTCTTTTGTTTCCCTTCTCTTTTTATGGTACAATATGTAAAAAGAATCAGGTATGAGGTTTTCTATGCAGTTACGAACAAATGCAAAGGGATTAGCTGGGTGCATTCGTGTGCCGGGTGATAAGTCTATTAGTCATCGATCGATTATGTTTGGTAGTTTGGCCAAAGGAGTGACAACGGTTCACGATATTTTGCGTGGTGAAGACGTCTTATCAACCATGCAAGTTTTTCGTGATTTAGGTGTTCAAATTGAAGATGACGGCAATGTAGTAACGATTCATGGAGTGGGTTTTGCTGGTCTTCAAGCGCCGACAAACAAACTGAATATGGGAAATTCTGGAACCTCCATTCGCTTGATTTCAGGTGTATTAGCTGGGCAGGATTTTGTGGCGGAAATGTTTGGTGATGATAGTTTATCTAAACGTCCTATGGATCGCATAACGATTCCTCTTCGTCAAATGGGGGTGCAAATCGCCGGGCGAACCAAGCGTGATTTGCCACCGCTCACTATTCATGGGAATAAGAACTTACAGCCCATTCATTATACCTTGCCTGTGGCGTCTGCTCAGGTTAAGTCTGCTTTGATATTTGCGGCTTTACAAGCTCAAGGCGAGTCAGTCATTGTTGAAAAAGAAATGACCCGGAATCATACAGAAGACATGATTAAACAATTTGGCGGTCAGATTTCTGTCAATGGCAAGGAAATCCGCGTTCAAGGTGGACAAGAGTTTACTGGACAGAATGTGTTGGTGCCAGGAGATATTTCTAGTGCGGCTTTCTGGATAGTGGCAGGACTTATCGTTCCTAATTCTAAGATTATTTTGGAAAATGTCGGTATCAATGAAACACGAACTGGCATTTTGGATGTTGTTAAAGCTATGGGTGGAAATATAAACTTGTCCAATGTAGACAATATTGCTAAGTCTGCCACCATAACGATAGAGACGTCTGAATTAGTCGGCACAGAAATTGGCGGAGAAATTATCCCACGTTTAATTGATGAATTGCCAATCATTGCACTTCTGGCCACTCAAGCTAAGGGGCAAACGGTGATTCGTGATGCGGAAGAATTAAAGGTAAAAGAAACAGACCGTATCCAAGTTGTGGCAGATGCACTAAATAGCATGGGGGCTGATATTACTCCGACAGAAGACGGCATGCTCATCAAAGGGAAAACGTCTCTTCACGGTGCTAAAGTTCATACATTTGGCGACCACCGAATTGGCATGATGACAGCTATTGCAGCTCTTTTGGTAAAGGACGGTCAAGTCGAGTTGGAGGGCGCCGAAGCTATCAATACGAGCTATCCAAATTTCTTTGATGATTTGGAGGACTTACTTCATGGCTAAGATTTTGATTGGTTTCATGGGGGCTGGGAAAACAACGGTTGCTAGCTTGCTAGATGAAAATTTTATCGATATGGATGAGCTTTTGTCAGAGAGACTGGAAATGCCGATTAAAGAATATTTTGAGCAGTATGGCGAAGCAGCTTTTCGGCAAAAAGAAAGTGAATTATTAAAAGAATTGCTACAGTCAGAACAAGTCATCTCAACTGGTGGTGGCATCATCAGCAATGCTCAAAATCGCGAGTTGTTAAAGCAGAACGCTGAAAATATTTATTTAAAAACAGATTTTGAGACACTTTATCAGCGTCTTGAAGAGGATCAAGAACACCAGCGCCCACTTTATTTGAACAATAGCAAAGCTGATTTGAAAAATCTTTTCGAGCAACGTCAGACTTGGTATGAAGAAGTGGCTACAAAAGTTATTGATGTGACTACTCTGACGCCTAAACAAATCGTGGAGGTGTTGCAATGAAAATTGGATTTTTAGGTCCGAAAGGGTCTTTTTCTCATCATGTGGCACAAGAAGCTTTTCCAGCAGATACGTTAGTGGCTTTTGAAAATATCACGGAAGTTGTAAAAGCCTACGAGACAGGAGAAGTGGATTATTCTGTAGTGCCAGTTGAAAATTCAATTGAAGGAAGCGTTCATGAAACATTGGACTACCTTTTTCATCAGGCAGCCATTCATGCTGTGGCAGAAATCGTCCAGCCAATCAAGCAACAATTATTGGCAACGGCAGCTGATAAGCCAATAGAAAAAATCTTTTCTCATCCGCAGGCAATTGCGCAGGGGAAAAAATATGTTCGCCAGCATTATCTACAAGCTAAAATCGAAATAACAGCTAGCACAGCTTATGCGGCTCGTTTTGTGGCTCAGCATCCAGAAGAAAATTATGCAGCTATTGCGCCAAGGAGTGCAGCTAGTGAATACGGTCTGCAGATTATTGCAGAGAATATTCAAGAAATGGCTGAGAATTTCACCCGTTTTTGGTTGCTGGGACAGTCGATTCCGACTTTGCCATTATATCCTAAGGAAAAGAAAATAACACTTGCTTTAACTTTGCCAGATAATTTGCCTGGTGCTTTATATAAAGCTCTTGCAACTTTTGCTTGGCGGGGAATTGATTTGACAAAGATTGAAAGCCGCCCGTTGAAGACCGCTTTGGGAGAATATTTTTTCATTGTGGACATCAATAATGAAAAAGAGGATTTAGTGTCATTTGCGATGAGAGAGCTAGAAGCAATTGGCATTACTTATAAAATTTTAGGAAATTACACCGTTTATACTATTTCAGAACAGTAGATTGGAGCAATCATGGATAAAAAATCAGATAATCTCAGCCACCATGAGCAGTTGAGACTGGACTATCTTTACAAAAATATCCATTATTTAAATGAACGCGAGAAAAAAGAATATCAATATCTTCT
Source organism: Streptococcus sp. HMSC034B03 (assembly GCF_001838575.1). Lineage (NCBI taxonomy): Bacteria > Bacillati > Bacillota > Bacilli > Lactobacillales > Streptococcaceae > Streptococcus > Streptococcus sp. HMSC034B03. The sequence continues at coordinate 206,538 of NZ_KV837633.1, forward strand.
TAGAAAGCAAGAAGGAGACCAAAGAGTAGAGTCAGCTCGTGAAGCAAGAGCTACCTTTTCTGACCAACAAGTGCCTGAGAATTTTGGTTACACCGAGCAGGGACTCCCTCAATATCCAGAGAGAAGTCGCCGTAATAAACGATTTAAATCAGAGCGTATACCAACTAATGCGGCTGAAAGTGTTGTAGAAAATACACCCAAGCCTAAAAAGGAAAAGCGGCATAGAAAAATACGTGTGAAGCGGATTCTAGCTTGGCTTGCTTTAATTTTGGTTCTCATTGTAGGGGGCATGTTGTTCATGTTTATAAAAGGCTTGAACACTTCAAAAAACAACCCAAATGCCAAAGCTGCCCAAACAGAAGTCTTTAATGGGAAAGATACCAAAGACGGTGTGAATATACTTATTTTGGGTACAGATGGACGAATTGGTCAATCTTCTTCTGAAACGCGGACAGATTCGATCATGGTCTTAAATGTCGGTGGAAAAAATAAAAAAATGAAGCTCGTCAGTTTCATGAGAGATACGCTCGTTCACATTGATGGAGTCAGTCAAGGTTCTGGTTATGATCAAAAGTTAAATGTAGCATATGCCATTGGGGAGCAAAATAACAATCAAGGCGCTGAATTGGTACGTCAAGTGCTGAAAGACAATTTTGATATTGACATTAAGTATTATGCTTTGGTTGATTTTTCAACTTTTGCGACAGCTATTGATACCCTTTTCCCAAATGGTGTTGAAATGAATGCGAATTTTTCAACCATCAATGGTGAAAAAGTGAGTGAAGTACAGGTGCCGGACGACCTCAATATGAAAGACGGAGTGGTCCCAGAGCAGACGATTAAGGTTGGCAAACAGCGAATGGACGGACGCACGCTTTTGAATTATGCGCGTTTCCGTAAGGATGACGAAGGAGATTTCGGCCGAACACGTCGCCAACAAGAGGTGATGAGCGCGATTATTCAGCAAGTCAAAGACCCAACGAAGCTCTTTACAGGCTCTGAAGCGCTTGGCAAAGTATTTGCTTTAACCTCGACCAACATTCCATATAGCTTTTTACTAACGCACGGCTTGTCTTCTCTCACCAACGCTCGTAATGGTGTTGAAAAGGTGACCATTCCTGAAAATGGAGATTGGATAGATGCCTATGATATGTATGGCGGTCAAGGCTTACTAGTTGATTTTGAAGCCTATAAAGCAAAATTAGCACAATTAGGGCTCAGATAAATGATATAATAGAAAGTGATGATGCTGTCGCTTTCTTTTTTTGGGAAATGGCAGAGCTGTTAGGAAGAGAAATATATGTTAAAAAAGAATGATGTGATAGAAGTAGAAATTGTGGATTTGAGTCATGACGGTGCAGGAGTAGCTAAAGTAGAGGGACTGGTTTTCTTTGTGGAGAATGCCCTGCCTACAGAATGTATCTGTATGCGCATACTGAAAGTCAATAAAAAAATTGGTTTTGGCAAGGTAGAAGCCTATCTGACGAAATCCCCTTATCGAAACGAAGATGTTGATGTGGATTATCTGAGGACAGGTATTGCTGACCTTGGGCATCTAAAATATAGTGAGCAACTGAAGTTTAAAACCAAGAAAGTTAGAGATAGTCTTTACAAGATTGCTGGAATTGCAGATATCGAAGTGGCACCAACCCTTGGTATGGAGCACCCACTACATTATCGAAACAAAGCTCAGGTTCCTGTTCGCCGTGTCAATGGACAGCTAGAAACGGGATTTTTCCGAAAAAATTCGCACGATTTAATGCCAATTGAGGATTTTTATATTCAGGATCCAGTTATTGATCAAGTCGTTTTGGCAGTGCGGGATTTGCTGCGTCGTTTTGACCTGAAACCTTACGATGAGAAAGAGCAATCTGGTCTGATTCGTAATATTGTGGTTCGTCGTGGACATTACTCTGGTGAAATCATGGTTATTTTAGTGACCAATCGTCCCAAGATTTTCCGTATAAATCAGTTAATTGAGCGATTAGTCGCGCAATTTCCGAATATTAAATCTATCATGCAAAATATTAACGACCAGCCAGGTAATGCGATTTTGGGGAAGGAATTTCATGTACTGTATGGACAAGATTATATTACTGACCGCATGCTGGATAATGACTTTCAAATTGCTTCCCCAGCATTTTACCAAGTCAATACAGAGATGGCAGAGAAACTGTATCAAACGGCGATTGATTTCGCTGAGTTGAGTATAGAGGATATTGTAGTGGATGCTTATTCGGGGATTGGTACCATTGGATTGTCAGTTGCGAAACATGTCAAAGAAGTCTATGGCGTGGAGGTCATCCCCCAAGCAGTTGAAAATAGCAAAAAGAATGCTGAGCTAAACGGTATTAGCAATGCCCAGTATATTTGTGATTCAGCAGAAAATGCTATCAAAAAATGGCTGAACCAAGGTATAAAACCTAGTATCATCATGGTCGACCCACCACGTAAAGGCTTGACTGAAAGTTTTATCAAATCAAGCGTCAGTATGAATCCAAAGAAAATCGTCTATATTTCCTGCAATGCCGCCACCATGGCACGTGACATCAAGCTCTATCAAGAACTAGGCTATAAACTCACAAAAGTTCAGCCCGTGGATTTGTTTCCAATGACGCATCATGTTGAGTGCGTTGCTCTGCTAGTCAAGGAAGATATAAAATAGTTAGGAGAAAGGGTATAAAAAAGGTTATCTAGAATAAATAAAGTGATAATTAGAGCGTAATTGCAACATAGTCAAGTAAATGGACACACTTT
>NZ_KV837634.1:0-239 GCF_001838575.1 Streptococcus sp. HMSC034B03
TTCTTGTCAATACCTTTTTTCATCTTTTTTTATTCTTCTTGTTTTTTGTGACCTTTGAAAAAGAAAAGTTCTGACTTATCTTAATCGCTATAGTCCTTTAAGTAGGCTCTTAATTCTCGAATCATAGCTTGGCGGCCTTTGAACCGTTCATCGGCTAGTAAGCGTTCATACTGCTCTTGTTTCTCTGAACTCAGTTGAGCTTGGTAACTCTTTAGCTGGTCTCGGAGAATCACCAATTC
>NZ_KV837634.1:339-71604 GCF_001838575.1 Streptococcus sp. HMSC034B03
TAGCGACTCACCAACTGATAGAGCACCAACATGCCCTCTTGTTCCCAATCGCTTAATTCCCACAAGTGAACATAATAATCCCGACGGCACTTTAATACAATCCCCCTTACCTTGCCATACAACTCCTTGAACTCCATTTCCTTCTCCTTCTTTTTACTGACCTTTTAAGGATAGCAAACTTGAAGCTTTTAGGAGGGCTGGGTAGCTGTTCTACTTTTTTTAGATTCTATTTTGTACTTCTTAATACACTTATCTATCTCTTCAGGCACTTTTACATGCTGTTCAGCGGATAGAATTAAAGAGTTTGGGACAAAAAGATTTCAATTTTTAAAAATCTTAATTATTAAGCCCTTCAAATCTATAATTAAATGCGAAAAGCGAACAAAGCAGAATTCTGATTACCAGAAAACTAGTTTTGTTCGCTTTTTATATTTGAAGTCGGACTTTTGTCCCAGCCTCTTTAACATTTTAATTTATTCTGGTTTCTGCTCTTCCATTTGAGATTTTACTTCATCATAGCTCAAAGCATGTGAAGAACTTGCATTTGGTTCATCAGGCATTTCACCCGTTTCATATAATGATTTGATTTGATGACTATCAAGTGTTTCGTATTTAAGAAGAGCTTCCGCAATTAATTTATGCTTTTCGCGATTGGATTGGATAATTTCTGCTGCTTTGTCGCGCGCTTCATTAAGCAAATTACGTACTTCCTCATCAATTTCATATGCAGTCTGTTCGGAAATTGATTTTTGTGGACTTGCAGCACCAAACATTGCATGGTTTCCTTCGTATTGAACTGGACCGAGTTTTTCACTCATACCATACTCTGTTACCATCGCACGTGCCATTTGTGTAGCTTGCTCAAAGTCATTTGAAGCACCTGTAGTTTGGACATTGAAAATAATTTCCTCAGCAACACGTCCTCCCATCAATCCTGCAAGTTGTTCTTTCATATCTTCTTTAGATAAAAGAGTTTGATCTTCTTTCGGGAGAGCAATCATATATCCACCCGCACGACCACGAGGTACAATAGTTACCTTGTGAACAACACGTGCATTTGATAAAACAAGCCCAACAATTGTATGTCCTGCTTCATGATAAGCAACAATTTGACGATCACGTTGTGAAACTGTCTTATCTTTTTTAGACGGTCCTGCGATAACTCGGTCCTCTGCTTCATCGATATCAGAAGCATCAATAACTTTTTTATTTCGACGCGCTGCGACAAGAGCCGCTTCATTTAAGACATTTTCCAAATCAGCACCAACAAAACCAGGCGTTTGTTGAGCAACTAGTTTTAAGTCAACATCTTCAGCAAGAGGTTTATTTCTAGCATGAACACGAAGGATTGCTTCGCGACCTTTTACATCTGGCTGACCAACAAGAACTTTACGGTCAAAACGACCAGGACGCAAAAGAGCGGGATCTAAAACATCACTTCGGTTAGTAGCAGCAATGACGATAACCCCTTCATTGCCTTCAAAACCATCCATCTCAATCAGAAGTTGATTAAGGGTTTGCTCGCGCTCATCATTTCCTCCACCGAGACCAACACCACGTTGACGACCAACAGCATCAATTTCATCAATAAAGATAATCGCTGGAGCTGCCTTTTTTGCATCTTCAAAAAGAGAGCGAACACGGCTAGCACCGACACCGACAAACATTTCAACGAAATCTGAACCCGAAATACTAAAGAATGGAACTCCTGCTTCACCAGCGACGGCTTTTGCAAGAAGAGTTTTACCAGTCCCTGGAGGGCCTTCAAGAAGAACACCAGCTGGTATGCGAGCCCCTAGTTTTGTATAACGTTTAGGATCTTTTAGAAATTCAACAACTTCAACTAGTTCTTGTTTTTCTTCTTCCGCACCTGCTACATCAGAAAAGCGTACTTTTATATCTTCTTTGTTTGTCGCACGCGCTTTATTACGTCCAAAACTCATAGCTCCACGCGCTCCACCGCCTCCACCTTGATTCATCATAGAGAACAGGAAGAAAGCAAAGATGGCAAATGGCACCAGAGTTGTCAGCACCTGAATCCAAACACCACTTGAACTTTCACGTTTAATGGTGATTTCAGTCCCCTTATCTGAAGCTAATTTTTGTAATTCAGCTATCGTTAAATCTGAAGGTAGAATAACACTAGTAAAGCGGCTTACAGAGGTAGAAGAAGGAGTAAAAAACTGAATACCACTATTATCCTTTACCTTCTTTTCTTTCTTATAAGTACCTGCAACTTCAATAACACTACCATTTGGCTGATAGCTAATATCCTTTACATTTCCATTTTTAATTTCTTTAACTAGCTCAGTATAGTTAATTTGCTGACTATGACCTACAGAACTTCCAGCTGAAAAATACTGAAAACCTGTAATAACAACAACAATAATTAAAATATATAAGAAAGGATTTTTTATAAAACCATTATTTTGTTTATTTTTCATCTATCTATCAATATACCTTTTTATTTTGTATAAACTTTTTCTTTTAAAACCCCTACATATGGAAGATTCCGATAATTTTCATCAAAATCTAGACCATAACCAACTACAAATTCATTTGGAATTGTAAAACATGTGTAATCTGCTTCAATATCAACTTTTCGTCCTTCGGGCTTGTCCAAAAGTGTAGCAATTTTAACAGACGCAGCTTTTTTCTCCCTAAATAACTCACACAGGCTTTTCAATGTTTTTCCCGTATCAATAATATCTTCGACAAAAAGAATATGACGTCCAGCAATATCTTGATCAATATCTTTAATAATATTGATAACACCACTGCTAGATGTCCCACCATGATAGCTTGACACTAACATAAAATCCATTTCAATATGGGTATCAACATGCTTTATCAACTCTGCCATAAAAGGAATGGAACCTTTTAGAATTCCTACAAAAATAGGATTTTTCCCTGCATAATCACTAGTTAATTGAGTTCCTAAATTTTTTGCTGCTGCCACGATCTCATCATGTGAAACCAAAACTTTCTTAATATCTTGTTCTAGCATCTTCTTTACCTATCTAAATTTTGAATATAAAGTTTGTTATACATTATATCATTTTTTTGACTCTTACTCAAATCACATGTTACGATTCCAGCAATTGCTAAGATTTCCCCATTTTGCTCAATAATAATAGCATTTTTTCTTTTATCTATAGGGATTTTTTGATCAATAAAATACCGACGAAGCTTTTTATGTTGTTGGTTCAAGATAATTTCATCTTGTTCTTTTCTATGTCGAAGTAAAATTTCTGTTTCACGCGAAACAAACACTTCTTGGATGTTTTTTCCACGAAGCTCTTTTCCAAAAGAAAAGCGATAATTGTCATATTCCACAATATCGTTATATTTTAACAAAATTGAATCCACTTTTAAATCAGACTGTGGACTGATTTTACGAATCTCAAAGGAATCATAATTTTTATAGAGTTCGTAACCCGCTTTAAGTGGTTGCTGATAATTAGATTGTTTGTTCAAGATTGCTAAAATATCAGAAAACTGTGCTTTACTTACCTGCAAATCAGGAAATTTCTTTAAATAAGTCTGTAGCAAAAAACTTTGCACAAAATATGGCTGAGATTGAAATTCTTTTAGATTTGTTAATTCAATATTTTTAGTTAAATATGCTAATGCGTTCTGCATTTGAGAAATTTCTGTTCCCAGTTCTATTAAATGCTTCCTAAACTGCAGATTTTCTTGTTCTAACAATGGAAAATACTCATTTCGAATTCGATTGCGCAAATAATGGTTCTCTTGATTTGTCCAATCCTCAAAATGAAAAATAGGAGGGAAATTTGATTTTTGAAAAGAAAGCAACGGTCTTATCAATTCTCCATTTGCAAATTTTTGTTTTTCTTTCATTCCTGAAATATGAAATAAACGGCTGCCACGAAGAATTCTCATAAAAATCGTTTCTGCTTGGTCATCAGCATGGTGTGCTGTCACCAAAGCTGTGCAATTTTCTTCTAACATAATTTTTTTGAAAAAAGCATAGCGAAAATCACGCGCTTTTTGTTCTGAGAATGGTCCAGAAAAACTTGATGTAAAAATGCTTACACCAAGTTTTGTTGCTATTTTTTTTAGTTCTTCTTCCTCAAAATCAGATTCTTCTCTCACTCCATGATTAACATGAGCAAGGTGAATTTCTATTTCTAATTTTTCGCGATATTTATAAAGCCAGTCAAGCAAAGTCATAGAATCTAGTCCACCAGAAATAGCAAGTAAAACTTTTCTATGAGGTCTGAAATAGCCTTTTTTTTGCACCATTTGAAAAAATTGTTGTTCTATCATTTTAAAACCTCATAAATATCATCTGCAATTTTAGAAATGGTATCGTAATCAGCATGATTTGTAAAAATAGACAGAACAAAAGGAGAATTAGCATAAACAATTGCAACATCATGCTTAAAATCATAAGCATCCCCAATTTTATGAGCCACTTTTACATTTATATTTTTAGAAATACGCTGCTCATCAAAATTTGTTTGTGATAGTGCATTGATAATGTCCCCATTTTGTTTATAGATAGCTTCCATCATATTTCCAGCCATCCTAGCTGATGCATTACGTTTTTCTACATCCCATTTTTTCCCAGCAATTTGCTCAATTGTTGCTTGATAAGTGCTGTCTGATTGATTAGTAATATAATATCCTAAAATATTTGTAGCTGCATTATCTGATTCTTTTGCAATATGATTCATCAAATCTTGAATGCTGTATTCCTTATTATCTGATTTTTTAGAAATGCTTCCACTACCTTCTGTATCATAAGCACCTGAATAGTCATTTACAGCAGGAATATATTTTAAACCAGAAGATGGCTTGTATTTTCCTTCATTTAATTGCTTCTGCGCATAATAAAGAATGGGAAGTTTTGCCACACTAGCAGAATACATTTCCAAATCTGGGTTTATACCAGCAGTTTTTCCAGAATCTAATTGTTTTACATAGATCGAATAGTCTGCTTTATTGTACCTGCTTGTTAAAATCTCTTGAACTTTATCCATACGATTATCTGTATCAGACAAGTATTTCACATCAATCCAACCTTTGCTTTCAACATGAGCATATTTTCCTGATGCCGTCTCAGCAAGTTGGGTCACTTTCACCGAATGATAAGAAGATAAATTCGTCTTAACTTCCTTTGTTCCATTTACAAAAGGTTGATTGTAAACTACAAATGATTGCCTAAGCCACATTGTTTGAGAAATATCTGCACTAGATTGGACAACATCATCATAAATCATTCGTTTATCAGCAGGAACAAATTGCCCATTTGCGAGTTTAAAAACTGGGAGTCCTTGTTCATTGACTTGTAAGTCAGAAAGTTTAATTGATGTATTCGGAGTTAAACTCCCAGCAACTTTTTCTAAATTTAAGGACGTATAAGTTGGAATTTGCTCATAAACATTTGGATTGGTTGGAAGATCCGTGTAGTAGTTACTGTAGGTCGTACTAGTAATTTCATACTGTTGCTTTGCAGTCAATTCGACATCTTGTTCCGTACTTACTACTACTTTTGCAGTAAAAAATGCTGGCAACAATAATAGAAATAGCAACTTACGCATGCTCTCCCCTTTCCTTTTTAGTCTCTTCTAATTTTAAAGCCTGATTCTTTCTGGATAATTCTTCTAATTTTTCATCGGAAAACTCCAAAAATTGTTCAATCGTTTTTAATAAATTTTCCATCCTTACTGTGGCAACAATCCTGGGATTGTATAGATATATTCCCCTTGTTTAGAATAATAATATTTAGCACGTGCATATTTAGCAGCATATTCTTCATCTTTTAATTTATTAGCAAAAGCTTTTTGAGATTCTTTTTCGTTGCTTATTTCTTCGTATCTCTTTTGTAAATGCGTCAATTGTGTTCGACGTTCTAATAAATTTCGATAGCTTTGAACCAAATTAAATGTCGGTAAAATAAACAATAAGATGACTAAAATCAACACCCAACCCATAAAGCGATTCTTTTTTCTTCTTTCTTGCTCCAAATAACGGCGATGTTGGTTTTCATCTTGTATATAGCGATTATTTAATTGAACAATATTTCTAGCCATCTACTTCTACCTTTGTTTCTTTTATAATTTTGTACATTTTAGTGGCATCTTCTTTTTTAGTACTGTCTTTCATTTCTAGAACACGAACTAATAAAATTTTATTTCCAAAACGAATCTCTATTTCATCATTGATTTTTAAATCTGTTGAACTTTTAGCTAAAATTCCATTTACTTTAATTCTTCCCTTATCGGCCACCTCTTTAGCAATAGGACGACGCTTTATAATACGGGATACTTTTAAATATTTATCTAATCTCATAAAGTTACCTCAATTTATTATTTTACCATTTTTTAAGAAAATATTATAGATGAAAGCGAAACTTTACAAAATTGTAAAGTTAGCAATCTTTCTTTTGATTTTTAATTTCTACTAACTTTTCTGAAAACTGCAGAAGTCCTTCTAAAATTTCATAATCTTTTTTATTTTTTACATCAAATATAACTTCAATCAATCCCTTATTTTCTGAAATTCTTGCTTTTAAATTTGTCACAGAAAGAGCTTCAAAATAATCTTGAGTTAAGAAAAACTGTTGAGAAACTTTTTCAAATCGAACAATCACAGATTGTTGCTTTTTTTCAACGAGCTGAACAAAAACTTGATCTAAATAAGACTTTACAAGACCAATTTCTAATAAAAAGGCAACAACATCTGGATATTCTCCAAAACGATCCATCAACTCATTCTGTAATTCTTCATAATTTACACGACTGTCAATCTCGCGAATACGTTTGTAAATTTCAATTTTTTGCCTTTCATCAACAATATAATCACTAGGAAGATAGGCATCAATCTGCAAATTAATTTCAGCATTTCCTTTTTGCCGTCTTTTTTCTTTGCCTTGTTTTTTAGCAATAGCCTCTTCTAATAATTGAGAATACATCTCAAATCCAACAGAATCAATAAAACCAGATTGTGAACTTCCTAAAATATTTCCAGCACCACGAATAGATAAATCTCGCATAGCAATTTTAAAACCAGAGCCTAATTCTGTAAATCCTTTTATAGTTTCCAAACGTTTTTCAGAAATTTCTGTCAAAGCCTTGTCAGGACGATACATGAGATAGGCATAAGCAATACGATTACTACGACCAACACGCCCTCGTAATTGATATAAAGTTGACAATCCCATATAATCTGCATTTTCAATAAAAAGAGTATTAACATTAGGAATATCAACACCAGTTTCAATAATAGTCGTTGTGACCAAAAGATCATATTCCCCATTGATAAAATCAAGTAAAGTATTTTCAAGAAGAATTTCACTCATTTGACCATGCACATATCCAATAGAAGCTTCTGGAATCAATTCTTTCAATTCTGAAACTTTTTGCTCCATTGTGTCAACTTTATTGTAAAGATAGTAAACCTGCCCTCCTCTATTCATTTCTCTTAAAACTGCATCTCGAATAACTGTTGCATTATTTTCTAAAACATAAGTTTGAACTGGGTAGCGATTTGTTGGAGGAGTTTCAATAACTGATAAATCACGTATTCCTAACATAGACATATGGAGTGTACGAGGAATAGGAGTCGCTGTCAAAGTTAAAACATCAACTTTTGTTTTCAACTCTTTTAATTTTTCTTTATGCTTAACTCCAAAACGTTGTTCCTCATCAATAACAATGAGTCCTAAATCAGCAAATACAATATCTTTTGACAGGAGACGATGCGTTCCAATAATAATATCCACCTGCCCTTTTTTTAGTTTTTCTAAAATTGTTTTTTGTTCTGATTTACTTTTAAAACGACTTAATACTTCAATATTGATAGGAAAATCATTGAAACGTTCCTTAAAATTCGTATAATGCTGTTGAGCTAAAACAGTAGTTGGAACTAAAATTGCCACTTGTTTATGATCATTTACTGCTTTAAAAGCAGCTCTCATAGCTACTTCCGTCTTCCCAAAACCAACGTCCCCAACTAAAAGACGATCCATAGGATGATCACTTTCCATGTCTTTTTTAACTTCTTTTATAGAACGCAGCTGATCTTCTGTTTCTACGTAAGGAAAATCATTATCAAATTCTTGCTGGTAAGAATCATCACTAGAAAAAGCAAACCCCTTTAATTGACTTCTCTCTGCGTAAAGTTTGATTAAATCCTCAGCAATGTCTTCGACTTGATGTTGTACTCTCTGTTTAGTTTTTTGAAAACGTCCATCGTTTAATTTATTGATTTTAGGTGCTTTACCATCACTCGCAACATATTTAGAAAGAAGCTGAATCTGATCAACAGGAATAGAAATACGATCTGCATTTTGATATTGAATAGTGAGATAATCACGATGAATTCCTGAAATTTCAATCGTCTCAATTCCTAAATATCGCCCAATTCCATGAACGTTATGAACAACATAATCTCCTTTTTCCAGCTCATTATAATTTTTCAAACGTTCAGCATTAGAAATAATTTGCCTGCGAACTTTTCGTTTTACTTTTTTTTGCAGAATATCATATTCAGTGATTAAAACAATTTTTTCGTCTACAAAATTAAATCCTTGAATTAAACGTCCTTCTACTAATTGAACAGCATGTTTATGAATTTTAGTATCGTTAACATAATCAAGTGGAATTTCATATTCTTGTAAACTTTTATGTAAACTTTGTAAAGTCAATAAAGAATTTGATTGTATAATGACCGTGTAGTTAGATTTTTTATATCGACTAATCTCTTCTTTCAAAAGCTGAAATTGACTAAAAAATTCCTGCATAGGATACTGATTGAACTGATAAAGAGAATCAAATTTCAAATTTCCCAGTCCCTTATGAAAATTTGAAAATAAGGTAGCAGGTTTATACTTTCTAAATATTGAATATGTATCTGCAAAATAAGATTGATTTCCAACAGTTTTACTATTTTGTAAATCTTCTGTCAATAAATTTGCTGCTTCTAATTGAAACTGAGCATGTCTATTCATAATTTTTTGAAAATCATCAAAGAAAATTGGGCTATGTTTTGGAAGATAATCAAGAATTGTCCATTCATTTTGATAAAAATAAGACAATAATTTTCTAATATCAGCATGTTGAATTTGTTCTTTTGTACTAGCTAAAATCTCCTCTAAATAAGATTTTGAAGTTGAATCTACAGTTTTTTCTATAAGATTTTCTATTTTTTTCTGTGCACTTTTATAATCTGCTTTAGTAAATATGATATCTGTAGCAGGATGAACACACACATGTTCTACATTTTGAATAGAAATTTGATTTTCAGGATTAAATAGACGAATACCATCAACTTCATCACCAAAAAATTCAACCCGAAAAGGCATTTGACTAGAGCGCTCAAAAATATCTAAAATATCACCACGAATACTAAACTCCCCTTGTTTCAATACTTGTGATACTTGCTTATATCCTGAATTTAACAATTGAGAAATCAAATCTTTCAACTCATATTCTTGCCCTATTTTTAAATTAATATAAGCTGAATTGAAATTAACAGGATTGGATAAAAATAGTTGACTAGCTGCCACATTAACTATCAAAAATCCTGATTGTTTAGAATCTAATAAAAAATCTAGAGCTTCCAAACGAGAAAAAATCTTTTCTTGAGAAGAAAAGACAAACTCAGCTAACGGAGTATCATCTGCAAGAAATGTATAGACCCTCTCTTCTCCCACCAGGTCAATCAGATCACTAGAAAGTCTTTCTGCTTCACTATAAGTAGACGTTAAAATCAAAATTTTGTGATTTTCCTCTACACAAGAGGCCATTGTAATAGACTTAGTTGAAGATGACAAACCCATTAATAGCTGCCGAGTTGATTTATTTAGATTTCTTTGCCAATCAGATATCTGTTTATTTTGATTAAATAATTCAATAATATCCATCTTTTTATCCATTGTACTGTTGCATTGTTTGTTCAAAATTATCAGACTGTAAATAATAATTTACAGCACTGTCAACTTTGTCAAGTGTATTTAAAATTATAGCATGGTCTCCTTTTGAAAATTTTCCTAACACATGGTGAATAATGATTATATTATTTTCGGGACGACCAATACCAATTTTAATTCGTTTGAATTCTTGGGTTCCTATATGTTTGATAATTGATTTGATGCCATTGTGACCACCAGCAGATCCTTTTGCTCTAAGTCGTATTTTTCCTACTTCCATATCCAAATCATCATAAATAACTACTAAATCTTCAATATCTAGACCATAATAAGATAAAAGGGCATGAACAGCCTTTCCACTTTCATTCATGAAGGTCGTTGGTTTGACAAAATACACTTTCTCACCATTAAAAAATGTGGAAGCTATCTCTGCTTGAAAAATTTTATCAGTTGTAAACTTTAAACTTTTTTCTTTACACATTTTGTCAACTAGCATAAATCCGACATTATGTCTTGTTTCAAAATATTTTTCTCCAGGATTTCCTAATCCTACAATCATCTTTACCATTTTTTTACCTCTAAAAAGACCAAAAGGGCTGGAAAAGTTTTTCCAACCTCGTTTATATTTAGTTTACAGTGCTCTACACATTAAATCTAAATTCCATAATATCGCCATCTTGAACGATATATTCTTTTCCTTCTTCACGCAGCCGTCCTGCTTCCTTGACTGCTTTTTCACTCCCATATTTCACTAAATCATCATAAGACATGGTTACAGCACGGATGAAGCCTTTTTCAAAGTCTGAGTGAATAATTCCAGCTACTTGTGGTGCTTTCATGCCACGTCTAAATGTCCAAGCTCGAACTTCCTTTTCTCCTGCTGTAAAATAAGTTCCGAGTCCTAATAAATGATAAGCTGCTCTGGTTAATTTGTCAACCCCAGATTCATTCAAGCCCATTGCTTCAAGAAATTCAGCTTTATCTTCATCATCTAGCTCAGAAATTTCTTCTTCAGCACGCGCAGATATAACAACTACCTCTGCATTTTCAGTTGCTGCAAACTCGCGAATTTGTTGAACATACTCAATATTATCCGGATCTGCTACCTCGTCTTCACCAACATTCGCAACATAAAGCACTGGTTTTGTAGTCAATAAAAATAATTTTTTGACAATTTTTTGTTCTTCTTCATCAAATTCAATGGTACGCGCTGATAAACCATTTTCTAAAACTGGTTTAATTTTTTGCAAAACATGAAACTCAGCTACTGAATCTTTGTCCTTTTGGGTTCGAGCAACTTTTTCCACACGTGCATAGCGTTTATTGATACTTTCTAAATCTGCTAAAATCAACTCAAGATTTATTGTTTCAATATCAGCCATTGGATCAACAAAACTTGACTCACGTCCTTGCTCCCGCATAACATTTTCATCATCAAAAGCCCGAACCACATGAACGATAGCATCTACTTCACGAATATTAGCTAAAAATTTATTTCCTAGACCCTCTCCTTTTGAAGCACCTTTTACAATCCCTGCAATATCTGTAAACTCAAAAGTCGTTGGAACTTTTTTCTGTGGTTTGATAAGTTCTGTTAATTTATCCAAACGAGCATCGGGAACTTCTACCCGTCCAACATTAGGGTCAATTGTTGCAAAGGGATAGTTAGCTGCCTCTGCTCCTGCTTTTGTAATTGCATTAAATAAAGTGGATTTTCCAACATTAGGTAATCCTACAATTCCTGCTGTTAAAGACATTTCGCTCTTCCTTTCATCTTTTCAATTCAATAAACCATTATATCATATTTACCACTATTTGACTTATAACTTCATCATTTTTGTAAAATGTTGTATTTTCCTAATTAAAATATTATAATTTTATTAAGCTATAGGAGGTAAATACCATGAAAAAAAGTTATTTTAAACAATTGTTACTTGGCTTTGTTACAATTGTTTCACTAATTATCCTTGGAGCATGTGGAGCCCAAGAAAAAACAATGTCATTCCAAAGAATTGATCAAAATTTACAATATGACTTACGATTAACTTATTATTATAAAGGAGATACTGTCACAAAACAAACTACTAATTCATTTTTGTCTTATAAAACCTTAGGAGCTACTAAAAAAGAAGATGTTAAAGACAGAATTGATAAAGCTTCTCAAATGTATCAAAATATTAAGGGAATTAAAGAAAAAGTCACTTATGAAGAAAAGGGAGTTAAGGAAACTGTAGAAATTAACTTTAATAAAGTAGACTTTGATAAATTAGTAACCTTGCCTGGAATGTATACAGATAAGAATACAAGAAAATCTAAAAAAATTAGTATGAAAGCTAGTAAAGAACTCTTAACAAGTAAAGGTTTTAAAGAAATTACAGACGGTAAATTTGAAAAATTAAAATAAGATCATGAAAAAGTGCTAAGAAATCAATTTCCTAGCACTTTTTTTAGTTTTCGTTCAAAATCATATCGGCTCATCATCACGATATGTTGGCAATTTGTACAGCGAATTTTAATATCCGCACCCACTCGAATAATTTCCCAACGATTTGCTTTTTTGCCTGTGGATTTAATGATACAAGCATGTGGTTTTTTCATTTCAACAAAATTTCCTACATCATACATTAGTTTGTTCTCACTGGTGTAATCAATTGAATAAAGTTTTCTGTGTCATCGCTTGGTTTCAAAGTAAATGGACGAACAGCTGAAATAAAGCTGATTGTAACTTTTTCACTATTAATAGCTTTCAATGAATCAATTAAATAAGTTGGATTAAAACTGATGGTTAAATCTTGACCTGAAATACTTTCAGTATCAATTTCTTCATTCACACGTCCAACTTCAGGAGAGTTCACATGTGCACTAACTACACCATTTATAATTTCTAATTTAACTGTTCCATTTTGAGTCGCATTTGAAAGAAGACGTGCACGTTCCATTGCATAACGAAGATTATTTTTATCAAATGTTACGATACTAGTAAATTCTGTTGGAATTAAACGGTCGGTATCAGGATAATTTCCCTCTAACAACCGAGTGTAGAAGCTAATATTTTCACTTCTAAAAAGCAATTGATTATTTGTGAAGTAAATCTCTACTGTTTCAATATCATCCGTAAAAACGGCTGAAAATTCGCGTAAAGAACGACTAGGAATAACAACATCAAAGTTATCTCCATTTTTTTCTAAAATAATTTGCTTTTGACTCATCCGATGAGAATCTGTTGCAACTGTCTTTAAATTTTTATTTTCTGTTAAGACAAAATGAACTCCTGTTAAAATCGGACGACTTTCTTGTGTACTAGCCGCAAAAGCTGTCTCATTAATGATATTTTTAAGAACACTTGTTTCAAGAACCAAGGGATTACTTGCTGAAATTTCTTGAATACGAGGATATTGATCTGCATCTTTTCCCTTTAAAGTGATTTCTGATTTTCCACTTGTTAGGACAATCTGCTTTTGATCAATTTCTTTAAAATCAAGTGTTATATCAGGAAGACTTGATACTACATTAATGAAAAAAGTTGCTTCAAGTAAAATAGAGCCCGAAGAAGTTACTAAAAGCCCTGCATCTTCGTTTTTAATTGAAATAAAATTTTCAATAGAGATTTGACCATTAGAGCCAATCAATGTAATTCCTTCATTTGTGACATCAATTTTTACTGTAGAAAGAATGGGAATAGCATTTTTAAGACTAATAGCGCGTTTGGTTGTATTTAAAGCTTGTAAAAATAAATTTTTATTGATTGAAAAGTTAATCATAGACACTCCTTTTATTATTTTATGATTATTAAGTTAATAGTAATAGTAGTTTGTGTGAAACTTGTGGAAAAGTTCCCTAATCAGCGATAGAACACAAAAACAGACCTGTTTATAAATTGTGAATAACTTTAACATTTTTTCTGCAATTATCCACAGTTATCTGATTTTATTTTTTATGTTTTCTATTTCTAATCGAAGATTATCATCCGTTTCGAGCATTGTTTTAATTTTCCCATGAGCATGTATGACCGTTGTATGATCTTTACCGCCAAATTCTCTTCCAATTTTTGGAAGACTATTATCGGTTAATTCACGGGCCAAATACATAGCTACTTGTCTAGCAAGGACAATATTTTGAACCCGACGACTTCCTTTCATTTCTTTAACGCTAACTCCATAGAAATTTCCAACTTCTGTTTGGATTTTATCAATTGGAATAACTAAAATTTGACTTGCATCTTGTTTTCGAGCTCGAATAGCTTCAGCAGCAGCGTCAATTGTAATTTCTTTCAGATTTTTTACTCTAGCCATAAGAGAAATATCATTTAGAGCACCTTCTAAATCTCGCACATTTGAATCAAATTGACCTGCTAGATATTCTAAGGTATCATTTGGAAAAATGTAATCTAAATCTTCTATCTTATTGCGTAAAATAGCGATTCTTGTTTCAAAATCAGGTGGAGTAATGTTTTGAGTTAATCCCCATTTGAAGCGCGTGACTAAACGTTCTTCAAGATTATCCAGATGATCAGGACTTCGGTCGCTTGTTAAAACAATTTGTTTATTATCTCCGTGCAAAGCATTAAAGGTATTGAAAAATTCTTCTTGAGTAGAAACTTTTTTTCCTCCTAAAGATTGAATGTCATCAATTAATAAGAGATCAAGGCTGCGATAAGTTCTCTTAAAACTTTCCATTTCTCCTAATCGAAGATGTTCTAAAAAGTCGTTGATAAAAGTCTCAGCAGGAATGTATTTCACTCTAGCATCAGGAATATTTTCTAAAATTTGATTTCCAATTGCATTTAGTAAATGGGTTTTTCCTAATCCTGGTCCACCATAGATAAACAATGGATTATAAGTTGTTGCTAAATTTTCAGAAACAGCGAGTGCCGCCGATAGAGCCCAAACATTTCCATCACCTTGAACAAAATTATCAAATGTATATTTTGCTTTTAACCCAGTTTCAACAGGAGGAAGACTTGGTTTAACTACTGAATGATTTGTATTTGTTGATTGAGTAACTTCATCATTTTCCTCTTGAAAGATATAGTGTACGGTGATTTGGTCATTATAAATTTCAAAACCTGCAGTAATGATGACATCTGCTAAATTTTGATCCCAAAATAATTGTTTGACAGGACTGTCAAGAAGTACAGTAGCTTGAAAATTTTCAACTTTCATTAACCTAGCTCCTGCAACAAAATAATCGTATGTATTTTTTTTGATTTGTTTTTGAGCCAATTCTAAAACACGCGCCCAAAAATTAGCTTCTTGTGACATAAACCCCCTCCTTTCTTGCTAATAAATTCTTCGTTGTATTTAATTACCCATAAAAGTTATTTTAACATAAAACGCAAAAGTTTTCCACAATCTGTGGAAATGAATTCACATTGTTCTTTGAAGTTTTCCACAGATTGTGAGTAAAGCGGTTTTTCTGTGATTTATTAAGGTTTTCTTATAAAATAAGAGTGGATAACTCTGTGACTTGAAAGAATAAAAATAACAGCCTTATTTAAAGCTGTCAATAATTCTTTGATATTCTTCTAGGTTTGAAAAATGAATACAAATTTTCCCTGATTGAGATTGTTCAGAAAATTGAAGAGAAATCTCTGTACCAAATATCTTTTTTAATTTTTTCTCTTCCTCTTTGAGGAAGAGTTGCTGTTTATCTTTTGTTACTGTTTTTGCTTGTTTGGAATGCAATTGTTTTTCTAACTGCCGAACTGAAAGTTCTTGAGATAGGATTTTATCAAACCACAGATTTTGCTCTTTCTCTGAGAGATTGATGAGCAGACGAGCATGTCCTTGAGAAATATTTCCTTCTTTTATCGCTTCAATAATATTGAGAGGTAAATTTAATAATCGGACAGAATTTGTAATATAAGGACGTGATTTTCCCATAGTTTGAGCGATTTCTTTATGCGTCAATCCTTTGTCAATTAAATATTGGTAAGATTGTGCTTCTTCTATAGGATTTAAATCTTCTCGTTGTAAATTTTCGATGATAGCTTGCTTCATCATTTCATCATCTGTTAATTCTTTTATAATAGCTGGTATATTTTGTAAGCCTGCTAATTTAGCAGCTCTAAAACGTCTTTCACCAGCTAGTAATTCATAACCAATTATTGGAGATTTTCGTACGATGATAGGCTGAATAATCCCATGTTCTTTTATAGAATTAGCAAGTTCAGTAATTTTTTCTTCTGAAAATTCTTTTCTTGGTTGATAAGGATTAGTTTGAATGTCCTTAAGTTCAATATATTGATATTTTTCCATGTTTCTATAGAATAACACACCTTTACAATTCTGTAAAGATGTGTTAATAAAGTGTCAATTATTTGAATCTAAATCTTTTGTAGATTTTGTAAGTTTTATAGTGGTAGTGGTCTCTTTTCCATTACGATAGAAAGTGATTTTTATATTATCACCAATTGAATGTTTGTATAAAGCGGATTGTAAATCACTTGTTGAAGAAATTTCTTTATCATCTACTTTTGTAATCACATCATATTTTTGAAGTTTTCCTTCAGCTGGCATTCCAGATTGAGCTGAACGTACGACAACTCCACTAGTTATTTTTGATGGAAGTTTTAAGCGTGATAGATCTGAACTAGACAGATTAGTGATGTCAATCATTTGGATTCCTAGAGCTGGTCGTGTAACAGTTCCATTTGTTTCTAATTGGTTAATAATGTTTATAACATCATTAGATGGAATAGCAAATCCTAATCCTTCAACCGAAGTTCCGCCGTTGCTAGCTATTTTACTTGAAGTAATACCAATTACTTGTCCTTGGATATTCACAAGTGGTCCTCCAGAGTTCCCTGGGTTGATAGCTGTGTCTGTTTGAATAGCTTGTGTTGAAATCGTTTGTCCATCTTCAGATTTTAAAGAAACATTACGATTTAAACTAGAAATAATTCCTTGCGTCACAGTGTTAGCGTAATTTGATCCGAGCGGACTTCCAATCGCAATAGCTGTCTCACCAACCGTCAATTTACTAGAATCTCCAAATTCAGCAACTGATTTTACTTTATCAGCACTAATTCGAACAACGGAGATATCAGAATAAGTATCTGACCCTACAATTTCTCCAGGAACTTTATTACCATCTGCTAAACGAATGTCAACTTTTTTAGCACCACTGATAACGTGAGTATTGGTTACTAAGTAAGCGTATTTTCCATCTTTTTTATAAATAACCCCAGATCCTTCGCTAGCTACTTGTTGAGAATTATCATTGTTATTATTTGAATCGTCATTTCCAAACACACTATTTTGTGAATTATTATTAGCATAGGTAATAACGGATACCACAGCATCTTTTACTTTACTCACAGCTTGTGTTGTGGAATTTGTATTTTTATAAGCAGTAGTAACTTGATTAACTTTAGTCGTTGTAGAGCTATTTGTTGATAATTTAGATGAAGTTAAGTTTCCAAGTAAACCACCGATAAAACCTATGGCTAAGACCATGAAAAGCAATAACAATTTTTTTGTGAAATTTGAAGAGTTTTTCATATCTTCCTCCTAGTTATTTCAATTACTGAAAGTATAAAGAATTTAACTTAATTATAGCTTAAATGTTTTATCTTTTCCACAAATTGTGGATAACTTTTAAAATCTGTGATTTTCTAAGTCATTTATAAGGTAATTTAATTTTTTATACTGTGAATAAGGTGTGAAATAATTGTGGATATGGTAGAATAGAAATATGAAAATAAAACTTGTAACTGTTGGAAAATTAAAAGAAAAATATCTAAAAGATGGAATTGCAGAGTATGTAAAACGTTTAGGGCGCTTTACTAAATTTGAGATGATTGAACTTCCAGATGAAAAAACACCTGATAAGGCAAGTCACTTAGAAAATCAACAAATTCTTGACAAAGAAGGAAATCATATCTTATCGAAAATTAATGATAAAGAATTTGTGATTGTTTTAGCTATTGAAGGTCAACAATTTCCGTCAGAAGAATTCAGTAAGAGATTAAGTGATGTGACTGTTCGTGGATTTTCGGATATTACTTTTGTGATTGGTGGGAGTCTTGGTCTGTCTACTGCTGTCAAAAAAAGAGCTAATTTGCTGATGAGTTTTGGAAAATTGACACTTCCTCATCAGTTAATGCGATTAGTTTTAGTAGAACAAATTTATCGATCGTTTATGATTCAACAAGGAAGTCCCTATCATAAGTAATCTTGACGTCATAGGCTTTTTTTGTTAAAATGATAGAGCATTGGTCTCATAGCTCAGCTGGATAGAGCATTCGCCTTCTAAGCGAACGGTCGCAGGTTCGAATCCTGCTGGGATCATATAAGAAAAGGGCACGGGAAAGCGTGCCTTTTTCTATAACTGGATAAAGAAGTCTTTTGAGATGCAAAAATGTATCATTTAGAGTTTTTTTCAATTTATTTATGAAGATTTTGTATAATTACCTTGTAAGATTTCTTACAAAAAACAAACATTAAGGAGAAATTATGAAAAAGTTGTTTGCTAAAAAAGAGGTAGTAAAAAAGGAAATTGTAGAATTTAAAGAACTGAATGATGAGCAATTAGATAAAATCATTGGTGGGGATAGGAGGGATCCTAGAGGAATGATTGGAATTGGGAAAAAATTATTTGGTTAGGAGATTTTATCATTATGAATCTGGATAAAATATTTATAATCATTTCTTTTATTATCGGAATTTTATCTTTTTCAATTGTTCATAAAAAAATTAGTAAAGTGAAAATTATAGATTTTCGCTTTACTTTATTGTGCTTGTGTTTATTTTTATTTTCATCTTTTATAAATTCGATTAATTCCTTATTAGCCTATTTATGTTTATTATTAGAGCCTGTTATAATTTACTTCTATTTTTATCGTTTTAAGAAATATGAGAAGTGTATATCAGTTTTTGCAACCTTTTTAATTTATTCATCTGTAACTACCTCTGAAACCTTCTTTTCAGTTATTATTTCTTCTGTTACAGGTGATAAGTTTGTTGATAGATATTGGGGATTGTTCTATATTTTTATTAATATTATTTCTTTAGTTTTCATTTTAAAAGCAATTGATTATTTTAAGTTTAATTTTAAATATTTTAAAAAGGCGGATTTTAAAGAGAATATTGTGCAGTTAAACTTTTATCTCTTATTTATTCATTTTTTATTAAATTTGTCGCATTGGCTTAGTAATATGAAAAATTTAAATAGTTTTTCTAGTATGATTGCTACAATTTGCTTTTTAATGTTTATGTCAACTTTATTCTACTTACAATCTATTCGCGAAAAGTATGAAAAAGAAGAACAAATTAAACAGAAAGAACGAGAACAACTACAATTACAAAAATATACAGATGAAATAGTGAGTCTGTATAATGAAATTCGAGGCTTTCGGCATGATTATGGCGGAATGTTGGCAAGCTTCCAATCGGCCATTCATACAGGTGATATAAAAGAAGTAGAACGAATTTATCAGGAGGTGCTAGTAAATGCTAATTTACAACTTCGTTCAGATAAATATACGTATTTTGATTTAAATAATGTTGGAGATTCAGCACTTAGAAGTGTTATGACGCAAACATTATTTAAGGCACGTGATTACAATATAGAATTAACATTTGAAGTAAAAGATTTTGTCAAGCCCTTGCCGATTAAATTGTTAGATCTGGTTAGAATGACAAGCGTCCTTTTGAATAATGCCATAGAAGGATCAGCAGAAAGTTATCAAAAAACGATGAATGTTTCTTTGGTGGATTTAGATACAGAAACAATCTTAGTCATTCAAAATTCACGTAAGAAAAGACCGCTAGATTTAGAAGAGATTTACCAAACTGATTTTTCAACAAAGGGTGAAGGACGCGGTTTAGGCTTAAGCAATATCAAAGAAATTATTAACAACTATGAAGGAATTATCCTCGATACTAAAATTGAGGATGAATATTTTACACAAGTAATGAGAGTGCGGAAAGAAGGTTTATAATGAAAGTATTGGTATTAGAAGATGAAATTTCACATCAAGTAAGAATGGAAACAACTTTGGCAGAGATTGCGAAAGAAATGGGAATTACGATAAAAGTTAAAGTAACTGGCAAAGTAAGAGAATTTAAAGAATATATTGAAAATGATGAGGTGAATCAATTATATTTTTTAGATATTGATATCAAAGGAGAGGAAACAAAAGGTTTAGAAATAGCAAAATTTATACGTCATCACAATCCGTATGCCATTATTGTTTTTGTTACAACAAAATCAGAATTTGCTACGATGACCTTCAAATATAAGGTATCTGCACTGGATTTTGTTGATAAAAATTTGAGTGATGTTGCTTTTAAAAAACATATAAAAGACAGCATTGAGTATACAAAAGCGACATTGATTGAAAATAAAGATATGGTGGATTATTTTGAATACAGCTTTCGTGGCGGAGAGGTTAGAATGCCTTTTAATGACATTTTATATATTGAAACGACAGGCTCTTCTCATAAATTAAGAATTGTCGGTAAAAACTTTTTTAAAGAATTCTATGGCACTATTGCAGATATTCAAGAAAAAGATAAAAAAACAAGACGTTTCTTTTCACCTCATAAATCCTACCTAGTCAATATTGGAAACATCAAAGGTTATGACAAAAAAATGCGAGAAATAATTTTTTATGAAGATCATCGTTGTCCGATTACTCGAATGAAAATTGGAAAATTAAAAGCTATTTTAGAGGAATTAAAAGGATAAATAGAATAGATAATGAAATAGCCAATATAGTTAAATTTTTAAATAAAAACTATTGACAAAGTTTTCCAAACTGGTATAATAGTATATGTTCTGTGAAAGAACATATATGGTCCGTTGGTCAAGGGGTTAAGACACCGCCTTTTCACGGCGGTAACACGGGTTCGAATCCCGTACGGACTATATCATCCGGCATAGCTCAGTTGGTAGTAGCGCATGACTGTTAATCATGATGTCGTAGGTTCGAGTCCTACTGCCGGAGCTACTAAGCATTCTTTAGGAATGCTTTTTTTACATTGTAAAAATATAATAAAAACCAAACTGTTTTCTTGTGCAGTTTGGTTTTTCAATTATAACGATTTTTTCTTACGTATCTTATTGTAAATTATAAATAACGCGATTCCAGATAAAAATGCTATACTACCTTCTTTAAGACCATTTGGGATAAATGTCAGTTTTATTTTTCCTGCGCCTTTTTTGACATCAATTTTCATAAAGCCATTTTGTGCCCTTGAGATTTTGATTGATTTTCCATTTTGTGTTGCAGCCCAACCTTTATCATAAGGAATGGTAAAGAATAAAGAACTATCTCGTTGAGCTTGATAATGTGCTGTTATTGTATTATGTTTTGTTGTCACAGATACTTTTTGTCGTTGAATCTTGTTTATCGCTTGTTGAAAATGACTGGTGTCAAGCATATAAAATTCAGGACTATCAAATGAAACTTTTGAATTATCTGGGAAAGATATTTTAACGGTTATGATTTGTTTTTGCTTAAAATAACCAAGATTAAAAAATGGAAAAACATTGTTGGTACCATAATGCATTTTTTGATTGTTATTTACAGTTATGTCAACTGATTTTTGGTTATCATTTGAGAAAGTTAAGTTTGGCAGAGTTAAATAAACTTGACTATTTGCTGGAACTTCTAAAGTGTAAGTGATGCTGGCAAAAGAGTCATAACTTTCTTTATCTACTTCTGCAGCTATTCTATTTCCAACTTGCTTAACATTATGATTACTTGTAGGAGGTAATCTGTGATAGTATTTTAAATTTAATCCAGAAAGCTGATTGAGAAAACGAGTTTGATTATCTAATGTTAAGTGACTAAACTTTACATCTCTGTAAATTGAATTTGTTAAAAATGCTAGTGAATTAACATTTTTATTTTCATAAAGTGTTAAATTATCTTTCGTTTTAATGGAAGTAAAACCATATTTTTGAGGATTGTTTGTTGAAATATTATATTTTACACCCAATAAGCTATCCATAAGGATACTATTGTTTTGGTAACGTAAATTTAAATTAGTTCCAGATGACTTAAAACCTAATTTATCAAGAATAGAACTAGCTGCAGTATTGCGGACAGAAGAAAATTGTGAGATACCATTATAATTGTATTTCATACTGTCATTTCCGGTTTGAATAGCTAATTTTTCAGTTCTAAAGAAATTTGAGTTTTTCTTTTTACTATATTTAACGAGCGAATCAATAGCTGTTAAATCTTGTTCATAAGCATTTCTACTTGCAAATACCCATTCTTTTGCAATTCCTTCCATTTGATAAAAACTATTTAAACTTAGTTCAAAGCAAACAAATAATAAAGTAGAAATAGTAAATATTTTAACAGAAATATATTTTTTTGTATAAGCCCAAGAAATTAAAAGATAAGCAATCAAAAACTCTAATGTTAAGATGAAATTAACAGAACCTAAAAATTTGTAATGATTCTTAAAAATAAAAGCAGCAATAAAACCAAGTCCTAAGATAGAAAAACTGGCTAGAATGTTTGTGAATTTAATCTCTTTTAGACGCTCCAAGCTTTCAGCCGCTAAGAAAATAATGACAATGGAAAAAGTCCAAGAGTAACGATGTAGGAACATATTTGGTGCGTGAATACCTTGCCAGAGCAGATCCAAAGGCTGTAAGTAAAAACTAGCTACTAAGAATATAATTAAAATAACATAGGAAAGTTTCACGTGAAACTTAATAGACTTTAAAGTGAAGAAGAGAATCGCTAGTAATAATGGAACAAGCCCAACATAAATCATCGGAATAGAGCCATATTTAGTTGTATCAAAAGATCCAACAAAGTTTTTGGCAAAAATATCTAAATACCAGCTTTTTTCAGTCAGTAGGGTTGTCACTTTTGTTAATTTTTCACCATGAGTTTTTAAATCTAGAAAGGTTGGCAGAATCATGATGAGGCTAGTTATACCAGCTAAAATTGACACAACTGTAAAGTCTATGAAAGATTTAATCCTAATTTTAAAGTCCCATGAAGTTTGAACAAAGAACCACAATACAAGAAAGATTGCCATCATATACCCAAAATAATAATTTTGAATAAAAAGAATTGACAAAGATGTAAAGTAAAGAACACGTCTTTTTTGAGTAATCAACTGATGTAAACCAAGTAAAATAAGTGGAATAATAATGAAGACATCTAGCCAAGTTTTTATTTCAAGTTGACTAACTGCAAAACTCATTAGAGCGTAGGAAGTTGACAGTATTAATATAAGATAAGGAGAAATTTTTTTAAAGATACCTTTAATACTGATGAAACAAGTTAATCCCATCAAACCAAACTTTATCAAAGTAAATAAGTATACTTCATCTGGCATATTTTTTAGATTGAAAAAATAAACTAAAGGTGATAAAAAACTCCCTAGATAATAGCTAGATAAGGCATAAAAGTTCAAACCGAGTCCACTTGTAAACGTATAAAAGATGTTATCTGTACCATGCAAAATATTCCTTAAAGTGACATCAAAAATAACATATTGATGAAATCCGTCTCCTAATAGCGGAGAAGTGTCACTTTTCCAATAGATTCCATTTATAAGGTAAGTTATAAACAGAATCAAAAATGGAATAAAAAAGGCTATCAAATAATAATTTTTGAAGAGTTTTTTGATTTTTTTCATAAGCTATCGTAAAATACTAAAATTTAAGGAACTGAATCTTTCATCAGCTCCTATTTTTTGAAAAGTTTAATCTTTCCAAAGACTATTGACTTTTTCTTGTACTTCTTGATTTTCTAAAAATTCATCATAGGTTTCGTCAATACGATCAATGACACCATTTTTAGAAAGAACAATAATATGATTAGCAAGTGTCTGGATAAATTCATGATCGTGGCTAGCAAAAATAATAGATTCTTTAAAGTTTCTCAGACCGTCATTTAGGCTAGAAATAGATTCTAAGTCTAAGTGGTTGGTTGGATCATCTAGTACCAAAACGTTTGATTTGAGAAGCATAAGTTTTGAAAGCATGACACGAACCTTTTCACCACCTGACAAGACATTGACAGACTTGTTAACCTCATCACCAGAGAAAAGCATACGACCTAGAAATCCTCGAAGGAAGGTGTTGTCATCTTCTTCTTTACTTGCAAATTGACGGAGCCAGTCAAGAATAGATTCACCGCTGGAAAAATCTTTGCTATTGTCTTTTGGTAAATAAGATTGACTAGTTGTAATACCCCACTTGACAGTTCCTTCATAGTCAATATCTCCCATAATAGCTCGAATCAAAGCGGTTGTTTGAATGTCATTTTGTCCAATCAAGGCTGTCTTGTCACCCGGACGCAAGATAAAGCTGATGTTGTCAAGGATGACTTCGCCGTCAATCTTGACAGAAAGGTTTTCGACTGTCAAGAGGTCATTTCCGATTTCGCGTTCGGCTTTGAAGTTAATAAATGGGTATTTACGGCTTGATGGGACAATTTCTTCCAGTTCAATTTTGTCAAGCATTTTTTTACGAGAAGTTGCTTGCTTAGATTTTGAAGCATTAGCAGAGAAGCGAGCAACAAATTCTTGCAGTTGCTTGATTTTTTCTTCAGCTTTAGCATTACGATCTGCTAAGAGTTTAGCAGCTAACTCACTAGATTCTTTCCAGAAATCATAGTTACCAACATAGAGTTTGATTTTACCGAAGTCCAAATCAGCCATGTGTGTACATACTTTATTGAGGAAGTGACGGTCGTGAGATACAACGATAACGGTGTTTTCAAAATCAATCAAAAAATCTTCTAGCCAAGAGATGGATTGAATATCAAGACCGTTTGTTGGTTCATCTAGTAATAGAACATCTGGTTTACCAAATAGAGCTTTTGCAAGGAGAACTTTCACTTTATCTCCGTTTGATAATTCGCTCATATTTTGATAGTGGAGATTTTCTGGGATATTCAAGTTCTGGAGGAGTTGAGAGGCTTCACTTTCAGCCTCCCAACCACCTAACTCAGCAAATTCACCTTCTAACTCAGCTGCTCGGACACCGTCTTCATCAGAAAAATCAGGTTTCATGTAAATGGCATCTTTTTCTTTCATAATGTTATAAAGATGCTCATTTCCCATGATAACTACATCAATCACTCGTTCTTCTTCATAATCAAAGTGATTTTGCCGAAGGACTGAGAGACGTTCGTCTGGTCCGAGTGAAATATTTCCAGTAGTTGGTTCGATATCACCAGCTAGGATTTTTAAAAAAGTTGATTTTCCTGCACCATTAGCACCGATTAAACCATAGGTATTTCCTTTTGTAAATTTGATATTCACATCATCAAATAATTTTCGATCACTAAAGCGTAGTGATACATCTGATACTGTAAGCAATATTTTTCTCCTAATTCTGTAATTAGTTTCATTTTACTAGAAAATTTGACTTTTTTCAAATGATTCAGGGATAAAATATGACATTTTAGAATATTGATAAGTAAGAGAAATTTCAAAAATTTATAATGAATTTAGAATATTTTTAGGAGGAGAAAATGAAAATTTTATTGGTAAATGGTTATCAAAAACATGATTTTTGTAAAGGAGAATTAAATTTTAGTTTGTATAATATTATGTTGGATAAATTACGTCACAATCATGATGTGCAATTATCATCAGTTGAGGACTATAATGTAATAGACGAGAGGAATAAGTTTTTGTGGGCAGATTTGATTATTTTTCAATTTCCTATTTATTGGTTTAATGTACCTGGGAAGTTGAAATTATATATGGATGAAGTCTTTGAATATGGTCAATTTTATTCATTTGCAGATACTTATGGACAAGGTGGTTTAATGAAAAATAAAGAATATATCTTATCCACAACTTGGAATGCACCAGAAGAAGTTTTTAATAATCCGGCTGCATTTTTTGATGGAAAAAATGTAGATGATGTTTTGATTTCATTCCATAAGACCATGGAATTTTGTGGTTTAAAGAAAAGAAAAACACTATCTTTTCATAATGTTGTGAAAAATCCTCAATTTAAATTTTATAAACAGACAATAGAAGATTATTTTTTAAAAGAGTTGTAAATAGTGTAAAGGGGGTGTAAAGTGTTAGTTGTTTTTAATTTTAAAAATCAGATGTCAATCAAGCAACAATTAGAATTGTTAGAGAAGTTCAATCAACCAATAAGCAAGCAACATCAATTGATTATTGCTCCTATCATACCGGATTATAATGTATATCATTTTGACATTGCAGTTCAAAATTTGTCAATTAAAGGAAGAAATGTAGGTGATTTATCGCCTCAACATTTAAAACATTACAATATAAATTATGCTTTTGTAGGTCATTTAGAAAGGCAAAAGTATTTAAATGAAACAACAAGAATGATTCGCTCAAAGATTGACAATGCTTTACAGAAAGATATTATTCCTATTATTTGTGTAGGAAATCATGAAAATCCTATTTTTGAATGCGCAACATATTTAGATGATCTAGATCTCCAGGATAAACATATTATTGTAGCTTACGAAAGATTGAGTGCAACATTAAAAGGAAAAAAAGATTATTCCTTTACAGATGTTGAAGAAAGTTTTCAAGATTTAAAAGATTATTTGGATAATTTAAGTGTAAAGTTTGGGTTTACATATCAGTTGATTTTTGGTGGTGGTGTAAACTGTGAAGATATTGAACAGATTTCAACTATTGGATTTGATGGGATTCTTATTGGAGATAGAATTGAAAGTTTGGTTGAAACATACCAATACTTACTAAAAGATACTCTTGTATTGATGTAAAAAGATAAGGAGGAGAAAAATGAAATCAATTTTAGTGACAGGAGGAGCTGGATATATTGGCTCTCATACTGTAAAGGCGCTTTTAGATGCTGGTTATGATGTACATGTTTTGGATAATCTAGCATCAGGTGTTAGGGAAGCGGTGGATGTAAGAGCACACTTTAAAGAACTGGATGTTTATGATGAGTCTGCATTAAAAGCTTATTTACAATCTTATAAAATTGATGCTGTGCTACATTGTGCAGGTGAAATAGTCGTTAGTGAAAGTATTGAAAATCCTAGTAAATATTTTGCAGCAAATGTAGCTGGTATGAATCGTGTGTTAAAAGTATTATCAGAAGTAGGAATTGATAAAATTATATTTTCTTCTACAGCTTCAGTTTATGGTAATAATTGTATGGATAAACCTGCAAATGAAGATACGCTATTAAATCCAGTAAATCCTTATGCAGAGACAAAACTGATGGGAGAACGCATGATTTATTGGATGGCCAAACGCTATAGTTGGAAATATGTCATTTTTCGTTATTTTAATGTTGCTGGTGCTGCTATGGATGCTTCAAATGGTTTGAGGGTTAAAAATCCGACACATATCATCCCTAATATTAATAAAACGGCTCTTGGACAAAATGATGCTTTAAAAATTTATGGCGATGATTATGAAACGCGAGATGGCTCATGCATTCGTGATTATATTCATGTTTTAGATTTAGCGCAGGCACATGTAAAGGGATTTGACTATTTGTTTACAGATTCGTCAACTTCACAGATTTTCAATTTAGGAACAGAACAAGGTTATACTGTCAAGGAAATTTACAATACTGCAGAGCAAATTTTACAGCAAAAAATTCCTCATGAAATTGTGGCACGTCGTTCTGGTGATCCAGCAAGTGTGTTAGCAAATGCCTCTAAAGCAAAAGAATTTTTAAATTGGCAAGCAACTTATTCTTTGAAAGATATTATATTATCTGATTATAAATGGCGTGTGAAAGTTGGTAATTCAATTGTCAAATAATTTTAAGAAGTGTAGAAATAGTTTCTACACATTTTTCTTGAAAATGGTATAATATTATCAAGAAAATTCAAGGAGAATGTGATGTCAAAACCTATTATTTTAACAGGAGATCGTCCAACAGGAAAATTACACATTGGTCATTATGTAGGAAGTTTGCGAAATCGTGTTTTATTACAAGATGAAGGAAAATATGAATTATTTGTATTTTTAGCTGATCAGCAAGCCTTGACAGATCATGCTAAGGATCCTAATACAATTGTAGAGTCAATTGGAAATGTAGCATTAGACTATTTAGCTGCTGGATTAGATCCTGAAAAGACAACCATTTTTATTCAAAGTCAAATTCCTGAGTTGTCAGAGTTGTCAATGTATTATATGAATTTGGTGTCATTAGCGCGTTTGGAACGTAACCCAACTGTCAAGTCAGAAATTGCCCAAAAAGGATTC
Source organism: Streptococcus sp. HMSC034B03 (assembly GCF_001838575.1). Lineage (NCBI taxonomy): Bacteria > Bacillati > Bacillota > Bacilli > Lactobacillales > Streptococcaceae > Streptococcus > Streptococcus sp. HMSC034B03. The sequence continues at coordinate 28,411 of NZ_KV837634.1, forward strand.
GGTGAAAGTATTCCAACTGGTTTTTTAGTTTATCCAATTGCACAAGCAGCAGATATTACTGCTTTTAAAGCGAATTATGTTCCAGTAGGAAATGATCAGAAACCAATGATTGAACAAACTCGTGAAATTGTACGTTCTTTTAACCATACTTATAATTGTGATGTCTTGGTAGAGCCTGAGGGCATTTATCCTCAAAATGAAGCAGCAGGACGTTTGCCGGGGCTTGACGGGAATGCAAAAATGTCTAAATCTTTAAATAATGGCATCTATTTATCTGATGATATGGATACTTTACAAAAGAAAGTGATGAGCATGTATACTGATCCTGACCATATCAAGATTGAAGATCCTGGTAAAATTGAAGGCAATATGGTTTTTCATTATTTAGATGTGTTTGGTCGTCCAGAAGATGCGCAAGAAATTACAGCAATGAAGGAACACTATCAACGAGGTGGACTGGGAGATGTGAAAACAAAACGCTATTTATTGGAAATTTTAGAGCGTGAGTTAGGACCAATTCGTGAACGTCGTGTTGAATTTTCAAAAGATATGGGAGCAGTTTACACTATGCTACAAAAAGGTAGCGAAAAAGCACGTCAAGTAGCTAGTCAGACCCTTTCTGAGGTAAAATCTGCTATGGGGATTAACTATTTTAAATAAAAATGAGCAAAACTATCACCAAAAGTGATGGTTTTTTAGATAATAGTGATTGACAAATACAGATAGAATGGTATCATATTAACAATAAATACGAGCTGTGCTCAATCAATAAAGAAAAGAGGAATTTGTGGATGTCTAACTGGGACACTAAATTTTTGAAAAAAGGTTTTACTTTTGATGATGTATTACTCATTCCTGCAGAGAGTCATGTTTTGCCAAATGATGCGAATTTACAAACAAAATTGGCTGAAAATTTGACACTCAATATTCCAATTATCACCGCAGCAATGGATACTGTTACAGAAAGTAAAATGGCCATTGCTATTGCTCGTGCTGGAGGTCTTGGTGTTATTCACAAAAATATGTCTATTGAGCAACAAGCGGATGAAATTCGGAAAGTTAAACGATCAGAAAATGGAGTTATCATTGATCCATTCTTCTTGACTCCAACTCATACGGTATCAGATGCAGAAGAATTGATGGAACGTTATCGTATCAGTGGTGTTCCTGTTGTTGAAACGCTTGAAAATCGCAAATTAGTTGGGATTATTACAAATCGTGATATGCGATTTATTACGGATTATAATCAACCTATCTCAGCGCATATGACGAGTAAAAATCTAATAACTGCTCCTGTTGGGACAGACCTTGAAACGGCAGAGCGGATACTTCATGAGCATCGTATTGAAAAATTGCCATTGGTTGATGACTACGGTCGTTTATCTGGTCTGATTACAATTAAAGATATTGAAAAAGTAATTGAATTTCCAAATGCAGCTAAAGATGAATATGGTCGTCTTTTGGTTGCTGGTGCAGTAGGAGTTACTTCTGATACATTTGAGCGTGCAGAAGCTTTATTTGAAGCAGGTGCAGATGCTATTGTCATTGATACAGCACATGGACATTCAGCGGGAGTACTTCGGAAGATTGCTGAGATTCGTGAACATTTTCCAGAACGAACGTTGATTGCAGGAAATATTGCTACTGCAGAAGGTGCACGTGCGTTATACGATGCTGGAGTTGATGTTGTGAAAGTCGGAATCGGTCCAGGTTCAATTTGTACCACTCGAGTCATTGCTGGAGTTGGTGTACCTCAAGTGACGGCAATTTATGATGCTGCACAAGTTGCGCGTGAATACGGGAAAACAATTATTGCAGACGGAGGTATTCAGTATTCAGGAGATATTGTGAAGGCACTGGCTGCGGGAGGCAATGCGGTCATGCTCGGTTCAATGTTTGCTGGTACAGATGAGGCGCCAGGTGAAACGGAAATTTTCCAGGGTCGTAAGTTTAAAACTTATCGCGGAATGGGTTCGATTGCAGCTATGAAGAAAGGGTCAAGCGATCGTTATTTCCAAGGTTCTGTTAATGAAGCAAATAAATTGGTACCGGAAGGAATTGAAGGTCGTGTAGCTTATAAAGGTGCAGCAGCAGATATCGTTTTCCAAATGATTGGAGGAGTTCGTTCTGGTATGGGATATTGTGGAGCAGCCAATCTCCAAGAGCTACATGACAAAGCTCAATTTATTGAAATGAGTGGAGCTGGTTTGAAAGAAAGCCACCCTCATGATGTTCAAATTACGAATGAAGCTCCAAACTATTCTGTACAATAAGATCTATTATAAAAGCTCTGCAGCAGATAATGCAGAGCTTTTATAATTAACACACTTTACAAACGTGTAAAACGTGTTAATATCTAGTTTACACCTTGTCTTCAGTTAGATGCCCTTCATGAATTGAGAAAATTTTAATATTAGAAGGCATGCTTTGTAGATGTTCTAGAGTTGTTGTTGTCATAAATGTTTGGATATTTTGAGAAATAGTTTCAAGTAAATTAAGTTGACGACTATTGTCAAGTTCACTCATAACATCGTCAAGTAGAAGAATTGGTTTTTCTTTAGTAACAGTTTCCATGAGCTCAATTTCTGCCAGTTTGAGAGATAAAACCACGCTTCGATGTTGTCCTTGACTACCAAAATTGGCATTCATGTCATTGATATAAAAAGCAATATCATCTCGATGGGGACCAACTCCAGTATTTTTTTTAAATAAATCTCTACTACGGCTTTGCTTTAATGCAATTTGGAAAGATTCTTTTAACTTATTGGAATCTGAAAGTGGAACAGAAGAGCAGTACTTAATGGTTAAGTTTTCTAAATGACTTGAGAGTTCCAAATGTTTTTGTTGACCAAAGTGCTCTAATTTTTTGAGAAATTCTATCCTATGCTGCATAACACGACAACCAAACTCTACTAGTTGATCATCTAAAACTGCTAAAAAAGTCTCATCCATTGTTTTTGCTGTTTTTAAATAAGTATTTCTTTGTTTTAAGACATGGTGGTAATGTGATAAATCAGATAAATAGATTGGTTTAATTTGCCCCAATTCTATATCAATAAATTTTCGTCTAAGGGCTGGAGCTCCTTTAATCAACTGTAAATCTTCTGGAGCAAATAAAACAACATTCATATTTCCAACATAATCAGATAGTTTGCTTTGTTTTAGATGATTAACTTTTGTAATTCTTCCTTTAGGTGTCAAGTCAATTTCCAAAGAAATATTTCCAGTTTGTTTGACAAGTTGTCCAGATATTTTCAGGGTATCTTTGGAGAAATAAATTAAATCTTTGTCTGAACGAGTTCGATGACTTCGTGTCAATGCAAGAAAATAGATAGCTTCCAAGATATTTGTTTTTCCTTGAGCGTTTTGGCCTAGAAAAATATTGAGACCAGAATGAAAATCTATTTCAGTTGCTTCATAATTACGAAAATGTTGAATTTGTAAGTTTTTTAACCACATATTAAATACCTGGGAAGCGGATAGGAGCTTTTTTATTAGATTTATTGGCTTTTTGATTTACTGTTGTTGATTTACTTTTTTTGATATTTTTGTTCATTTCTTTTACAAGGGTGGCAACTCGTCTTTTTTCTAAAAGTTCTTTTTCATGCTCCCCCCTTTCCTTTTTATTTGGTGCAGTCAGCAGTATTTCTAATTTTTGATTTGGAAGAGTAATGGTATCGCCAATGCGAATTTTCTTTCCGCGGCGAATTTCGAGCTCTCCATTAAAATAAACTTGATTTTCTTGAAGAAAGCTTTTAATAGCACCACCACTTTGAATGATTCCGACATCTTTTAATAATGCTTGTAGAGTGATGTAGTCATCAAATAATTTATATTCCATAATTCACCTCGATCTTTGTCATTATATCATAATTAGATGAAAAGATGATATTAGAATTATCACAATCACATCATTAAGAAAACGTTTTAAGTTGAAAGAATAAAGCTTGAAGGAGAAATTAGGAGTCGTTTCGTGATATAATAGAAGTCAATATTAAAAGAACATGAGGGACACTATGGAGCTGGTTTCTGGAGTAGATCTCCATTTTATAACATCCAAAAAATTTAAAACGAATCGAATAAAAATGAGGTTTTCAGCTCCGATGTCTACGGATACGATAGCGGGGCGCGTGCTGGTTGCAAGTATGCTTGAAACAGCTAATGAAGTCTATCCAACTTCGCAGATTTTTCGTGAACGATTAGCAACTCTTTATGGTGCCAACTTTTCAACGGGATTATCACGCAGAGGACTAATACATTACGTGGATTTGAATATCTCTTTTGTTAGCGATGCGTTTTTAAGTCGAAAAAATACACTAACAGGAGAGATACTTGATTTTTTAAAAGATAGCTTGTTAAGACCCTTAGCGAATGGAGGAGCTTTTAATCAGGCTGTTTTTGAAATTGAAAAAAAGAATGTACTCAATGATTTAAAAGCTGAAATTGAAGATTATTTTTATCATGCACATCAAGAGCTGAATAAATTATTTTATACAGAAAAGGAAATGCAAACTTTTCGTTTAGCTACGCCAGACTTAGTTGATAAGGAAACACCAGAAAGTAGTTTTGCTATTTTTCAAAAAATGCTTCAAAATGATAAAATCGATATCTTTTTTATGGGTGATTTTAATGAGATTGAAGTCTGTGAACATATGAAAACTTTTGGTTTACAGCCGCGTCAACTTAGTTTACAATTGCATTATCATCAAGAATTTTCGAATATTTTAAAAGAATCATTGGAGCGAAAAGATGCTCATCAATCTATTGTTGAATTAGGATATCATTTTTCTACTCAATATGGTGATAAGACTCATATCCCTCTTATTGTATTGAACGGACTTTTAGGTGGCTTTGCTCATTCAAAATTATTTGTTAATGTTCGGGAAAAAGAGGGTCTAGCTTATACAATTTCAAGTAGTTTTGATATTTTTTCGGGTATGATGCGTATTTATGCTGGAATTGATAGGAAAAATCGAACAAAAACAGTGAGTTTAATTTATCGACAAATTGCAGATTTAAAAAAAGGACATTTTACTGATGAGGCGTTAAATCAGACCAAAAAAATGCTACGAAATGCGATGCTCCTTTCTTTAGATAGGCAAAATACGTTGATAGAACAAGCTTATATGGCATCTGTTTTGCAGAAAACATTTATGCCAATTGCTGTTTGGCTAAATGCTTTAGAAGCAGTCAGCAGAGAAGATATCATTGTTGCTGCAACACAACTCAGGCTACAAGCGATTTATTTTATGGAAGGAAAATGATGCAAACTTTAAAAATGGAGAGGAAGGATTATCCAGCAGTTGGAGAAGCAGTCTATCAGACTACTTTACGAAATGGTCTAAGAGTATTTCTTTTACCCAAACGAGATTTCAATGAAACTTATGGTATTATGACAGCAAATTTTGGCTCAATTGATACTTCTTTTATTCCGTGTGGTTCTAATCAAGCTGTTCAATACCCTGCAGGAGTTGCACATTTTTTGGAACATAAATTATTTGAGGATGAAAATGGTCAAGATCTTTTACAACAATTTGTTGAATTAGGTGCTGAGAGCAATGCCTTTACAAGTTTTACTAAGACCAGTTATCTTTTTTCGGCGACGGACAATGTTTTAGAAAATGTGAGATTGTTGCAAAGTTTACTAGAAAATGCTTACTTTACAGAAGAATCTGTTCAACGTGAACAGGGAATTATCCAGCAAGAAATTGATATGTACAAAGACAATCCAGATTATTGCCTGTTTTTTCACGCTTTAGCAAATCTTTATCCAGACACTCCATTGGCAGAAGATATTGCAGGAAGCGTTGAATCAATTGCAGAAATAACTGTTGAGGATTTGGATGAAAACTTTGAAACCTTTTACCATCCATCTAATATGAGTTTACTGCTGATTGGTAATTTTGACTTAGAAAAGACCATTGCTGTTATTCGGGAACAACACGAATCTTTGAAGGGGATTGATGAAGAAAGTTTGATTAGACGTTTTCCCCTTGCGTTAAATCCTGTTATTTCTACGGGGAGTGTTCGAATGGAAGTGGCAAGTTCTAAACTTGCAATCGGATTACGCGGGAGTCAATCGTTAGCGGGAACCGATTTATTTCGTTATAAGACTGCTTTAAAACTGCTATTTGCAATGATGTTTGGTTGGACATCTAAAAGATTTCAAACGCTTTATGAGGCTGGAAAAATAGACAACTCATTATCGTTAGAAGTTGAAGTAGAAAAAGATTTTCACTTTGTGATGTTAACAATGGATACTAGTGAGCCAGTTGCTCTGTCTCACCAATTTCGTTCTGCGATTCGTGGTTTTGAAAAAGACCCTGATGTAACAGAAGAGCATCTTGATATTATAAAAAGTGAAATGTTTGGTGATTTTTTACATGGACTGAATTCATTAGAATATATTGCCACTCAATACGAAACCTTTTCAGAAGGGGATAATCTATTTGATTTACCAAAAATATTACAGACAATCAGTTTAGTTGATGTGATTGAGATAGGACATCATTTTATTGATTCTTGTGAAATGATTGATTTTACTATTTTTCCAAAATGATTTCATGTTTTGGTGAAATTTGGTAAAATAGTGTTTAATAGAAAGAAGGCTAGTGTGTATGAGAAAGAAAACAATCGGTGAAGTCCTGAGGTTAGCTCGTATTAATCAAGGAATGAGCTTGGAAGATTTACAAAAGAAAACAGATATTCAGTTAGAGCTACTGGAAGCTATGGAAGCTGATGATTTTGATCGTCTTCCCAGTCCCTTCTATGCTCGTTCTTTTCTAAGAAAATATGCTTGGGCTGTTGATTTAGATGAGCGAATTATTCTTGATGCTTATGAAGAAGGAAGCATGATTACTTATGATGAAGTGGATGTTGATGAGGAAGAGAATTTTAGAAGTCGAAGAACAAAAAAACAACGAACTTCTTTTTTACCATTATTTTATCTGACGATCCTTGCATTAGCTATTTTATCTTTTGTTAGTTATTATGTTTGGACCTACATTCACCATAACTCATTAACAACTACCCCTTCGTTAAGTTATAGTGTTGTAAACAAACAGACAACTACTTCTTCTAGTTCGACTAATGAGGCAACTTCTAGTGAATCTTCTAGAAGTCCAAATACAAATTTGACTGTATCAGGAAATGGTAACAACTTGACAGCAACCTTGACAGGTGCAACAAGCTCTGTCAATTTAAAACTATCAGTTACTGATGCAACTAGTTGGGTAAGCGTTACAGGTACAGACTTAGAAGGTGGTGCAATATTAAGCCCTGAAAATCAAAGTGTGTCAACCACTATTTCACCAGGCACTACATCAACAATTACTCTTGGTGTGGTTCAAGGTGTGACCATTACAATTGATAATCAACAGATTGATACGTCAGGCTTGACAAGTTTGACAGGTACAATTACACTTATAATAAACAATTAAGGAAAAGAAAATGAAAAAAGAAAATATTCCCAATGCTTTAACTCTTTTGCGGATTGCTTTAATTCCAATTTTTATTTTAGTACTATCCTTGGGTCACTCTGTTGGAATGCACGTCTTTTCAGCGATTATTTTTGCAGTAGCTAGTATTACAGATTACTTGGACGGCTATTTAGCTCGTAAATGGAAAGTTGTAACAAATTTTGGGAAATTTGCTGATCCGATGGCAGATAAGTTATTGGTCATGTCAGCTTTTATTATGTTGATTGAAATGAATATGGCACCTGCTTGGGTTGTTGCAGTTATCATCTGCCGTGAGTTAGCTGTGACAGGTTTGCGGCTATTGTTGGTTGAAACTGGAGGGACAGTCTTAGCTGCTGCTATGCCAGGGAAAATAAAAACATTTACGCAGATGTTTTCTATTATTTTTCTACTATTACACTGGACATTGCTAGGACAAATTTTGTTATATATTGCATTGATTTTTACGATTTATTCGGGTTATGACTACTTCAAAGGAAGTGCCTATCTCTTTAAAGATACATTTAGATAATATGAAAAATATCATTGAAGTTCAGCATTTAAAGTATAAATACGATAATCATGTAGATGATTATATTCTCAAGGATGTGACGTTTCACGTGAAACAAGGAGAGTGGTTGTCTATTGTAGGTCATAATGGCAGTGGCAAATCTACGACAATTCGTTTAATAGATGGTCTGTTAGAAGCAGAAAGTGGCGAGATTATCATTGATGGAGATGAATTAACTCTTGAAAATGTATGGGAAAAGCGCCGGCATATTGGGATGGTTTTTCAAAATCCAGATAATCAATTTGTAGGGGCGACTGTTGAGGATGATGTTGCCTTTGGTTTGGAAAATCAAGGGATGGATTACCAAACGATGTTTGACAGAGTTCAAGAAGCATTAGACATTGTTGGAATGCAAGATTTTAAAGAACGTGAACCTGCAAGGCTTTCTGGTGGACAAAAGCAGCGCGTGGCTATTGCTGGTGTGGTTGCTTTGCGTCCTGACATCATTATTTTAGATGAAGCAACTAGTATGTTGGACCCAGAGGGGCGTTTAGAGTTGATTCAGACAGTTAAAAAGATTAAAGATCGACATGGTATGACTGTTATTTCTATCACGCATGATTTGGATGAAGTAGCTCTTAGTGACCGAGTTTTGGTGATGAAAGAAGGACAAGTAGAGTCAACTAGTACACCAAGTGAGCTTTTCTCACGAGTGGATTTAGAAGATTTAGGTTTAGATGAACCTTTTACAAATCAAGTAAAAGCAACTTTGCTGGACTCAGGCTTTCAATTGCCAGAGCGCTATTTAACAGAAAAAGAATTGCAGGATTATTTATGGGAATCACTTTAGAAAATGTAAGTTATACTTATCAAGCAGGCACTCCCTTTGAGAGTCCTGCCCTTTTTGAAGTCAATTTAGAAATAAAAGATGGCTCATATACTGCTTTGGTTGGTCATACGGGTAGTGGGAAATCAACTATTTTACAATTGCTGAATGGGCTTCTAGTGCCAACTGAAGGAAGTGTCGTGATTGATGATGTCAAAATTACTTCGACATCTATAAACAAGGATATTAAACAAGTACGTAAAAAGGTAGGTCTAGTTTTTCAGTTTGCTGAAAGTCAGATTTTTGATGAGACCGTTTTAAAAGATGTTGCTTTTGGTCCACAAAATTTTGGAGTATCAAAGGAAGACGCTGAACGTGTAGCACGTGAAAAGTTAACTCTTGTTGGAATTTCAGAAGAATTATTTGAACGTAGCCCATTTGAACTGTCTGGGGGACAAATGCGTCGAGTAGCCATAGCTGGTATTCTAGCCATGGAACCAAATATTCTTGTATTGGATGAGCCAACAGCGGGTTTAGATCCTGCTGGACGAAAAGAGTTGATGAGTTTATTTAAGCGATTACATGAAGCAGGAATGACCATTGTTTTGGTAACGCATTTGATGGATGATGTCGCTAATTTTGCAGACACCGTCTATGTGATGGAAAAAGGAAGATTAGTCAAAAGCGGAAAGCCTCGGCAAGTTTTTCAAGCTGTAGCATTTATGGAAAGTATTCAACTAGGAGTTCCTAAAATTACAAAATTTGCACAAGAATTAAAAAATAGAGGGCTAACTCTTCCGTATTTACCTATCACCATAGAAGAATTTAAGGAGTTACTACATGGATAGTATGATTTTGGGGCGATATGTTTCTGGAAATTCAATCATTCATCGACTAGATCCTCGCAGCAAACTTTTGTCAATGTTTTTCTTTATTTTAATTATTTTTTTGGCAAATAATATTGTAACCAATGGACTATTATTCGTTTTTACAATGTTATTAGTTGGACTTTCCAAAATTCCTTTAGGCTTTTTCCTTAAAGGATTAAGATCTATGATCTTTTTGATTGCTTTTACTACTTTGTTTCAATTACTTTTTACATCTGGTGGCATGACTTTATTTCAATTTGGCTTTATTAGGATTACTGAAGTAGGTTTGGCTCAGGCAGGTATCATTTTTAGTCGTTTTCTTTTAATTATTATATTCTCTACCTTATTGACTTTAACAACAATGCCACTTAGTTTGGCAGACGCAGTTGAATCATTATTGCAGCCTTTAGTAGCATTAAAGGTACCCGTTCATGAAATAGGGCTGATGTTATCAATGAGTTTACGTTTCGTTCCTACTTTGATGGATGATACGACACGGATTATGAATGCTCAAAGGGCGCGTGGGGTTGATTTTGGTGAAGGAAATATTGTTCAAAAAGTAAAATCAATTATTCCGATTTTAATTCCGTTATTTGCTTCTAGCTTTAAACGTGCAGATGCTTTGGCGACTGCTATGGAAGCGAGAGGTTATCAAGGTGGTGTAGGAAGAAGTCGTTATCGTCAATTGAGGTGGAAAAAAGCAGATACCCTTTCTATTTTTATTATGTTTGCCTTAGGTTTGATGTTATTTTTCTTAAAAAGTTAAAAAACTTATATTATTGTTAGCTAAAAAACGCCTTGAAGGGCGTTTTTTGCGTATAAAATCAATATTTCTGTAATCTTTGTAATACAATTATAAGATCATAGTAATATTTTATGTGTAATATAGTATTATACGAAAAAAGGAGAAATTGATATATACATGAATACAAAATCAATGAAATGGACTTTATCAGGACTTTTTACGGCAGTTGCTTTTTTTGCAACAGGAGCTATTGCAAGTGCTGAATCTTATACTGTTAAATCAGGTGATACTTTATCAGAAATCGCTAAAGAAAAAAACACATCAGTTGAAAAAATTGTTGAGCTCAATAAAATTGAAAATCCTGACTTGATTAAAGTTGGGCAAATTTTAGAACTTGATGAAGAGAAAAATTCAGAAGTTTCAACAGAAACTACAACAGAAGAAGCTGTAACTTATGAAGATGTGACATATAACGCACCTGCTGCTTCCACTACCTATTCGCAATCGGCTGCAAACACTTCTTCAAATGTTGTTCTTCCTAATGGAAATACTGCTGGTGCTACAGGATCTTATGCAGCTGCTCGTATGGCAGAATTGACAGGTGTCCCAGCATCAACTTGGGAACATATCATTGCTCGTGAGTCAAACGGACAAGTAAATGCTTATAACCCATCAGGAGCTAGTGGTCTTTTCCAAACTATGCCAGGTTGGGGTTCAACAGCAACAGTAGATGATCAGATTCAAGCAGCTTACCGTGCTTATAATGCTCAAGGTCTTTCAGCTTGGAACTATTAAGCAAAATTTTATGATAAATGAGTAAACAAAAAGACGAACCATTGAGTAAAAAATGATTCGTCTTTTTATATGGGTGATTGGCTTAGCAAACATAGTTGTTTGTTTTAGAATCTTTGATTGTATATTATAAAGATGGTTTACAATTCATGTAAAGTATTATTTACCAAAGCTGTTAAAATTTTCTGAGGCGAATCTGAGATAAAATCTGCCCCATTGTCAGTTAATTCTTTCTTGTTTCCAAATCCCCACAGAACTCCTAAAGTAGCAATTCCGACTGATTTTCCACCAATTATATCAAATTTTGTATCCCCAACAATGATAGATTGTTCAAGATTAGCATGAGAATTATTTAAAGCACGAGTTATAACATCTGCTTTATGATAAGAATTTGGAAGAGAGCCGAAGATACCATTAAAATGTTTATCAATTTCTAGGTATTGTGCCATTTTATGGGCCATTGGTTCATTTTTACTAGTGGTAATATAGACATGGTAATCCGAATGTTCTAATTCTAACAACAGTTCTTTTATACCCTTGTAAAGTTGAGCTTCAAAAATACCGTTATTTTTATAGTGTTCTCTAAAGAAAGCAATAGCTTGATTGACATTGGTCTCTGGCACTACAGAAGCGAAACTAACTTCTAAAGGTGGTCCAATGAAAGTATCCAGCTCTTTGCTATCAGGGGCTTTGATATTTAGTGAAGTGAATGCGTATTGGAAAGCATTCTTGATTCCTACAGAACTGTCAACAAGTGTTCCATCTAAGTCGAAAAAAATATATTTAAAATTTTGCATAGTCTAAATTCATGTTTACAGGGCTGTAAACTTTTTCCTTTTGTGTAGAAAGTTATTCTCCAAAAATTTTTTTGGAGAATCTACGACCAGTAGGTGTAGCTGCCAATCCACCTTCAGCAGTCTCACGAAAGGCAGTCGGCATACTTGCTCCAACTTGATACATAGCGTCAACTACTTCGTCAACAGGAATTTTTGATTCAATACCTGCTAAAGCTATATCAGCGGCAATGAAAGCGTAGCTAGCTCCCATAGCATTTCGTTTGACACAGGGAACTTCTACCAGACCTGCAACGGGGTCACAGATTAATCCAAGCATATTCTTAATCACAAAACAAATTGCTTGGCTGGCTTGAAATGGGGTACCACCTGCTGCTAAAACAAGAGCTGCTGCACTCATGGCTGACGCTGATCCAACTTCTGCTTGACAGCCACCTTCAGCTCCTGAAATAGAAGCATTATTAGCGATGACTAGACCGAAAGCTCCAGCTGTTAATAAAAAGTCTAGTTGTTGTTTTTCAGTAAGATTTAATTTTTCGATAGCAGATGTAAGGACAGCGGGTAAACAACCAGCACTTCCTGCTGTCGGTGTTGCACAGACCAACCCCATTTTAGCATTGTATTCATTGACAGCAATAGCATTTTTTGCTGCCGTTAAGACAGTATAGTCCGAAAGAGCTTTTCCTGATTGAATATATTTGTGGAGTTTGGCTGCATCACCACCTGTTAAACCACTCCGAGATTTACTTTCATCTAATCCCATAACGACAGAAGCTTTCATAACTTCTAGATTTCTAGTCATCAAGCGTAAGACTTCATCTCGTTCACGACCTGTCAGTTCGTATTCAGTAGCAATCATCAGTTCGGCAACACTACCCTGAAAGTCTAAATCTGCCTGCTCCACTAATTCTTTGATTGAATAAAACATAAACTCTCCTATTTAAAGAAATTGACATTATGAAGTTTAGGAATTTTCCTGATTTCCTCAATAGCTCCTTCACAGCTGCGACTGTCAACTTCAATGATCATAATGGCTTTTTCACCTGCTTTTTCTCTTGTGACATTCATCTGTGCGATATTGATGTTATAACGAGAAAGTGCTTCAGTAACATGAGCAATCATTCCAGGAACATCCTGATGGACGATAATAATTGTCGGGGTATTCATGCTGAGCGAAACAGAAAAACCATTTAATTCAGTCACTTGAATATTTCCACCGCCAATGGAAATACCAGTAACACTAATCGCTTTTTGCTCATTTTTAATGGTGATTTTAGCTGTGTTTGGATGTGGAGCATTGCTATCTTTTTGAATCGTCCAGACAATTTTAATCCCTCTTTTATGGGCAATTTCTAGGCTATTTGGAATATCAGGATCATCTGTATCCATTCCGAGAATCCCAGCTACAAGAGCCAAGTCCGTACCATGTCCACGATAAGTTTTCGCAAAAGAATTAAATAGTTGGAATTCAACTTCTGTTGGTTCGTCATCAAAGATAGACGAGACAATTTTTCCGATACGAACAGCTCCTGCAGTATGACTACTAGATGGACCAATCATAACAGGTCCAATAATATCAAAAACAGATTGAAATTTTAGTGAGTTCATTGTAATTCCTTATAAGTTCATTAGCTTCATTATATCAAAATTCAGTATTTTTTGTTTGATAAAATAGATGTGATATAAATTCTAGACCATCTTTAAGGTCACTTTTCTTATAGTAACCTTAAAGCAAAGAAATATAGGGTGAATTTTAGTCTCTCTTCAATTTGCCTGTAATATTTTTAATGAAAGGTAAAAACAATAGTAATAATTAAGGTATATGATAGTTCTATCACAGAAAAGGAGAATTTAAATGATTTTAAATTTAAAGAATACAAATAAAAAAATGAAAGTAGGTTTAATGAGCTTAGCAGCAACAGCGCTATTCTTTCTTCCTACACTTGCAAACGCGGATAGTTATACAGTGAAATCTGGAGATACACTTTCAGCTATTGCTGCATCACATAATACAACAATTGATCAAATTGCTCAGAAGAATAAAATTAGCAATATTCATCTGATTAGTGTTGGGCAGGTATTGGAGTTAGATGACACCACTACAAGCACTGCAACTGCGGAGTCAAGTAATTCGGCAACTACCACATCTGGTCTGAGTGCTGAAGATGCAGCAGCAAAAGAATGGATTGCACAAAAAGAATCAAGTGGTAGTTACACAGCACAAAATGGACAATATTATGGTCGTTACCAATTGAGCTTATCTTACTTAAATGGTGACTTATCAGCAGAAAATCAAGAAAAAGTAGCAGACGCTTATGTAGCAGGTCGTTATGGTTCTTGGTCAGCTGCAAAGACTTTCTGGTTAGCAAATGGCTGGTATTGATGAATACAAAAAATGATTGAGGTTGGGACAAAATGTCTCAACCTTTTTGTGATGAAAGCAAGGCTTTAATATAGTAGTTTACGACTAAAAGCACCATTTTCAGACTATAGATAGAGGCTGAAAGTTGCTCATTAGATTCGCCCTTTTGATAGAATCTCTATTGTTTCATTCACTGATTTAATAGTTTATCCACTGAATTTTTAGTTTACAGTAGTGTAAAGTTATTGATGTCTGGTTATTGAAATTTGTTCTTAAGGTTATTTCGTGTTATAATAAACCTTGCTCTAAGCGACCTTCAATCGTTGAAAGCAAAACACGACCTTCAATCGTGAAATAACGAAAAGATGGGAGAACACTATGAGTGATCATTCTAAAACACGTGTTGTTGTCGGGATGAGTGGCGGTGTGGATTCGTCAGTTACGGCTCTTTTGTTAAAGGAGCAGGGCTATGACGTGATCGGCATTTTCATGAAAAATTGGGACGACACTGACGAAAATGGGGTCTGTACGGCTACAGAGGACTATAAAGACGTAGCAGCTGTGGCAGACCAAATTGGCATTCCCTATTATTCTGTCAACTTTGAAAAAGAGTATTGGGATCGCGTTTTTGAATATTTCTTAGCTGAATATCGAGCTGGTAGAACCCCGAATCCAGATGTCATGTGCAACAAAGAAATTAAGTTCAAAGCTTTTTTGGACTATGCTATGACATTGGGAGCGGATTATGTGGCAACAGGTCACTATGCGCGTGCAAAGCGCGATGAAGACGGAATTGTTCATATGCTGCGAGGAGTGGATAATGGCAAAGATCAGACTTATTTCCTTAGTCAGTTATCACAAGAGCAGCTGCAAAAAACGATGTTTCCGTTGGGACATTTAGAAAAGTCTGAAGTTCGAGCTATTGCAGAGAAAGCAGGATTGGCTACTGCTAAGAAAAAAGATTCAACCGGCATCTGCTTTATTGGTGAGAAGAACTTTAAAGAATTTCTGGGAAATTATTTACCAGCTCAACCTGGTCGCATGATGACAGTTGATGGTCGAGATATGGGTGAGCATGCTGGTTTGATGTATTATACAATTGGTCAGCGTGGAGGCCTTGGCATTGGTGGTCAGCATGGCGGGGATAATGAACCTTGGTTTGTAGTGGGTAAGGATCTCAGTCAAAATATTCTTTATGTTGGTCAAGGTTTTTACAATGACAACTTGATGTCAACGAGCCTTGACGCTAGTCAAGTACATTTTACAAGAAAAATGCCAGCTGAGTTTACTATGGAATGCACAGCTAAGTTCCGTTATCGTCAGCCAGATTCTAAGGTTACAGTAACTGTAAAGGGTGACAAGGCAATTGTCAACTTTGCAGAACCTCAACGCGCTATTACACCTGGACAAGCCGTTGTATTTTATGATGGAGAAGAATGTTTGGGTGGTGGTTTGATTGACAATGCCTATAAAGATGGTAAACTTCAACAGTATATTTAGATTGACATTTTTTAGCAATCTGCTAAAATGGATATAGCAATAACTATGATGGTCAAAGCTCATGGATGTTGCAGGCTTTTTGTCCTGCACTTCTAGAGGTTTGACTTTTTTGGTGAAAAAATAAGGAAAGAAAAGATGACACACAATTTTACTGAAAGTTATGATATTGTCGTAATTGGTGCTGGGCATGCAGGTGTTGAGGCTTCGTTAGCAGCCAGTCGAATGGGCTGTAAAGTCCTACTTGCGACAATCAATATTGAAATGCTAGCTTTTATGCCTTGTAATCCTTCTATTGGAGGATCTGCCAAGGGAATCGTTGTCCGCGAAGTGGATGCTCTAGGTGGAGAGATGGCTAAGAATATAGATAAAACTTATATTCAAATGAAGATGCTCAATACTGGGAAAGGTCCAGCGGTTCGTGCTCTTCGTGCCCAAGCAGATAAGGAACTTTATTCTAAAGAAATGCGCAAGACGGTTCAACATCAAGAAAATCTCACTTTGCGTCAAACTATTATAGATGAGATTCTAGTTGAGAACGGGAAAGTTGTTGGTGTGAAAACAGCTACACATCAAGAGTTTGCTACAAAGGCAGTTGTCGTAACAACCGGTACAGCTCTGCGTGGAGAAATTATTATTGGAGATTTGAAGTATTCTTCTGGTCCTAATCATAGTTTAGCTGCAATTAACTTAGCAGACAATTTACGTGATTTAGGGTTTGAAATTGGGCGTTTTAAAACAGGGACTCCACCACGTGTGAAAGCCTCTTCTATCAATTATGAAGAAACGGATATTCAGCCTGGAGACGAAAAAGCGAACCACTTTTCCTATACTTCTCACGATGAGGATTACCTCAAAGAGCAGATTCCTTGTTGGCTAACTTATACTAATGGAAGAAGTCATGAAATTATTCAAAACAACCTTTACCGTGCACCAATGTTTTCAGGGATGGTGAAAGGTGTAGGACCACGTTACTGCCCGTCAATTGAAGACAAAATTGTTCGTTTTGCGGACAAAGAGCGCCACCAACTTTTCTTGGAGCCAGAAGGGCGAGATACGGAAGAAGTTTATATTCAGGGGTTGTCAACGAGTTTGCCAGAAGATGTTCAAAAAGATTTAGTGCATTCTATTAAAGGACTTGAAAATGCTGAATTGATGCGAACTGGCTATGCGATTGAATACGATATGATTATGCCACATCAGCTTCGCGCTACTCTAGAAACTAAGAAAATCTCAGGTTTGTTTACAGCTGGGCAAACGAATGGGACGTCTGGTTATGAAGAAGCAGCGGGACAAGGCATTGTTGCAGGAATCAATGCAGCTCTGAAGGTTCAAGGAAAACCGGAACTGATTTTGAAACGCAGTGATGGTTATATTGGGGTCATGATTGATGACTTGGTTACTAAGGGAACGGTAGAGCCGTATCGTCTTTTGACTAGTCGAGCCGAATATCGTCTCATTTTACGTCATGACAATGCGGATATGCGATTGACTGAAATTGGACGCAGGGTAGGATTGGTTGATGATGAGCGCTGGCTGCGTTTTGAAATTAGGAAGAATCAATATGAAACTGAAATGAAGCGCTTGAGCACTATTAAATTAAAGCCGATTAAAGAAACGAATGAAATGGTTGAAAAATTAGGCTTTAAACCATTGACAGACGCAGTTACAGCGAAAGAATTTTTGCGTCGTCCAGAAGTTTCATATCAAGATGTTGTCAAGTTTGTCGGTTCAGCAGCTGAAGATTTAGATGAAAAGATAATCGAATTGATTGAGACTGAAGTCAAATATGAAGGCTATATTTCTAAGGCGTTGGATCAGGTTGAGAAGATGAAACGAATGGAAGAAAAACGAATACCAGCAAACATTGACTGGGATGATATTGATTCCATTGCGACAGAAGCTCGTCAGAAATTTAAGAAAATAAACCCAGAAACAATTGGTCAAGCTAGTCGGATTTCAGGTGTCAATCCAGCGGATATTTCGATTTTGATGGTTTATTTGGAAGGTAAATCACGAAGTATCTCAAAAAATCAAGAAAAAGCAAAAAAATAAATGATGAAGATGCTTGTTCACATTTCTGAGCAAGTGTTTTTTCGTCAATAATACTTGACAAAGCTGTAAACTAACAGAGAAATAAAGCTAATTTAATGGGAAAATCAGGTATTCTTTTTTGTAAAGTAATCAAAGGGATGCAGGAAGATTTAATTTTTTCTAAAGTTTGACAGTATTATTTGGCTTGTTTTAATAAGGGAAAACTCGCTTTTTTAGAGCTTTTGTGGTAAAATGGCGGTTAAGAGGTTTGTGATGAAAAAATTTCGTTTTACTCCAATTCATTTTGTAATCATGGGCGTTATTTCCTTTGGAATTTTAGCTATTTTATTACGAGTTTTTGGTAGCAGCATTCTGATGTTATCTGCACTTTTTTTGGTGCTTGCTCTTTTGATTTTTCTATTAATTTACCAACAAAAAAGTTATGAAATTGATGAAGTGGAACAAATCCAGTATGTGAATGACCAAGCAGAAAATAGTTTGGCGTCATTGCTTGAAAGAATGCCGGTTGGTGTTGTAAAAGTTGATCAAACATCTGGAAATGTAGAATGGTTTAATCCTTACGCAGAGTTGATTCTTACCAATGAAGACGGTGAATTTGATGTGGATTTACTGCAAAAAATTACCAAAACACCATCTGAGGGTGCTGGGTCGTATGCAACAATTGGGGATACAAAATATTCGGTCTACTTAGATCATGCTTCAAGTGTATTTTACTTTTTTGATGCTTCAAGTGAGTATGAGGCAACTTCAGAATTAGTAACGACGAGACCAGTTATCGGTATTATTTCAGTCGATAATTATGATGATTTAGAGGATGTTGTCTCAGATTCAGACATTAGCCACATTAATAGTTTTATCGCAAATTTTGTCTCTGAATTTGCAGAAAAATATGCTATGTTTTCTCGTCGTGTGGGAATGGATCGTTTCTATATTTTTACGGACTACACGGTGTTAGATCGGTTAATGCAAAATAAGTTTGCAGTTATTGATCAGTTTAGAGAAGAAGCTAAAAATCGGGAAATTCCTCTCACATTGAGTATGGGCTTTTCTTATGGTGATAGTAATCATGAGCAAATTGGTAAAGTGGCTCTCTTAAACTTGAATCTTGCTGAAGTTCGTGGTGGTGATCAGGCTGTTGTCAAAGAAAATGATGAGTCAAAGAATCCTGTTTACTTTGGTGGTGGCTCAGCTGCATCGGTGAAACGGACACGTACTCGCACGCGAGCTATGATGACTGCTATTTCGGATAAGATTAAAAGTGTGGACCAAGTTTTTGTAGTTGGGCACAAAAATTTGGATATGGATGCGCTTGGTTCTGCTGTGGGAATGCAAGTATTTGCTAGTAATATTATTGATCAGACTTATGCGGTTTATGATCCTCATCAAATGGCTGCGGATATTGATCGAGCAGTTCGCAGACTGCAGGATGAAGGGGAGACTAATCTTCTTTCGGTCGCTGATGCGATGACAATGGTGACCAATCGTTCTCTGTTGATTATGGTGGATCATTCAAAAACAGCTCTGACTTTATCAAAAGAATTTTATGATTTGTTTAACCAAATTATTGTCATTGATCACCACAGAAGAGATCAAGATTTTCCGGAAAATGCTGTTATCACTTATATCGAAAGTGGAGCAAGCAGTGCCTGTGAATTGGTAACAGAGTTGATTCAATTCCAAAATTCTAAGACAAAACGCTTGAGTAAAATGCAGGCTAGTGTGTTGATGGCTGGGATTATGCTGGATACGAAGAAGTTTTCTTCTCGTGTAACCAGTCGGACGTTTGATGTGGCGAGCTATTTACGCACGCGCGGAAGTGATAGTGTGGCTATTCAAGATATTTCAGCAACGGATTTTGATGAGTACCGTGAAGTGAATGAGCTAATTTTAAATGGTAAGAAAATCTTGCCAAATGTACTCGTTGCTACCGGAGCAGAAGAAAAATGCTATGATACAGTTGTTATCAGTAAAGCAGCAGATGCTATGTTAGCTATGTCAGGGATTGAAGCTAGTTTTGTTGTCGGCAAGAACAAACAAAATAGTATATCGATATCTGCTCGTAGTCGTAGTAAAATCAATGTCCAACGTATCATGGAAGAACTGGGCGGCGGCGGTCATTTTAATTTGGCGGCAGCGCAAATTCCTGACCAGACAATTGCTCAGGTGGTTCATAGCTTAAATGAAATTATTGTTCGTGAAGTACTAAAAGATAAGGAGTTAGAAGAATGAAAGTAATCTTTTTAGCAGATGTAAAAGGTAAAGGAAAAAAAGGTGAAATTAAAGAAGTGCCTACTGGCTATGCACAGAATTTTCTGATTAAGAAAAATCTTGCCAAAGAGGCGACTGCAGCAGCTATCGGCGAACTTCGCGGAAAACAAAAATCAGAGGAAAAAGCACACGCTGAAATGCTAGCTGAAGCGCAAGCCATTAAGAAAAAGTTGGAAGCAGAAAGTACAATTGTCGAATTTACTGAAAAAGTGGGACCAGATGGACGGACTTTTGGTTCTATTACCAGTAAAAAAATTGCTGAAGAGTTGCAGAAGCAATTTGGAATTAGAATTGATAAACGATTGATTCAAGTCAAGAATCCTATTCGTTCTGTTGGCTTGATTGATGTGCCAGTGAAAATTTATCAAGATGTGACTAGTGTGATTAACTTACGTGTAAAAGAAGGTTAATTGAAGAATATTTTTTAAGAGAGGAGGTCTTATGGCAGATGTTGATGAATTGCGAGCACAACCGCAGGATATTTTAGCAGAGCAATCTGTTTTAGGTGCGATTTTTATTGATGAAAGTAAGCTGGTGTTTGTTCGTGAATATATCGAGCCAACTGACTTCTTTAAATATGCCAATCGGTTAATTTTTAAAGCGATGATTGACTTGGCAGATCGAGGCGATGCCATTGATGCGACAACTGTTCGTAATATTTTAGACAGTCAGGGTGATTTGCAAAATATCGGTGGCTTGTCTTACTTGGTTGAAGTGGTCAACTCAGTACCGACTTCTGCCAATGCTGAATATTATGCTAAGATTGTAGCAGAAAAGGCTGTTTTGCGCCGGTTGATTGCGCGGCTGACAGACTCTATCAATCTAGCTTATGATGGTGCCAGTCCTGCAGATGAAATCATTGCTGGGGCTGAAAAAGCGCTGATCGATGTTAGTGAAAATTCTAGTCGAAGCGGCTTTAAAAATATTAAAGAGATTTTGAATCTTAACTTTGGTAGCTTGGAAACGCGGTCTCAGCAAACTTCTGATATTACAGGGATTGCGACAGGTTATCAAGATTTGGATCACATGACCACAGGACTGCATGAAGAAGAGTTAATCATCGTGGCAGCTCGTCCTGCGGTTGGTAAGACCGCTTTTGCTCTTAATATTGCTCAAAATATTGGAACAAAGCTAGATAAAACAGTCGCTATCTTTTCTTTAGAAATGGGGGCAGAAAGCCTAGTAGACCGAATGCTAGCAGCAGAGGGGTTAATTGAATCACATTCAATCCGTACAGGACAATTGACGGATGAAGAATGGAGCAAGTATGCAATTGCACAAGGAAATCTAGCAGAAGCTAGTATTTACATTGACGATACGCCAGGAATTCGGATTACAGAAATTCGTTCGCGTGCTCGAAAATTAGCGCAAGAAACAGGAAATCTTGGATTAATCTTGATTGACTACTTGCAGTTGATTACAGGGACTGGTCGAGAGAATCGTCAGCAAGAAGTATCTGAAATCTCTCGTCAATTAAAGATTTTGGCAAAAGAGTTGAAAGTGCCAGTCATTGCGCTGAGCCAATTGTCACGGAGTGTGGAACAGCGTCAGGACAAACGGCCTGTTTTGTCAGACATTCGTGAGTCGGGTTCTATTGAGCAGGATGCAGATATTGTTGCATTTTTATATCGAGATGACTACTATGAACGCGGCGGTGAAGAACCTGAAGGGCTTCCAAACAACAAGGTTGAAGTGATTATCGAAAAGAACCGTAGCGGTGCGCGTGGTACGGTAGAATTGATTTTCCAAAAAGAATACAATAAGTTTTCAAGTATTTCCAAGAGAGAGGAATAAACAATGAGTGATGCATTTACAGATGTTGCAAAAATGAGAAAAATTAAAGAAGAAATCAAAGCCCATGAGGGCAAAATGGTAGAAATGACTCTTGAAAATGGCCGTAAACGTCAAAAAAATAAGCAAGGGCGCTTGATTGAAGTTTATCCTTCTTTGTTTATCGTTGAATATACAAGTAATGGAGGTCAACCAGGTGAGATTGAAAACACTTATGTCGAATCTTATACTTATTCAGATATTTTAACAGAGAAAAATCTCATTCGTTATTTGGATTAAGAATAAATAGGTTTTAATGGCGAAAAACTGCTTTGATTGATGTGGCTGGAGTGAAAAATGATTAAAAATCTAGTTTTTGATTTTGGCAATGTTTTAATTGAATGGAACCCTGCTAAGATTTTAGCTGCTTTTGTAAAAGAAGAAGACCGTAAGCGCGTCGAGGCTGCTATTTTTGATTCGGGACTTTGGGCTCAGACAGATACTGGACAATTAACTTTGAAATCAGCCATTCAGGCGGCTCAAACATTGCTAGATAGTTCTTACTCTGCTACTGTTGAAGCCATTTTTACTCATTGGTATGAGACAGTGGATGTTTATCATCAGCTACAAGAGAAAATTTTTGAATGGGCTCAGCTGGGATATGGCATTTATATTTTGTCTACTACAAGTGAGATATTTTATGCAGTTGAAAATGCAGGTTTATTACCGATGACGAAAGTTTTGACTGGGAAAATCCTTTCTTACGAAGTAGGGTTTGCAAAGCCAGATAAAAGCATCTATCAAAAGTTACTAGCTCAATACGCATTACAAGCTAATCAATGTGTATTTATAGATGATTTACAGATAAATTTAGATGTCGCTAAAAGTCTAGGATTTGAAACTATTTTAGCAACATCTGAACAGCAAAATATAATTGCGATAGAGGAATTGTTGAAGAAAAAAGGTTATTTTCATAGAAAGAAATAATCTGGGAAAATCCGTCTTTACAGATAGGATTTTTTTTGATATAATGGCTTTTGTGTGAAATAGCAGCAGGAGGGCATGAAGCTCGTCAACAGAATATTAGCTATAAAAGTAGCCTTGGCTGTTTAGGCGAAAATGTTCTGCACGAATCAGGGCTTTCTAAGTGACTATTTCCTCAAATTATTATTTTTACAGGAGGACATGTTTATGTCACGTTATACAGGGCCATCTTGGAAACAAGCTCGTCGTTTGGGTCTTTCACTTACAGGTACAGGGAAAGAATTGGCACGTCGTAACTACGTACCAGGTCAACATGGACCAAACAACCGTAGTAAATTGTCAGAATACGGTTTGCAATTGGCTGAAAAACAAAAACTTCGCTTCACTTATGGTGTAGGTGAAAAACAATTCCGTAACTTGTTTGTACAAGCAACTAAAATCAAAGGTGGAATCCTTGGTTTTAACTTCATGCTTCTTTTGGAACGTCGTTTGGATAATGTTGTTTATCGTCTTGGACTTGCAACAACTCGTCGTCAAGCTCGTCAATTCGTAAACCACGGTCATATCCTTGTTGACGGAAAACGTGTAGATATTCCTAGCTACCGTGTATCTGTTGGTCAAGTGATTTCAGTTCGTGAAAAATCACTTAAAGTACCTGCAATTCTTGAAGCGGTTGAAGCAACTCTTGGACGTCCAGCATTTGTATCATTTGATGCTGAAAAATTAGAAGGTTCATTGACTCGCTTGCCAGAGCGCGACGAAATCAACCCAGAAATCAACGAAGCGCTTGTCGTTGAATACTATAACAAACAACTTTAATTGATGGATTATCAGAGGTTGGGAATCTTCCCAGCTTCTTTTTTTGTTGTAAAGATTACGAAGAAAAGCCCTAGAGAGCTTGTGGGTGCTACTAGGGAAAGGTATAAGAAATATTCTAATCCAACATTTTTAAAAGAAAATCTGCCATTTGTTCAGGGCTTTCTTTTTTTCCTCTAGCAATCCACATTTGACAAACTCCAAAAAAGGCGTTTGTCAGGTAAACATAGCTGTATTCTTTCTCCACTTGACTTAGTAGTTTACTACTAAAGCGCTCTTGTAGGTCTTCAGCCAGCATGATTTGGAATTTATGGCGTAAAAATGTTTGAATTTCTTTTGTTCCGTTTTCTGTTAACAAAACAGAAAGGAGGGATTCGCGTGTGAGAAAATCAAAAACTTCTATAATCGCGCTACGCTTGTCTTGAGCATACTTCTCAAAAATGTATTCTAACTTATGGAAAAGTTTCTGTTGATAATGCTCAATCATATCATATTTATCTTTGTAGTGTGTATAAAAACTACTGCGACTAATGCCGGCAGTCTTGGTCAACTTGACAGTGCTAATCTGGTCGAATGATTCGTGTTCCAGTAGCTCTACCATCGCATTTTCAATAATCATTTTTGTTTTTTGGCGCTTGTTACTTTCTGCCATATTAGTTTTCCTCTTTTGAACAATTTTATACAACGTGTCTAAAATTGAAATTTTTCTCTTGTGAAAAAATGTAGAAACTGTATAATCTATTATATCAAATATTTAGACAATGTGTATAAAAACATTTCAAAAATTAAAATTTTTATACAGAGTGTCTAAGATAGAGGAGAAAAAATGTTCAAAGAATGGAAAGCAATTTTCAAAAAACCAATTTTTGTGATTGTCATGATTGGTGTTTCCTTGATTCCTGCTCTTTATAATGTGATCTTTTTGAGCTCCATGTGGAATCCTTATGGTAAAGTTTCAGAATTGCCAGTAGCGGTTGTGAATAAAGACCAACATGCGACATTTAACAACAACACCTTATCTGTTGGTGATGATATGGTGAAAAGTCTTAAAAAGAATGATGCTTTAGATTTTCATTTTGTATCTGAAGCAAAGGCAAAGAAAGGTTTGGAGAAGGGTGATTATTATATGATTATCACGCTTCCAAGTGATTTATCCCAAAAGGCAGCTAGTATTCTGGATAATAAGCCACAAAAAATGCAGATTGATTATCAAACGTCTAGTGGACATAGCTTTATTGCTAGTAAGATGAGTGATTCGGCTATGACGCGACTTCAACAAACTGTCGCAAACAATGTGACCAATACATACACGACATCGCTCTTCAAGAGTATGAATAGCTTGAAGAAAGGCATGATAACAGCTGCTTCTGGTAGTAGGCAACTCGCTTCTGGCGGTCAACAATTGAAAGAGGGTAGTCAAACCTTGACAGATAATTTACAGACTTTATCTAGTTCTAGTATGACGTTTGCGGATGGTGCTAATACATTAACGACAGGTTTGGGAACCTATACGCTTGGGGTGCATCAGCTGTCAGACGGAATTGGTACGCTATCGACACGCCTTTCAGCTTATACGTCAGGTGTCGGTCAATTGGCTTCTGGGACAGATACGCTTTCAAAAGGTCTGACAGACTATACAAATACTGTTGGTCAATTGGCTTCTGGTTCAGATACGTTGTCAAAAGGTCTGATGGGGTATACAAGTGCTGTTGGTCAATTGGCTGACGGTTCAGGAGAATTATCAGATGGTTTAAATGCGTATGCCAATGGTGTAGCAAATCTTGCAGGCGGTGCGAATCAGTTAAATGCTCAATCGCAAAATTTATTGGCTGGAGTCAATCAATTGACCGCTTCTAATGGAGAAATTCAAAAATTATCAAGTGGCGCGCATCAATTAGCTACGGGTCTGAATACGTTAATGACAACTGTTCAACAATCTGGCATGACTGCTGAACAAGTTCAACAGCTACAGGATTTGCAAGCAGGTTTAACTGCTGTGCAAACCGCTCTTTCAACTGGATCAGACTTGTCAGCCGCTAAAGCAAGCATGACGACTGCTTTAAGCGATATGGAAACGGCTGCGAACACACTTGCCAATAGTGCGACGACAGACAAGACCACGATTGCAACTAACGTGGCTGCTACAGCTGCTTATCAAAAGTTAAGTGCTAGTGAGCAGGCAGAAATCAATGCTGCGATTTCGCAAACTCCAAGTCAAACTGCTACGACTGCGGCAAGTCTATTGACAAATATTCAAGCGCTCAAGACGCAAGTGGCGAACTTGCTAGAGCAATCTTCTAATCAACAAAACATCGCTGTTATCGAACAAGCAAAAGGTGCGCTTTCAGAGCTTCAAACGAGCGCACAACAATCCCAAGCAAAAATCCTTGTAGCTTTGCAACAATCAACTGCGGGTGCTAATCAAGTAGCAGCAGGTATTGATCAATTGCAAACGAGCTTAGCAACGGGTGCTGGTCGATTAGCAAAAGGTGTAACCGACTACACCAATGGGGTTGCGCAGATTACGGCAGGGGCTAATACCTTATCTGGCAATAGCGGCCAATTGACATCTGGTATGGCGAAAATCAGTTCAGGTTCTAAGACCTTGGCTAGTAAGAATAGTCAGTTGACGTCTGGTATGGCGAAAATCAGTTCAGGTTCTAAGACCTTGACTGGTAAGAATAGTCAATTGACATCTGGTATGGCAAAAATCAATTCTGGAGCTAATCAATTGGCGGCTAATAATGGTCAAATTGACGCTGGTTTAGCAAAATTGGCAGACGGAGCTAGTCAATTAGTGAACAACTCTGCAGCTCTTGTGTCAGGGGCAGGCAAACTATCTGATGGTGCTGGTCAAATTGCGAATGGTTCTACGAAGCTGGCAGACGGCAGCTCAACTATCACGTCTAATCTGGGAGCACTTGTGTCGGGTGCGGACAGCTTAACAGCCGGTTTGACAGACGCCAAAGATCAATTATCCACGGTGACAACCAATAAAGCCAACGCCAAGGCGCTTGCAAATCCATTGACAACGAAGAAAATAGATAAAGACCATGTTGGTAAAAATGGTATCGGTATGGCTCCATATATGATTTCTGTGGCACTTTTTGTAGCAGCGATTTCAACCAATATCATCTTTAGCACGCTACCTTCTGGTAAGAAGCCACAGACACGTATGGAATGGCTGAAAGCACGTATTCAGGTCAATGGCGTTATTTCTCTCTTGGCAGGTTTATTGGTGTATGGTGCAGTGCACATGATTGGCTTGACTGCCAACCACGAATGGGCAACGCTTGGTATCATTCTTTTGACCAGCATGTGCTTCATGGCTGTGGTGACGGCTCTGGTAACGTGGGACACTAAGCTTGGTGCTTTCACTTCTTTGATTTTGCTATTGCTGCAACTAGCCTCTAGTGCAGGGACTTACCCACTTCCGTTGACGGATAAGATTTTCCAAGATGTCAATCCTTGGTTGCCGATGAGCTATTCTGTTTCGGCTTTGCGTCAAACGATTTCGATGACGGGGCAAGTTGGCGGACAAGTTGCCTTCATGACAGTTGTTCTGCTGCTCTTTGTCGGTCTTGGTTTCTTGGTCTACAATCCGAATAAAAAAGAATTAGTCTAATCTAAAAGCTCTTGTATCTTGAATACAGGAGCTTCTTTTTTAAATTAAACCAAAGTGGGCAAGGGCATGTGGAATGCCATTTTCATCATTAGAGCGCGTGATGAAAGTGGCTGCTTCTTTGACGGCTGTTTGGCTATTGCCCATTGCAATGGGATAATCTACTGTTTCAAACATGGTCAGGTCATTGAGCCCGTCTCCGAATGCGTAAGTCGGTGCTTCGTCTGCCATCAAGGTCAGCAGGTGCTGAATCCCAGAGCCTTTGTTACAGCCGTGCGGCGTGATGTCTATCGAGTAGGGGCTGTTACGGAAAAAGTGCAGTTCAGGGACTTCTGTTTGGTACTGGGTGTCTTTTTCTGGCTCCTCACTAAAAATGAGCAACATCTGACAAGGCTGGTTTTGATAAATGGTCGGACCGACTTGGGGCAGGTCTTGATGAAAATAGCGGAAATTCCGCTGAACAGTCAGACTGAGCGCCGTCACACGCATTTCTCCTTGCGAATAAAAACCGAGGTCATGCTCATTTTCCTTTGCCAGTTGCAGGAGCTTGAGAATGCTGTTTTGCGCAATTCGTCCTTCAAACAGGAATTGCTTTTCATGGAGGATTTCCATGCCATTTAGCAAGATAGCGGAATGAATCCCAGCGTCTTCCAGAACCGTCCCCATTTCTCCGCGCCCGCGCCCCGTACAGATAATAGGCAGAAAGCCGTTGGCTCGTAGTTGAGCAATGGCTGTTTTGTTGTCTGCTGGGACTTGTCCTTGGCTATCAACCAAGGTGCCGTCAATATCAAAAAATACAAATCCGTTGTAAGTCATTTGCTTCTCTGTCTCCTTTAAGGTGCTGAAGTTCCACGTGAAACATGAGAGAAAGGGGAAGTACGATGCTGTTTGACTTCTTCTTTCAAGTTTTCGAGCAAGGTCATTTCTTCTGTCAGCTCAAGCAACTGGAGCCCCTTCTGGATAAGGGCGTCGTCTCCTTGGCAAATACCCAGGCGAACCTGAGCAAAGCCGAGCTTGTCGTATCGTTTTGTTTGCTTGGCGAGCGGTAAGATCATCTCGGTGATACGCTGGCAATCGTCAAGGTGGTTGTTGTAAAGGTAAATTGTCGAAAGGTTGGCTAAAATGGAGAATTGTGTACTGTGAATTTCTTTGTAATGCTTATACTTGTTGAGACTGGCTAAGATTTTTTCCGTTATATTTTGAATGGTTTCTAGTGGGAAGAAGTAAAGAATAACACTTAGTAAATTTAGGTCACTTTCATAAAAAGTATCTCGTTTTTCTAAATCTGTCCATAACTGTTGGGCTAAAAATTGTGCTTGACTACTGATTTTATTTTTTCTAATTTCAATTAGTATATTTGCCATACGCAAAATATTGCTAATGGGAATATCATGATGAGCATTCAAGTAGTCTTCACACTGTTTGGTTAAATCCAGTAATTGTTTTGTTTCAACGACAGACAAATAATTTTTAAATTGTAAGATGATCTTCATTCTGTGATTTGAATGATAATAATCACAAATATATTCAAATTCCCCAAAGCTCATGTCAATCTGGTGGAGCAGAAATTCCATGGTTTCATAGCTGGGAACGGATTGGTTGCTTTCAAACTTGGAAAGATTGGAGCGAGAAATCCAATCTCCGCAAATCTCTTGCTGGGTGATTCCCTTTGCTTTTCGAATCGTCTTGTAAACTGTGCCAATATCCCAACGCATAGGCGACTCCTTGTGTTAAATATGAAATGTGAAAATAGTGGGCATTTTGTGAATGCCTTTTCATCATATTATATCATATAGATGAAAGGAGAAAAAGTGATGAAGAAAAATACCTTTTCTGCTTCTGCGTTCCATTAAGGACTGTGTGTTCAAACTGTTTTGAAAGTGGTTAGTCCTCTTTTTCAGAAAATTTCCTATAATTTCCCATTCATGTTATACTAAATGAGATGATTTTTCATTCGTCCGAGGGTCGGACGACTTGCCTTAAAACAGGTTTGCTTTGTCCGAGGGTCGGACGGCTTGCCTTGAAACAGGTTTGCTTCGTCCGAGGGTCAGACGGTTTGCCTTGAAACAAGTTTGCTTCGTCCGAGCCTCGGACAGGATAAAGAAAAGTCATTCATCTTATCTGAGGGTCAGATAAGAAAAAATATTTTTTAATAAGGAAAGGATTTTATGCCAAAAGGAAAGTTAGTTAATGTTCAGGTGAGCAGTCTCCGTCATGCAGAATTCACGCAGTTTATCACTCGTTTTTTAGACGATGTGGAGAAAGAAGCGCTCGACTTTAAAAATGAGGACGTCATTACCGCTCTCGTCAAGAAGATAAAGGCAGCCTTGCCTGCTTATCAAGCCTCTCTCGGTCAGATTCGGGCGAGTGAAAAATCAGCTTCGATTAGTGCGGCTGACGAATTGCGCGACGCTGATTTGCAAGCTCTTCGCGATGCGCTGAAACCTTATCGGGCAGCCAAGCGGGAGGAGGAAAAGGCAGCTTATGCCAGCTTGAAACGCTTGTTTGACCAATACAAAGACGCTCATCAGAAGCATTACGAGGAAGAAACAGCCCTCGTTGTCAGCTTACTGGACAAGCTAAAAACAGCCCCATATAAGGAGCAGGTGGGGACTTTAGCGCTTGGGAAATTCGTTGAAAACCTGACCGAAAGCCACTCGGCTTTTGAACAACTCTTTGCCTCTCGCTCCCAAGAGAAGTTGCAAAAAGTGAGCTATGATGTCAAGCAATTGCGCAAAGAAGTAGCGACGCCTTACCAACAATTGGCAGACTATGTCGAAATTTTAAGTCAGGTCAAATCAGATGAGTTTTACCAGAACGTACTTTCCGTGCTCAATAATAGCCGCAAATATTATGCGGATATCCTTGCTCGCCGCAAGGGGAAAGAGCCTAAAGTGGAAGCAGGAAAAGTAGCAGAAATCAACTAAAATTTCTCCTTCATCTTGCTTGAAGTTTGTCTGTCAGAGTGGTAAGATAAAGGTGAAGAAGAGGAACGAGCAGCAGATTAGAAAGCGTGATGTAATGATAAAATTTCATTTTAATAACGAATTTTGGTTTCGGTGGCGGTTTTATCTGTTGAGCATGCTGATATTCTTTGGATTGATTGATCCTTACGTGAAATTGGATGTGTTCAATGTGATTTATTTTACTGTGCTGGGAATATTTTTGCTTTTGCAAATCTTTGTTCCAGAGCGCTCGCATAAGCGCTCCTATCCAGTAGGCAGTTATCATTTTAACTGGGAATTTTATAATGATATTTCTTTGTATTTGATAATGTATTTTTTACACTTCTTCTCTTCTGGTCCAAGAAATAGCCATGATGTGTGGTACTGGATTTTGCTAGTTTGGGCACTTATTGCTCTTCTTTCATTTCTAATCAAAAGAGAAAAAGCAGAGAAGAGCGAGGAATAAGATGCGGCAGCCTCTATTTTCTATTTCATTCTACAGACATCTATTAAACACCTCCAGAAAATGGGGGTGTTTTGTTTTCTTTAAGTTTTCTTTAGCTTTCTTTTAAGGATTTGCCCGTAAACTACGTAGATAAAGAACGACAAAGGAGAGCAATCTCATGGCTAAAAAAACATTTAAAGATAAATTTCAACGGATAGAAACCAAGTATGTCATCTCAAAGGAAACGTTGGCAGATTTGCTAAAGGAGTTTGAAGCGTATATGGTAGAAGATGAGCATGCCTATTCAACGATTGGCAACCTCTACTATGATACGCCGACCTATCAGATGATTCGGGAGTCTTTGGAGAAGCCTTATTTCAAGGAAAAAGTGCGTAATGGCAAAGGTAGCAATTCTGGTGGACGGTGATGATAGACAAAAGAGGCTGGGAGAAACCCAACCTCTTTCGTTTGACCTTTGCTTAATCGTCAAGGTGTGATAGTGTTTTAATCGCTAATCATTGTGATAGGATTAAAACTAAGAAAAATATATGAAATAATAAATCACGTATAATTGGCATATTTCTACAAATAAATAAAGAAATGAAAGGGGAACAAACAAACCAAATAACTTGAATAGTGATGATTCTTTTTTTCATGTTTAGCAACCTCACTTTTTCCTTTTTCAGCCTAAATGTATCACAAAACTAAGAAAAAATAAGTCTATTTTTGAAGGAAAATTTATGATATAATAAAATTGATAACGTTAAAAAACTAGAGCGAAACAACTCTAGTTTTTTTGCATACTCATCCGAAAATCTCTAGAATCTCTGTCAAATTATCAACAGTCCAATCTGGTGCTTCTGCTGGATTCGTTATGTGGTTCAAGTGGCTAAATCCCTGTCGGATCCAAATGGTTTGCATTCCAAGTTGTTTAGCCGGAAGAATATCATTGTCCAAACGGTCGCCAATCATCACAGCGTGTTCAGCCAAACAGTTCGCTTGTTGGAAAGCTAACTCAAAAATAGCGAAATCGGGTTTTGCCAAGCCAACATCGGCAGAGGAAATCACCAGATCAATCCAAGAATCAATACCAAATGTTCTCAATCTTACCAGTAGATTCGGTAATTGATTAGCAAGGATACCAATTGTAGTGTGAGTGAAGAGTTTTCAGCACATTCTTACAATCAGGATAAAGCACCTCTAAATCCGAATTCCAAGCTGGACATCTCAAGCCATAATATTTCAGAGCTTCTACATCGCCTTTTTTATTTTCCATAAAATAGTGGATCATAGTTTGATAAAATGCTGCATAAGAAATATTAGTATCAGCAAGAGCCTGTTTAATCCGCTCTTGATAGGCTTTTTCTTCATTTACCAAAGTTGAGCCAACATCAAAGAATAACCAATCAATCTGTTTCATGCTAAACCTCTAATAAAGATTGATGTCTCCGCTGACAGCTTGGATAGCAAGAGAATCTGTAGAAGTTGATACTTTATGACGGATTGTGTTGCCAACAATTTGGTGGCTTGGCTGGAGCTGCTCAGAAATAGAAATATCTCCATGTACCGTTTCAATATCATAGCTAAAATCATGGTGCAACAAATGAAGCGTAACATCTCCGCTTGTTGTTTGAATAGAGGTTTTACCAGCAATTTCTAAAGAATGCGTGTCGAGATCACCTGATACAAGAGTAATTTTACAATCTGTTAATTTGGCATGTGCCAGATGGATATCGCCACTAGTAAGGGTCACATCGGTTTGTTGTAATTGACAATGCCGCATGGACAGATCACCACTTGCAAGTTCAATCGTTCCTTTTTGTGTTTGAAGATGAGATACAGCTACATCACCAGAAGTTGCTTGAAGTGAGAATGATTGAAGAATCTTGCCATTCGGGATTTGAATGCAGATGGGATGATTATCAAAACCGTTTTTCATGACATTAATAATCCAGTCCAAACCACTATAATGCGTGTTGCCTTTTTCTGTAATGTGCCACTTCTCGTTTTGAACAGTAGAAATGATTTGATTGTTGCCTTTTCCATTATAGTATTTGATGTGGAAAAAATCATCAGGTGAAGGCTCAATCAGAATATCTTGCGTGGTGACATTAATATGCAATTCAGAGATTGTTGCATAGTCTTCAAAGATATAAGCATTGTCGGTATATGATTGGTGATTGTGTGCAGATGACTGGTGTTGAGGACGAGTTGACGTTTCTTCTGCTTGATTTGATGAAAGTGAGCGAATAATCTCTTCTGCTGCGTCTTTGGGATCTCCCAACTCCTCAATGACTTGTGCTTCATTTTCAGGTCCGGCTTCTTCAAAGTATTCCGTAAAATAATCCATTGCTTCTTTATAGTCTGCCTCAGGTAATGTTTTTAAGTATTTCTCTAATGCGGCTAAATAGTCAGTTTTTGTCATGGCGAATGCTCCCTTCTATGATACCGTTGACTGTCGCTGTATATAACTCCCACTCCCTTTTAAGGATGTTTAACTGCTTTCGTCCCTCTGGAGTAAGGGAGTAATACTTCCGTTTTCGACCTTGATATTCTTGTGAATAAGTCGTTAAATAACGATTTTTTTCTAACTTTTTCAAAAGAGGATATAAGGTTGATTCCTTGATGTTGGCAATCAATTTAATCGTTTGGCTAATCTCATAGCCATAGGAATCTTCACTTTCCAAAATCGCTAGAATGAGAAATTCAATCAGGGTAGAAGATGTTGGAAAATACATGAGCCACCTCCTATGTATAATATTTTTATATATAATTTTTCTATACATAGTATAGTGCTTTTCACTTTCAAAGTCAAGAAAATATATAAAATTTTTATATATTTTTAAAATGTAAGTCTAAAACTATTTTCTTTTCTAGTTTTTTGAGACAGCACATCTGTGATTTCCCTAGGTTTGTTGTAAATAAACCTTAATTCTAGCTTAATTCCTCAATTAAAGAATGTTTTGTATTGAAAAATAGCGTTAGAAAATGGTAAAATATATTAAGTCTTATCTAGAAGTAAGACAAAAGTGATGAATATGATGAAAAAACATAAAATAATTTTTAAATTTCTTGGACAGACGCTGCTTTATTTTGTGATATTTCTAGCGTTGCTTTATTTCTTTAATTATCTTGGTCAAGGCCAAGGTGGTTTTATCTATAATGAATTTTAGGAGCAGACTGTGACCAATTCAGTAATTAACGACATGATTGAAACGATTGAGTATTTTGCTCAGTCTCAACCAGATTTTCCAGTTTACAATGTTCTCGGAGAAGTTCATACTTATCATGATTTGAAAGTGGACTCGGATTCGCTCGCTGCAAAGATTGACAGCCTTGCGCTTCCTGAAAAGTCACCAGTGGTAGTGTTTGGTGGGCAAGAATACGACATGCTGGCAACCTTTGTAGCTTTGACGAAGTCAGGGCATGCTTATATTCCGATTGATAGTCATTCAGCTCTGGAGCGCGTGACAGCGATTGTGGAAGTGGCACAGCCTAGTCTCATCATTGCAATCAATGACTTTCCGCTGAAAGATGTGAACATACCAATTCTTGACTTGGCAGCAGTTCAAACTGCTTTTGCAGCCAAACATCCTTACGAAATTACACACCCTGTTAAAGGTGATGATAATTACTATATCATTTTCACTTCGGGAACGACTGGAAAGCCAAAGGGTGTGCAAATCTCGCACGATAATTTGCTCAGTTTTACCAACTGGATGATTACAGATAAGGAATTTGCGACTCCAATTCGTCCGCAAATGTTGGCGCAGCCACCTTATTCTTTTGACTTATCGGTTATGTATTGGGCGCCAACCTTAGCACTTGGAGGCACACTTTTTGCGGTTCCGTCTGCCATTACGCAAGATTTCAAGCAGTTATTTGAAACTATCTTGAATTTGCCGATTGCCATTTGGACATCAACACCGTCTTTTGCAGATATGGCGATGCTGTCTGAGGATTTCAATGCTGAAAAAATGCCAGGCATTACGCATTTCTACTTTGACGGAGAAGAATTGACGGTTAAAACGGCTCAAAAATTGCGTGACCGTTTTCCAAATGCACGTATTATCAATGCTTACGGTCCGACAGAAGCAACTGTGGCTCTATCTGCTGTTGCTATAACGGATGATATGCTGACAAATATGAAACGCTTGCCGATCGGCTATACCAAAGCGGATTCTCCAACTTTTGTGATTGATGAAGACGGAAACAAACTGCCGAATGGTGAGCAAGGAGAAATCATTATATCTGGACCAGCTGTATCAAAAGGCTATATGAACAATCCAGAGAAAACAGCCGAAGCATTTTTTGAGTTTGAAGGGTTACCAGCTTATCATACAGGTGATGTTGGTACTATGACAGATGAAGGTTTACTGCTTTATGGCGGTCGTATGGATTTCCAAATCAAGTTCAACGGTTTTCGTATTGAATTAGAAGATGTTTCCCAAAACCTGAACAAGTCTCAATATGTGGACTCAGCTGTGGCTGTACCGCGTTATAATAAAGATCATAAAGTACAAAACCTTCTAGCCTATGTCATCCTGAAGGACGGGGTTAAGGAACAATTTGAGCGTGAGATTGACATCACCAAAGCTATCAAAGAAGATTTGCAAGATATTATGATGTCTTATATGATGCCTTCCAAATTCCTTTATCGGGATTCCTTGCCATTGACACCAAATGGTAAGATTGATATTAAAGGTTTGATTAGCGAGGTCAACAACCGATGATGGATTTCATAAGACAGCTTCCTCACTTGGAACCGTACGGGGATCCGCAGTATTTTGTTTATATCATTTTAGCCGTTTTGCCAATCTTTGTTGGTTTATTCTTCAAAAAAAGATTTCCCATTTACGAAGCTCTGGTCAGCTTTGCTTTTATCATTTTTATGCTGACTGGACCAAAGTTAACGCAAATTTATGCGCTACTGTTTTACGTTATTTGGCAGATGATTTGGGTTTGGTCTTATAAAATTTATCGAAAAACGGGAGATAGCAAATGGATTTTCTATTTGCACATTGCTTTGTCTATCCTGCCGCTTTTCTTTGTAAAGGTAACGCCGGCTATTTATGGTCATCAATCATTATTGGGCTTTTTAGGAATTTCCTACTTAACTTTCCGTTCAGTAGGAATGATGATTGAGCTTCGAGATGGTGTGCTCAAAGACTTTAGTTTATGGGAATTTTTACGTTTCATGCTCTTTATGCCAACTTTTTCAAGTGGGCCGATTGATCGTTTTAAGCGGTTCAATCAAGATTATGAAAATATCCCTGAGCGTGATGAATTGTTGGATATGCTTGAGAAATCAGTGCATTATATCATGCTAGGTTTCCTATATAAGTTTATTTTAGCACATATCTTCGGCTCTATGATATTACCGCCTTTGAAGCAGTACGCATTACAAATGGGTGGTTGGTTTAATCTACCAACGCTAGGAGTAATGTATATCTTTGGACTGGATTTGTTCTTTGACTTTGCCGGCTATTCAATGTTTGCCCTTGCTATTTCCAATCTAATGGGAATTAAAAGTCCGATTAACTTTAATAAGCCTTTTATTTCGCATGATTTGAAAGAATTTTGGAATCGTTGGCATATGAGTTTATCATTTTGGTTCCGTGACTTTGTCTTTATGCGTCTGGTTACAGTACTTATCCGAAACAAAGTTTTTAAAAATCGGAATACCACTTCAAGTGTAGCTTATATCATCAATATGCTAGTCATGGGCTTTTGGCACGGAGTCACTTGGTATTATATTGCTTATGGACTCTTTCACGGTCTAGGACTCGTTATCAATGATGCTTGGGTGCGAAAGAAGAAGATCATCAATAAAGAGCGGAAAAAGAAGAATTTGCCACCATTCTCAGATAACACATGGACACAAGCAGTGGGGATGTTTATCACCTTTAATGTTGTAATGTTTTCATTCTTAATCTTCTCAGGATTTTTGAATGACTTATGGTTTAAAAAATAAAAAAGGAGTTCTCTAATGGACGTAAAAGCAGAAGTATTAGAAATTATTGATGATTTATTTATGGAAGATGTATCAGACATGATGGACGAAGATTTGTTTGATGCAGGAGTTCTGGACAGTATGGGAACGGTTGAATTGATTGTTGAATTGGAAAACCGTTTTGACATTCATGTTCCCGTCTCAGAATTTGGTCGTGATGATTGGAATACTGCTAATAAAATTATTGAAGGCGTAACGGAGCTGCGCAATGCTTAAACGATTGTGGCTCATTTTAGGCCCAGTTTTCTGCGCCCTTTTGATGGTGGTGGCTTTACTATTTTTCTACCCAACCAAGCAACAACATGATTACCAAGCTGAAAAGCGCTCAGCTGTTACTTTGACGGCGGGAAGTTTCAAGGGAAGAACGCAAAAAGTACGTGCTTTGACAGATAAGAAGCACCGCTTTGTTCCTTACTTTGGTTCAAGTGAATGGCTGCGCTTTGACAGCATGCATCCTGCGGTTTTGTCAGAAAAATATAAGCGTAATTATCGTCCGTATTTTTTAGGACAACGAGGAGCCGCATCTCTTACGCAATATTTTGGCATGCAGCAAATGCTTCCGCAGTTAAAAAATAAGCCAGCTATCTATGTTGTCTCTCCCCAATGGTTTACTAAAAAAGGCTACAGTCCAGCAGCATTTCAACAATATTTCAATAGTGATCAATTGACTAGTTTCTTGCGCCAGCAAGAAGGAGACATTGATGCTCAATATGCGGCGAAGCGCCTCCTGCAACTGTATCCTACGGTGGCTATGAAAGACAATGTAAAAAAAATAGCTAATCATCAGAAACTGTCAAACTTTGACAAACAGTACATCCGTCTTATCAGCCGTTTAAATAAACGTGAGGATGCCCTTTTCAGTTCTCTTTTTACCGAACGTAATGAGAATTATGAAAAATTGGTACAGCCTCAAATTAAGCGTTTGCCAGACAAATTTTCTTATCAGGATTTGGAAGAATTTGCGACAAAAGATGCTCAAAGAAACACGACTAATAATGATTTAGGAATTGATAATAAATTTTATAAGCATCGCTTGCGGAAACGTATTAAAAAGTTTAAAGGAAAGCAAGCAAAGTTTTCTTATACCAAATCTCCCGAGTATAACGATTTACAACTTGTTTTGAAGCAATTTGCCAAGTCAAAAACGAATCCAATCTTTGTTATTCCCCCTGTCAATGCAAAATGGATGGCCTATACTGGTTTGAGTCAAGAAAAGTATCAACAAGCGGTGAAGAAAATTCGTTATCAGTTGGAAAGTCAAGGTTTTACCAATATCGCGGACTTTTCAAACGATGGTGGGAAGCCCTACTTTATGCAAGACACCATTCACATGGGCTGGCTTGGCTGGCTGGCGTTTGATAAGGCCGTCAATCCCTTTATTTCCAATCCTAAGCCTGCTCCGACTTACCAGATGAATGATCGATTCTTCAGCAAAGAATGGGCAAATTATGACGGAGCAATTGAGAATTTTAAATAAGAAAAAGAAAACACGAACACAAATTAACTAGTTGGTTGCTAGTTTGCTTGTCCGTGTTTTTTTATATGGGGAACTAGAGAATTTTATGAATCTGTCAGCTTTTCTATTGTATTTTGGCAAGATAGCTGTTAATCCAAGACGTATTGCTCAATTGCTTGAGCGACACCATGATTATTATTGGTGTGGGTAACGGCTGCAACCTGCTCTTTGACTGCTTTAGGAGCATTTCCCATAGCCACCCCTAATCCGGCCAATTTCAGCATGGGGAGGTCGTTGAAGTTATCACCAATTGCCATGACTTGCTGGAGAGAAATGTGATAAAAATGAGCAATCTCTTGAAGAGCATTTTCCTTAGAAACCTGTTTAGCTGTAACTTCTAGATAATTCTCTTTTGAAAGATAAAAGGCTGTTTTAGGAAAATTTGTGTTTTGCAGATAGTCGTGAAGATTTTGGATGGTGGCTGCTTCACCTATCAGAAGAAGTTTGTGAATAGAAGCACGATCTTCTACAACAGAGACTAGAGATTGAAGGATGGGATTTTCACCGGTAATATCTGCTTCCTCCTGAACCCATTTGTCAATCTGTTCAGCAAACCAATCCTTTCCTGAATAGAGATTGATAGCTACAGCTGGAAACTTCTCTTGGACGAACTCTAGCAGACAACGAACTTCTTTTTTATCCAAAGCGTGTTCCATTAAAACCTCATAATTCTGAGGATTTCCTTTGATGACAAGAGCGCCATTGTAGCAAGCCAATGGATTGTCAATGAGACCAAGCTGCTGTGCGATTGGCTCCATGCCAAGTGGTGAACGTGCAGATGCCAACACAAAAGGAATTCCTTTTTCTTGCAAAAGAGGAAGCTGTATTTTTAGCTGATAATCAACTTGGTGTTGGTCATTTAAAATAGTACCGTCAATATCGCTTATGACAAGGCGGATAGGTCGTTTGTTCATAAAATTTTGTCCTTATAAGCATGATATCATTGTGGGTTGATAACCAGAATGTTCATTTTTCTTCTTTGTTATTATTTTAACATAAAAAAGATTTTTTGAAAGCGGTTTAGCTATTTTCTATTAAGACAAATTTAAGCAAAACAAGGTATATTATAACTAATCCTAAAAAACTTTTTTCATCATAATCTCCTAAACAAAAAAGCAGTCTTTCTCGATTGCTTTTTTGTATGGAATTCATGTTATAATGAAATCATGTTATCAAAAGAATTTAAACACATCATGCAGACAGATACAGTCGCAACGGCTAAGTCCTTGTTAGGTATGCAATTGTGCTTAGACGGACAAGTGTTGGGACGAATTGTTGAGACAGAAGCCTATTTGGGAGCTAAAGATAGTGCTTGTCATAGTGCGCATGGTAAACGAACACCGAAAAACGAGTCTATGTATTTATCTGCTGGACACTGGTATGTCTATCAAATCTACGGGCATCAAATGCTGAATTTAGTCACAAGGGCTGAGAATGTCGCAGAAGCCATCTTGATTCGAGCCTTGGAATTACCAGACGGTACATTGCTTGCCAATGGCCCAGGAAAATTAACTAAATTTGCAGGGATTACCAAGGAATTTGATGGTCAAGGTTTGACCACTTCAAGATTGCAATTGGTAGAAAATGCTGTCCCGTTTCAAATTGGCTCGCGCTCTCGAATTGGCGTGACTTGCACAGATGAATGGCGAGCTGTGCCTCTAGGCTTTTATGTTATGGGCAATCGGCACGTTTCTAAAATTTCGAAGGTAGGTTTATTGCCAGATGCTAAGACATGGAAAATAGATAATTAAAAAAACAGAGTGGAGAAAAGAGCCCAACAACTGAAAAAGGTTCACTCTCCATTCTGTTTTTGATTTTTATAAAATTTTATCAGATTTTTCTACATAAAAGAGGGCAATAATCATAATGATTGTAAGAATGAGCAAGACACATACAGCAGGTAGCCAAGAATGGAAGAAATCGGCACTATAACCAAATAGAGCTGGTCCAAAAGCGGCTAGTAAATAACCACCTGTTTGTGCTAAGCCAGATAGCTGAGCAGTTTGTTCAGGGCTACTCGTTTTTGTTGAAAAAGTAACCATAAGATATGGGAAAAGAGCACTCACAGCTGACCCAATAAGGATATTGGCAATAAGCCAATAAAAGAAATCATTCGTTTGGATTAAGAGCATGCTAATACCAAGGACACCCGCAGCAGAGATAATTGCTAACATTATCATACGATGACGAGGAGACAGCCGTGTTGTCAAGCTAGGAATGGTCATTGAAAAAGGTAGGCTAATCAAGTTAAAGACAGAGGCTAGAACTCCAGCAGAAGCATTTGAAATGCCAGCTTGCGTTGCCATAGTTGGTAGCCAGGTTAGGCAAGTATAAAAAAGCAATGATTGCAAGCCACCAAAAATAATAATAGCCCAAACTTTTTTATTTTTCCAGATAGAGTTACCTTGTTGCTCTTTATTTTTGTTCACTAAGAAATGGTTATAAGATGTATTTGGTAGCCAAATCAAAAATGCTAAAAGACAAACCATTGTCAAAAAAAGAACAAGACCTTGCCATGAAGTTGCTTTTGTTATCGGCACTGCAATAGAAGAAGCAATAGCAGTCGATAACCCCATAGAGGTTACATACATTGTCGTTAAAAGCCCAATCCGATACGGTTGGTTGGCTTGAATGACGCTTGGCAGTAATACGTTAAGCACCGCAATGGAAGCTCCAATGAGAATGGTTCCTATATAAAGAAGTGGTAGATTAAAAATCCGAATCAAAGAGCCAATGGTAAGAAGGGCAAGGACAAGAGTAAAAAGCCGTTCAAGCCCAATTTTGCTCGCCAAACGCGCCGAAAATGAAGAGCAGAGAGCAAACATGATTAAGGGCAGACTGGTCAAAAGACCGAGGGAATTAACTGAAACATGAAGCCCGTTGGCAATGTCTGTTAAGACAGTTGGAAGCGTTGTAAAGGGCGTCCGCAAAGCGACACCCATCATGATAATTCCTGGTAATAAAAAGATAGAATGTTGTTTTTTCATAAATTCTCCTAGAAAGGTTCTTAAAAAATTATACCATAGAGATAGCCAAAATTATAGTCCTATATTAGTGCATTAGCTCAAGATAGTAGGCTGTAATAGTGGCTTCGTCGATTTTATTTCGTTGTCCCAACCACCAAGTAACTGTTTCAATAAAAGTTGTCGTGACATAGTTTTTTAAAAATGGCTCTGGTAAATCAGACTTTTGTGCCAATAACTTTTCGCGAATGAGAGGAAAAAGATAATGCTCTAGCTCTAATTTTAAACGATTGATAAAATAAATATTTTTAGATAATAATAAAGTGGCTATTTTATCTTGGTTTTTCCTGAAATGGTAAAAAATATGAGCTGTTGCGTCAAAAAGTTCGCTTGCTTGGTAGCGCTCAACAAATGTATGTTGGAACAAATCTTGGCACATTTCTTCAAGTAGTGCTTCTTTTGTCTCAAAATGAGCATAGAAAGTCGACCGACCGACATCTGCAAGGTCAATGATTTCTTGAACTGTGAGGGACTCATAGCTTTTTTGATTCAAAAGAGTGAGAAAAGCCTGATAAATGGCTGCGCGTGATTTTTTAACTCGTCTATCCATCGTTTCCGAACAAATCTCCTTAAATGTACACTATCAAACGAAGCATTAGATTTGTTTCTTGTTTCCTCCGTTAAAATAGTAGATAATATAATTGAACAAAGTGTTTTGTTTTGAATACATTATACAATAAATAAAATCAAATCTCAATG
Source organism: Streptococcus sp. HMSC034B03 (assembly GCF_001838575.1). Classification (NCBI taxonomy): domain Bacteria; kingdom Bacillati; phylum Bacillota; class Bacilli; order Lactobacillales; family Streptococcaceae; genus Streptococcus; species Streptococcus sp. HMSC034B03. Next base: position 70,420 of record NZ_KV837634.1, read on the forward strand.
TGCGATTAGAAGGAGGCAATAATGAAATCAAGTAAAAATGTCTGGATTGCATTTCTGTTAAATTTTTCTTTTGCAATTATTGAATTTACCTTTGGTGTTCTTTTTAATTCTAGTGCTGTGCTAGCAGATGCGGTGCATGATACGGGTGATGCCTTAGCGATTGGCTTGTCGGCGTTTTTTGAAAAAATTTCCAATAGACGAGGTGATAGAAACTATACATTAGGCTATAAACGGTATAGTTTACTGGGAGCCATGTTGACCTCTACCATTTTGATAGTGGGCTCTATTCTTATTTTGGTTGAAAATGTTCCCAAGCTATTTGCGCCTGAACGGGTAAATTACGACGGTATGCTTATCTTGGGAATTTTTGCAATTGTAATCAACTTTGCAGCCAGCAGGGTGGTTAGTCATGGACATACGCACAACGAATCCATTCTGAGTCTGCATTTTCTAGAAGATATTTTAGGCTGGTTGGCTGTGATCTTTGTATCCTTTATTCTTCGTTTTACAAACTGGTATTTCCTTGACCCATTGCTTTCACTCATCATTTCAACCTTTATCTTGAGTAAAGCACTACCAAAGTTTTGGGAAAATGTTCAAATCTTTCTTGATCACGTACCGAGCGATGTAAATCTGAATGACCTTTATGCAGAAATTCAAACAATCGAGAATATCCAAACAGTCACTCAGCTAAATGTTTGGACAACCGATGGACTAGAAAAATTTGCGATGATTCATATTTGCATGAAACATCCCGAACAACAAGCAGAAACTCAGCAGCTCATTCGCCAACATCTCAAAATGTATGGAATTACAAAAGTAACCATTCAGACAGACGAAAGTTTAGATGAGCACGAAGAATGCTGTATTGGTGGAGAGAATGAGGAATGAGGAGAAAAAAATGGAGCATTCCGCTGTTAAGGAGTTGTTGAAAAGTGTTAAATCTGTTATTAACAAGTTTGAAAAAGAAGACAGCTGAAACCATTATTTCTTGAACATCGAAAAAAATAGCTCAGGTTGTCATAGAGATAAGAAACTGCTAAAATATGAGTAGGAAGAATTTAACGAACAGAACCCTTTTGTCAAAGGTTTCTACAAACATATGGGATTTGAAGCGTATAAAGGAATAGTACGTGATGAATAAGGGAATCCCTTGCAACATAGTCAAGTAAATGGACACACTTT
>NZ_KV837635.1:0-309 GCF_001838575.1 Streptococcus sp. HMSC034B03
CGGTTAGAGGTTCGACTCCTCTAGGGTGCATAGAGAAGAAGTCTGAAGGTTTCGGTTTTTCTATCCATACGGGAAGTAGCTCAGCTTGGTAGAGTACTTGGTTTGGGACCAAGGTGTCGCAGGTTCGAATCCTGTCTTCCCGATTAATTGATTGATGTATGTTTTAAATAAATATTAGTTTTTAGTATCTGGTGGGATTCGTCTCTCCCTTTTTCTTTTTTCATCGATATTAATTGTCTAGCGGGTTAGTCTAATTTAATATCAAGAGAGGATGTCTTGATCTGCACCCCAAAAATTAGACAGAAAAAA
>NZ_KV837636.1:0-5397 GCF_001838575.1 Streptococcus sp. HMSC034B03
TGCTAAGCGACTACCATATCTCACAGGGGGCAACCCCCAACTACTTCCGGCGTTCTAGGGCTTAACTTCTGTGTTCGGCATGGGTACAGGTGTATCTCCTAGGCTATCATCACTTAACTGCTGAGTATCTAACACACTCAAAATTGAATAACGTCTCAAATTGTAAAAGATTTACCTCTACGCTATCTTTCTCAATGAAATTGTACTCCGGCTAAATCCTTACTAGATCTGCCTTCATTACTTAAGTAATTGTATTCGAACTAAAAAGCTAGTGATTTAGATAAATCCGCTTGAAGTCCCTATGACTTCTGCGCTGATTCCCTAAAATCATACGCTTTTCTTCACGTTCTCATTACTTCTTCTCGGATAAGTCCTCGAGCTATTAGTATTAGTCCGCTCCATTGCTCACACAACTTCCACTCCTAACCTATCTACCTGATCTTCTCTCAGGGCTCTTACTAACATAACGTTATGGGAAATCTCATCTTGAGGTGGGTTTCACACTTAGATGCTTTCAGCGTTTATCCCTTCCCTACATAGCTACCCAGCGATGCTCTTGGCAGAACAACTGGTACACCAGCGGTAAGTCCACTCTGGTCCTCTCGTACTAGGAGCAGATCCTCTCAAATTTCCTTCGCCCGCGACGGATAGGGACCGAACTGTCTCACGACGTTCTGAACCCAGCTCGCGTGCCGCTTTAATGGGCGAACAGCCCAACCCTTGGGACCGACTACAGCCCCAGGATGCGACGAGCCGACATCGAGGTGCCAAACCTCCCCGTCGATGTGAACTCTTGGGGGAGATAAGCCTGTTATCCCCAGGGTAGCTTTTATCCGTTGAGCGATGGCCCTTCCATACGGAACCACCGGATCACTAAGCCCGACTTTCGTCCCTGCTCGAGTTGTTGCTCTCGCAGTCAAGCTCCCTTATACCTTTACACTCTGCGATTGATTTCCAACCAATCTGAGGGAACCTTTGGGCGCCTCCGTTACCTTTTAGGAGGCGACCGCCCCAGTCAAACTGCCCGTCAGACACTGTCTCCGATAGGGATCACCTATCCGGGTTAGAGTGGCCATAACACAAGGGTAGTATCCCAACATCGCCTCCATCGAAACTGGCGTCCCGATCTCTTTGGCTCCTACCTATCCTGTACATGTGGCACAGACACTCAATATCAAACTGCAGTAAAGCTCCATGGGGTCTTTCCGTCCTGTCGCGGGTAACCTGCATCTTCACAGGTACTAAAATTTCACCGAGTCTCTCGTTGAGACAGTGCCCAAATCATTACGCCTTTCGTGCGGGTCGGAACTTACCCGACAAGGAATTTCGCTACCTTAGGACCGTTATAGTTACGGCCGCCGTTTACTGGGGCTTCAATTCATACCTTCGCGTTACCGCTAAGCACTCCTCTTAACCTTCCAGCACCGGGCAGGCGTCACCCCCTATACATCATCTTACGATTTAGCAGAGAGCTGTGTTTTTGATAAACAGTTGCTTGGGCCTATTCACTGCGGCTGACTTTAAGCCAGCACCCCTTCTCCCGAAGTTACGGGGTCATTTTGCCGAGTTCCTTAACGAGAGTTCTCTCGATCACCTGAGGCTACTCGCCTCGACTACCTGTGTCGGTTTGCGGTACGGGTAGAGTATAAATTAACGCTAGAAGCTTTTCTTGGCAGTGTGACGTCACTCACTTCGCTACTAAACTTCGCTCCCTATCACAGCTCAATGTTACAGATAGAAGCATTTGACTCCTATCACACCTCACTGCTTAGACGTGCTCTTCCATTCGCACGCTTGAGTTAGCCTACTGCGTCCCTCCTTCACTCTATACTCTAGTACAGGAATCTCTACCTGTTGGCCATCGGATACACCTTTCGGTCTCTCCTTAGGTCCCGACTAACCCAGGGCGGACGAGCCTTCCCCTGGAAACCTTAGTCTTACGGTGGACAGGATTCTCACCTGTCTTGCGCTACTCATACCGGCATTCTCACTTCTATGCGTTCCAGCGCTCCTCACGGTACACCTTCACCACACATAGAACGCTCTCCTACCATCCCCTAAAGGATCCACAGCTTCGGTAAATTGTTTTAGCCCCGGTACATTTTCGGCGCAGGGTCACTCGACTAGTGAGCTATTACGCACTCTTTGAATGAATAGCTGCTTCTAAGCTAACATCCTAGTTGTCTGTGCAACTCCACATCCTTTTCCACTTAACAATTATTTTGGGACCTTAGCTGGTGGTCTGGGCTGTTTCCCTTTCGACTACGGATCTTAGCACTCGCAGTCTGACTGCCGACCATAATTCATTGGCATTCGGAGTTTATCTGAGATTGGTAATCCGGGATGGACCCCTCACCCAAACAGTGCTCTACCTCCAAGAATCTTTCTGTCGACGCTAGCCCTAAAGCTATTTCGGAGAGAACCAGCTATCTCCAAGTTCGTTTGGAATTTCTCCGCTACCCACAAGTCATCCAAGCACTTTTCAACGTGCCCTGGTGCGGTCCTCCAGTGAGTTTTACCTCACCTTCAACCTGCTCATGGGTAGGTCACATGGTTTCGGGTCTACATCATGATACTATGGCGCCCTCTTCAGACTCGGTTTCCCTACGGCTCCGTCTCTTCAACTTAACCTCGCATCATAACATAACTCGCCGGTTCATTCTACAAAAGGCACGCTCTCACCCATTAACGGGCTCGAACTTGTTGTAGGCACACGGTTTCAGGTTCTCTTTCACTCCCCTCCCGGGGTGCTTTTCACCTTTCCCTCACGGTACTGGTTCACTATCGGTCACTAGGGAGTATTTAGGGTTGGGAGATGGTCCTCCCAGATTCCGACGGGATTCCTCGTGTCCCGCCGTACTCAGGATCCTGCTAGGTATAAAGACTATTTAAAATACGAGGCTCTTACTCTCTCTGGCAACCCTTCCCAAGGTCTTCTTCTATAATCTTTAAGTCCACATCGCAGTCCTACAACCCCGAGAAGTAAACTTCTCGGTTTGCCCTCTTGCCCTTTCGCTCGCCGCTACTCAGGCAATCGCTTTTGCTTTCTCTTCCTGCAGCTACTTAGATGTTTCAGTTCACTGCGTCTTCCTCCTCATATCCTTAACAGATACGGGTAACAGGCATCTACCTGTTGGGTTCCCCCATTCGGACATCCCTGGATCTACGCTTACTTACAGCTCCCCAAGGCATTTCGTCGTTTGTCACGTCCTTCTTCGGCTCCTAGTGCCAAGGCATCCACCGTGCGCCCTTACTAACTTAACCTTATCTTTGACCTCTCAGTCATATACTCATTAATATTCACAGCGTTTTCGGTTTATTTTCTTGTTACTATTTGATATCGTTATTCAATTTTCAATGTGCTAATTTTAGGATAGTAAGAGACGGTTCGCTTGCGAAAACTTCTGTAGAAAATAGAAAACTGACGTTGTGTTCCATGAACACAAGGAAGTTTATCTTTTTTCCTAAGAAGTTAGTCTCGTATTCAACTTCACTTCTTTATTAAGTTCAGTAGGATTCTATCCTAATGGAGCCTAGCGGGATCGAACCGCTGACCTCCTGCGTGCAAAGCAGGCGCTCTCCCAGCTGAGCTAAGGCCCCACAAGACCTCTCAAAACTAAACATGACGACCAATGGCTTCCGTTTTCCTTAGAAAGGAGGTGATCCAGCCGCACCTTCCGATACGGCTACCTTGTTACGACTTCACCCCAATCATCTATCCCACCTTAGGCGGCTGGCTCCTTACGGTTACCTCACCGACTTCGGGTGTTACAAACTCTCGTGGTGTGACGGGCGGTGTGTACAAGGCCCGGGAACGTATTCACCGCGGCGTGCTGATCCGCGATTACTAGCGATTCCGACTTCATGTAGGCGAGTTGCAGCCTACAATCCGAACTGAGACTGGCTTTCAGAGATTAGCTTGCCGTCACCGGCTTGCGACTCGTTGTACCAGCCATTGTAGCACGTGTGTAGCCCAGGTCATAAGGGGCATGATGATTTGACGTCATCCCCACCTTCCTCCGGTTTATTACCGGCAGTCTCGCTAGAGTGCCCAACTCAATGATGGCAACTAACAATAAGGGTTGCGCTCGTTGCGGGACTTAACCCAACATCTCACGACACGAGCTGACGACAACCATGCACCACCTGTCACCGATGTTCCGAAGAAACTTCCTATCTCTAGAAATAGCATCGGGATGTCAAGACCTGGTAAGGTTCTTCGCGTTGCTTCGAATTAAACCACATGCTCCACCGCTTGTGCGGGCCCCCGTCAATTCCTTTGAGTTTCAACCTTGCGGTCGTACTCCCCAGGCGGAGTGCTTAATGCGTTAGCTACGGCACTAAGTCCCGGAAAGGACCTAACACCTAGCACTCATCGTTTACGGCGTGGACTACCAGGGTATCTAATCCTGTTCGCTCCCCACGCTTTCGAGCCTCAGCGTCAGTTACAGACCAGAGAGCCGCTTTCGCCACCGGTGTTCCTCCATATATCTACGCATTTCACCGCTACACATGGAATTCCACTCTCCCCTTCTGCACTCAAGTTAAACAGTTTCCAAAGCCTACAATGGTTGAGCCACTGCCTTTCACTTCAGACTTTTCTAACCGCCTGCGCTCGCTTTACGCCCAATAAATCCGGACAACGCTCGGGACCTACGTATTACCGCGGCTGCTGGCACGTAGTTAGCCGTCCCTTTCTGGTTAAGTACCGTCACAGTATGAACTTTCCATTCTCACACTCGTTCTTCCTTAACAACAGAGCTTTACGATCCGAAAACCTTCTTCACTCACGCGGCGTTGCTCGGTCAGGGTTCCCCCCATTGCCGAAGATTCCCTACTGCTGCCTCCCGTAGGAGTCTGGGCCGTGTCTCAGTCCCAGTGTGGCCGATCACCCTCTCAGGTCGGCTATGTATCGTTGCCTAGGTAGGCCTTTACCCTACCTACTAGCTAATACAACGCAGGTCCATCTACTAGCGATGCAATTGCATCTTTCAAGCATCTAACATGTGTTACATACTGTTATGCGGTATTAGCTATCGTTTCCAATAGTTATCCCCCTCTAATAGGCAGGTTACCTACGCGTTACTCACCCGTTCGCAACTCACAGTCTATGGTGTAGCAAGCTACGGTATAAACTGTGCGTCCTACTTGCATGTATTAGGCACGCCGCCAGCGTTCGTCCTGAGCCAGGATCAAACTCTCATATAAAGTTTGAGTTCTCACTCATTTCTGTCACTGACAGATTTATTGTTTCTTCTTAATGTTTGACGGACTGTCTTCTTAAACAGTCGCCTGCACATTGGTTCGTCTTGTTCAGTTTTCAAAGGTCTTTGTCGCCCCTCAAGCGACAACTATCTTAGTATATCATCTCCTTCTCTTCTTGTCAATACCTTTTTT